>CASFBD010000061.1:11458-18254 GCA_949292885.1 uncultured Bacillota bacterium
GAAACACGGCGATTACAACGGAATGATCGCGCCCATGAAAGGGATGACGGTGGGCGGCGTGCTCTGGTATCAGGGCGAAAACAACGCCGCGTGGGCGATGGAGTACGCAGACCTGCTGCAAGCGCTTGTCAAGGACTGGCGCGAGACCTTTGCGGACGACGATCTGTACTTCCTCGTCATCCAGCTCCCCAGGTACAACAGCGGCAACGTCAACTGGGCATACCTGCGCGAGGCGCAGGAAAAGGCTTGCGCGGAGATCGAAAACTGCGATCTCATCGTTACCATCGACCACGGCGATCTCACCAATATTCACCCTACGGATAAGCGCGAAATTGCGCTCCGCTGTGTGGAAATGGCGCAGTATAAACTGTTCGGCGGCGAAAAGACGGAATATTCTTTCTATCAATCGTCGAGTGCAGAAGGGAACAAACTCACCGTCACCATGAGCAGTGACAGCGTTCTCACCTGTGACGGTACACCCGTCGGGTTTGAACTTGCGGGCGCGGACGGGGTCTATTATCCCGCAACGGCGCAGCTTTCCGGAAACACGGTCGTTCTGACTTCCGATCAGGTTTCCCAGCCTGTGTACGCGCGGTACAACTTTACTTCCGTCGGCGGCGGAAACGTGTTCAATTCTTACGGATTGCCTCTTGCACCTTTCCGCACGGATACGGCAAATACCCTGATCATCGATGATTTCACTTCCTACGGCACAACGGAAGCGCTGCAGACATATTGGGGCGGTTCCAACATCTATAACGCCACTGCGGAACTGACCGACGGTATTCAGGACGCGGCAATGAAACTTACGTCTACGGGTGCGGGGGCGCAGGCATCTCTCGCGCTGGGCGGAAGCTGGTCGGGTTATAAGAGCGTGCGCATCAACTTCAAAGTGTCTGAAAATTACGGTACGTTCACCTTTGTTTTGAACCTCGGCAACGAGAAATACGCTTACCGTACCTTCACCGGAAACGGAGAATGGCAGACGGTGCAGTTCCTCATTTCTTCGCTGGGCGGTGACATTTCCGATTACAACGGCACGGTGGCTTATATCATCATCAAGCTGGAAAACGGCGGCTCTGTCATCATCGACGACATCACCGTTTCCGATTCGGAAGAGGAAATCGAGGCGGGCCCCGATTATACGGATCGCTTATACGAAGACTTTGAAAGCTATGCGGACAGCGACGCTCTCAATGCAGTCTGGTCGCCGTACCTCGCGGACGTTACGCTGGAAACGGAAAACGGCAGCAAAGTGATGAAGATCGTCAACAACGCGGAAAACGCGCAGGCGCAAAAGACGGTCGCAGATGACTGGAGCGGGTACAAGTCCATTTCCGTCACGTACAGAACAAGCGGAAAAGGCGTCTCCTTCCAGCTGGTTCTCAATCCCGGCAATTCTTATCCGTATATCCAGCTTACGGGCAACGGTGAATGGCAGACGGCAACCTTCCTCATCTCGTCCATGGAGGGCATCGAAACGTACAGCGGCACGGTCGCTTACATGATGATCAAGCCCATCGGCGTGGGCAACTGGGTGATGATCGACGAGATCAAACTCGTTGTGGATGCGATCGAGGACATTCCTCAGGTCGATGCGGAAGACTACGTCATCAACGATTGCAACTATGCGGACGATTCGGCGATCCAACAGGCGGTCACAGACGGCAAGATCGAAATGCACAGTGGCATCACGCTGAGTGCGCAGGACGGAAAACTGAAAGTTACCAGTGCGGGACAGGGTTGGCAGCACCTCATCTTCAAGTTCAATCAGGACGCTTCCCTGTACGAATATCTGGAATTTTACGTAGATTTCAGCAATTACACGGGCGGAGAATTTATCATCCAGCTTTCGGACTCCTCTTACGCGACCTTCCAGAACATGGTGGGGGATTCCAGCTATAACTACAACAATCTCAAAAAAGGTGTTTACCGTATCCCGCTTGCCGATTTTGTAAATGACAAAGGAGTTACGGCGGAAAAAGTAAACCTCGTTTTCGTCAATTTTGTTCTCAATGATACAGCGGGCGGCTCTCTGCTCCTGTCGGACATCAAGCTCGTCAACGCGGACGGCCCCGCCGTTCCCAGCGAGGACGCGACGCCGGAAAATCCCGATGCACCTGACTATGTCATCAACGATTGCAACTATGCGACGGACGAAGAAGTGGCGCAGGCGGTGGCAGAAGGCAAGTTCCAGAAGCACGAAGGCATCACATTGGGCGCAGAGGATAGCAAGCTGAAAGTTACCAGTGCGGGCAAGGGCTGGCAGCATCTGTGGGTACAGGTCAATAAAGACGCATCCGACTACGAATATCTGGAATTTTACGTGGATTTCAGCAATTATACGGGCGGGGAGTTCATCATCCAGATCATCGGGGAAGGGTACGTACAGTTTGAACACAGCGTCGATGGCGTAAACTTCAACTACAACAATCTGAAAAAAGGCGTGTACCGCATTCCGCTTGCCGATTTTGTAAATGACAAAGGAGTTACGGCGGAAAAAGTAAACCTCGTTTTCGTCAATTTTGTTCTCAATGACGCAGCGGGCGGCTCCCTGCTCCTGTCGGACATCAAACTCGTCAATGCGGACGGCCCCGCCGTCCCCGACGGCAGTGCTTCCTCCGAAGATACGGGGACAATGTTCGAGGATTTTGAAAGCTATGCGGACGGAAACGCTTTGACGGCTAAGTGGGCGCCGTATAACGCGACCGTCACGCTGGAAACGGACGGATCCAAAGCGATGAAGGTAACCTGTGATGCGGAAGGTGCACAGGCATCCTGCAATGTCAATGCAAACTGGTCGGAATATACGTCCGTTACACTGCGGTTCAAGACGAATGCGGACGGCGTAAAGTTTTATGTTTCTCTCTATTATGGGGATAACGTGTTCCCTTACTACGAAGTGACGGGAAACGGCGAATGGCAGACGGTCACTTTCAACATTGAGGATATGCAGGGACACAGCGATTACACCGGCTGGGTGGGAATGCTGATGTTCAAGCCGAACGGAAACGGCAACTGGGTAATGATCGACGAGATCGTGCTCTCTTAAAAAACATTTACGGCGCAGTCCTTCCTGTGCGGATAGCGCGGGCGAGGGCTGCGCCCTCTACTTTTCGGGGTTTGAAATATGGAAAAGGTATCGATCACTGAATTTAATCTCAATTACGACGGGCATAAAAATCTTTCCTGCAAAGTGCCGTGTTCGCTGTACTCTGTTTTGTTGGATCACGACGTCATAGAGGATCCTTTTTACCGTGACAACGAAAAAAAGTATATCGATATTGCGCGTAAGGACTGCGAATTTGTTTCAAAATTCGATGTTCCGGACAACATTCTGCGTCAGGAACGCATTCTCCTGCGTTTTATGGGGATAGACACGCTTGCGGACGTCTTTCTCAACGGGGTGCTGCTCGGCAGTACAGACAATATGCACCACAGCTGGAGTTTTTCCGTTCAGGGAAAGGTGAAGGGAAAGGGAAACGTCTTGCGCGTGCTCTTTCACTCTCCCATCGAATACACCGAGCGGGAAAATGAGAAGTTTGAGCTGTACAGTCCCGATTGTTCTCTTCCCGGCTACGGGCATATGCGCAAAACGTATTGTTCTTTTGGCTGGGACTGGGGCCCCGTCATTGCGGACAGCGGTTTTTATCGGGAAGTTGTTCTCGAAGGCAGTTCGGGAGCAGAGCTTTGCGACGTGTCCGTGCGTCAAAAACACGCAGACGGGTGCGTGGAACTCATTCTTTCCGACGTTGTGAATTTCGCATCGGGGGAGGAAAAAATTGTTTACGAACTGACGGATCCCGACGGGCTCCCCGTTGCAAAGGCGGAAGCTGCGTGCAACGGTCAGGCGTGTCTGCGAGTGGAAAAGCCGCGGCTTTGGTGGCCGAACGGATACGGAAAACAGCCGCTGTACACGCTTTGCGCGAGGCTGCTGCGCGGGAAAGAATTGTGCGGCGAAAAGTCGCTTCGCATCGGTTTGCGCACGCTCACCGTTTCCACGGCAAAGGACAAATGGGGCAATGAATTTTGTTTTGTCGTCAACGGCGAAAAGATTTTTTCGATGGGTGCCGATTACATTCCCATGGACGCGCTCTTGCCCCGCGTAAACGAGCAAAAGACGCGCGCTCTCCTTTCCGATTGCATCGCCGCCAATTTCAACACGGTGCGCGTGTGGGGCGGCGGGTACTATCCCGACGATTATTTTTACGACATCTGCGACGAGCTGGGGCTCATCGTCTGGCAGGATTTCATGTTTGCGTGCAGCACGATCTATCTCAACGAACGCATCGAAAAAAGCTGCCGCAGGGAATTTACGGAGCAGATCGCGCGCCTGCGCAACCATGCCTGTATCGGGCTGTTTTGCGGAAACAACGAGGTGGAAATGGCGTGGACTTGCTGGAATCTGCCCGACAATCTGCGCAAAAAAGAGGATTATATCCGCCTGTTCGAGCGCATTCTGCCCGACCTTTGCGAACAGATGTGTCCCGACATCTTTTACTGGCGTTCCAGTCCTTCCAGCGTGGGCGGGTTCATCGATCCCGGCGACGAAAACCGAGGCGACGCGCATTGCTGGTCTGTCTGGCACGGCGGCGAACCGTTTGAAAAGTACCGCGAAAAATATATCCGCTTCTGTTCTGAATACGGGTACGAGGCGTTTCCGTCCGTCAAGACGCTGCGCACGGTAGCGCTGGAAGAAGATCTCAACGCCTTTTCTCCCGTCATGGACGCGCATCAGAAGGGCGCGGGCGGCAATACGCGCATTGTGGCAAAGACGGCGGATTATTTCCGCTATGTCTCTACGTTTGAAGAATTTATTTACATTTCTCAGCTGATGCAGGCGGAGGCGATCCGTTACGGTGCGGAGCATTTCCGCCGCAACCGCGGCAGGTGTATGGGTTCCCTGTACTGGCAGCTGAACGATAACTGGCAGACAGCATCCTGGTCATCCGTCGACTATTGCGGACGCTGGAAGGCACTGCATTATTTTGCACGTCGCTTTTATGCTCCCGTTCTGCTTTCCGTGTGCGACGAAGGGTATCGTTGTACCTTCAATGTGTCCAACGAAACGCGTTCCGCGTTTCAGGGAACGGTTGCCTGGCAGATCTTGCGCAGCGATTTTTCCTGCGTAAAAGAGGGGAGTGCGGAAGTAAACGTTCCCGCTCTTTCTGCCGCGAATGTGTTTGTTTTGGACGCGGAGCAGACGCTGAAAGGGCACGAGCGGGAATACTTCCTGGCGTATCGCCTTCTTTCAGGAGGCGAAACGGTCAGCGAGGACTGTATCCTGTTCTGCAAACCAAAGTTTTTTGCCTTTGAAAAGAAGCCGAAAATTGAGGTCACCGTCAGCGATTACGATAAAACCCGATGCATCGTGGATATTCGGGCAGAGAGTTTTGTCAAAAATCTTGAACTGGATTTCAAAGAGGCGGACAGTAAATTCAGCGACAATTTCTTTTCGCTTACATCTGCGCAAACAAAGCGCGTGATTTGTGAGAAAAACGGAAAGACGGCAAAGGAATTGGCAGATCAGCTGATCATCCGCTGTGTTAACGAGGTCTGCTGAGGGAGGTTTTTATGAAGAGCAGAGAACGTGTGCGCCGCGCCATCGAACACAAGAGCGTGGACAGGTATCCCATCGATCTCGGGATGCACTTTTCCACGGGCATTTCCGCTTTTGCGTATTATGACCTGCGTGAATATCTGGGGCTTTCTACCGACAGGATAGAGCTTGTGGATACCGTGCAGATGCTGGCGCGCGTGGACGAAGATGTGCTGGAACGTTTCCATGTGGATACGGTTCTGCTGAATCCGCCCTTTAAAAAACAGGTGCCGTGGAGAGTGCGTGGAAAATACGTTTTCCAAGTACCCGAACAGTTTGCTCCTCAGCTGCAGCCCAACGGCGATTATATCGTGCGGGAAGGCGAGGAAAAGATGCGTTTGCCCGCGGGCGGATATTTTTTCGACGGATCGTGGCTGCAGGCGCATGACGAGAGGGGAGAGGCGGAAATGCGTCTTTTCGGCGAGCGCGCAAAGCGCATGGAGGAAGAGAGCGACCGCTTTACCTGTCTGCACGGACAGTTTGTCGGATTTTTTACGGGTATTGACATGGCTTGCGATATGCTCACCGATCCGGATACCGTACATGACTATAACAGGCAAATGTTGGATGAGCAGATCGGGCGGCTGAAAGTTTTTGCCGTATCGGGCGGGGACGTCGTTGGCGCCATCGAACTCAATTCCGATCTGGGAATGCAGAACGCGCCCATGCTCAGTCCGCAGTGCTATGAAGAATTTGTGTTTCCGTACATGAAAAAGTTTATTTCCGCGATCAAAGAATACACCGGTGCAAAGGTGTTTCTGCACAGCTGCGGCAGTGTGGAGCCGCTCATTCCGTACTTTATCGCGGCGGGCGTGGACTGTCTGAATCCCGTGCAGATCTCCGCGGCGGGCATGGATGCCGCCTTACTGAAACAAAAGTACGGGAAGGACATCTGTTTCTGGGGCGGCGGCTGTAACACGCAGAGTGTATTGCCCTTCCAAAGTCCCGAACAGGTGCGCAAAAATACGAGGGAATTGACGGATATTTTTAAAACGGGGTACGGTTTTGTGTTCAATCAGGTACACAACATCATGGGGAACGTACCGCCGGAAAACATCGTTGCCATGTTCGACGAGGCGTATCAAAACAGCTTTTATGAAAAAGGAGCTAACTATTGAAAAGTCAAGCAAAAAAGAGAAAGAATTATAAAAATTTTTGGAGAAAAAAAGAGCACGACGAAAAAGCGGGGTAAGCCGC
>CASFBD010000062.1 GCA_949292885.1 uncultured Bacillota bacterium
TGCGGTAGGCGAGTTTTGTACGGCGCTTGAGCGCCGCGCCAGTAACCTTGCCCTTTAGGGCTTTCCAAAGCCCCCACTTTAGTGGGGGATATTTACTGCGCCATATCAGTTTTGTAGGGGAGGGATATGCGCGCGTGTGCGCGTACGCACAACATTATTATATTATAAGCGAGGGATTTGTCCGAAACGGGAGGCAGAAACTCAGGGAAAAGGCATTTCTCTCCGCGAAGCTGGCGCGGATCTGAACTTGGCTTTTCTGAACAAACGGAACATTATCTAAACAAGATTTAAAATGATTAAACGGTGACAAAAAGTGACAAATAAAGTAATTTCTGTGTAAATTTCTTCACATTGAAGTAAAAAGGTATGTACGTGTGCGTTTTTAACTGACAGATGATCATTTATTACATAAATATGTCTAAAAAAAGTACGTGCGTGTATCTATATTTTGTATTTTTTGTTTAGACGATAGTGATTTTGTTAAGACGATTAGGTCTTGTTTTTCTTAAACAAGTCACTTATAATTAAGTTAAATCTTAAAGATCATCGGAGGTAAAAATGAGAGTTAAATTCCTATCTGTTTGCCCGCGTGCAGCAAGCCGGAGGAAGACGATGGGGAAAAACCTTTGACGGGCTACGATGACGAAGCAGACCTGTCCGCACCCTCAGCGAATGATGAAGATTATATCTATCTGCATGACAGAGATTATCAGTCTCTTTCGGATATGCGTGCCCAGCTCCAATTTGATTACATTTCGGGCGGGGATATTTTGGACGCATATGCAGAGCAGGGCGAAGCGGCGCAGAGCCATCCCAGAGTATTTGTTGACTCGGACAAACTGCAAAGCCTTCGCGAAGAGATGGAAACGTCCGAACGGCTGCAATCTCTGTACTCTTCCGTCAAGAGAAGGGCGGACGAAGTGCTGAACCTTGCAACGCCTACTTATGATGATAACGATCCCGACCGTCTGACGGCAGTGCATACATATGGCCCCGGTCTGATGGACGCGGCTTTCTATTATACTCTCAATCCCGACCGCGCAAACAAGGAAAGCGAAGCATATACCAAATATTTCCAGAAATCTCTTGAATATGTCAAAGTGATCTGCAATTTCAAGGACTGGCACATCGTTCATGCGTTGGATACTTTTGTTGCAACGGCGAGCATCGGTATTTATTATGACGTGATGTACGAATACCTTTCCGAAGAGGACAGGACACTCATACGCAATGCCATCATTGATAAGGGAATTCTTCCTTATATCAGCTCTGCGGCGTCCGATGCCTATACGGCGTCGAATGAAGACGAACTTATCGGAGCAGCGGGCAATCACTGGTCTACATATGTAAACAACTGGAACGGCGTCTGCAACGGCGGCTTCCTTACGGGTGCGCTGGCGATCTTCGGAGACGATACAAGCAAGATCTCCAATGAAGTGCTCAGCCGCGCGATGGCGAAATCCTGGAACAATACTTCTCACCTCATCCGTTCTTACTATCCGGACGGCGTCAGCGAAGAGGGATATATGTATTGGGAATATGCGCTGATGTATCTGGAACTGGGCTGGCTTGGCTTTGACAATATGCTCGGCACCACGTTTGGCTGGATGGAGTACGAGGTGATGGAAAAGCTCGCTTACGGTTCCATGTACGAGAGCGGCCCCGTGGTCGGATCCAACGTCGGCGACGATACCGTCAAGACAAATCCTTCTTCCACGAGAATTTCCCTTGCATACCTTCTGGACAAGGGCGACGTGCAGCAGTACCGTTTCCAGACCGCGCGTGAGGACAAACTTACCTGGCGCGAGATGGTTTGCTATCAGAGCAAGTACGACACCGGCGAAGAAGTAAAGGTAGATACTTACGGTGACTATTATGTGCGCGGGCTGGACAACGTCAACCTGCGTTCCGGTTACGATTCGGACGCGCTGTTCGCTTCCATCCATGCCGGCGTCAACAACGCCAGCCACGGACACCTGGATGCTGGGCAGTTCGATCTGCAGGGCAACGGAGTTGTGTTTGTGTACGGCAGCCTGGGCAGAGACGATTATAATCTCGTTCCCGGATACTTCAATACCGCAGAGGTTCCCGCTTACGACGGTGAGATCACGGGTACGCAGACGCAGGCTGTGCGCAACAATATTTACAGGATCCGTACCGAATCCAAATCTGCCGTGGTCATCAAACCGGGCAGAAACCGTTCGGACATCCGTCAGGAACAGTCCGGCACGGGGGCTCCCGTTGTGGAGCGCATCCTGTCCAGGGACAAGGGTTCTTTTACGACCATCGACATGACAAACGTCTATTCGAGGGATGTTGTAAGTTACAAACGCGGCATGAAAATGCGCAAAGATCTGAATATGGTCACGTTGCAGGATGAAATCGTTTTGAAAGACGCATCCTATGTTTACTGGTCGGTCAACCTCTCTTCGGTTGCGGAAGTGACCATTTCCGAGGATAAGCGCTCGGCGCTTGTCAAGGTCGCGGACGAGCTGATGTACGTCGAACTTGCAAACGACATCGAAGCGGAGTTCACGCTCAGCCCTTGCGAATACCTTCCCAATGAACAGTTCCCTCTGACGACAAATCAGACTTCCAACAACTTCCAGAAACTCATGCTCACCTATACGGGCAGGGATACGGAAGTGGACATTTCCGTCAACTTCATCATGCTGGATAAATGGGAAACGGAACCTTCCTTTGTCCGTCCCGGATTCAAAAAGATGGCAGACTGGAACATCCCTACGGGCGAGATCCCCGCAGAGGCGGAAAAACCCGTGGCAACGGAGATCAAAGTGGACGGCACGGCGATCCCCGATTTCGATCCCCAGACGGAAGAGTATGTCTACACCATTCCTCTGGAACAGGAAGAATCTCCCGTGCTTACGGTGACCGCAGAGTCCGGCGCAACGGTGAAAACGGAAGTCCGCGGCCTGGATTACGGTTTTGTGTATGTAACAAAGGACGACGTGACAAGGGTGTACAGCATCAAGTTTGTTCCCGCATCTTCACCGTCCACGGCAGAGGATCTGACCCCGCACATTATTGATGTTACCTGCAGTTCCTATCAGTTGGAGGGCAACAGAGTTCCCGAAAATACGCTGGACGGCAACCTGGATATCGAGTCGAGATGGTCGGCGGAAGGCGCGCAGTGGATCCAGTACGAATTGGATGACGTGTACGAAGTTTCCTTCCTGAGCTTGGTGACGTGGAATTCCAACACCCGCCAGATGGTGTTCAACATTGAGGTTTCGGAGGACGGAAAGACGTACATCAGACTGTTTGAGGAAAACATTACGACCAACGGCATTACGGCGCAGACGGATTTTGAAACGTTCAAGTTCACCAAGAGCCGCGCAAAGTATGTCAAGATCCTTTGCTACGGCACCACGCAGGGCTCGTGGAACAGTATCATTGAAACAAAACTGTACGGCAAAACCATTTAAGTAAAATAAGAAAGGAGTCAAACATGAAAAAATTATTGTCTGTCGTGTTAGGAACCGTTCTCGTTGCATCCGCCCTTCCCTTTGCGGCATGTACGGACAGACCCGCCGCTTCTGCGGAGGACGGCTGGGAAAATCAGACGGGTACTTTGAGCATCCTCAGCTCCAACCCTGAGTTCAACGACGTGATGGCGGACATCATCGACGATTTTGAGAAGGAAAATTCCGGTATCATCGTCAATTTCGAGGCTGTCCCCACGGCACAGTATGCCAACCTGCTCAACTCGCGTTTCAATGCGGACGACGTGGACATTTTTGCGCACCAGCCCGCTTCCAACCTCGGCAATGCCACCAACATGGAGCGCAACCAGCCGCTCACCAGCGATAATCCCGAGTATAAATTCAACATTACCGACAACATTTCCCAAGTGTACATCGACGAATGTTCTTATGACGGTACCATGTACATCGCCCCGGCGTCGGTAGGGCAGAACGTTGTCTTCTACAAAAAAGATTTCATGACGCAGTACTTTAACGATACGGGCAAGAGCATCCCCAAGACGTGGGACGAATTCATTGCTCTGCTCGATTACATGAAGGCTGACGGCAAGTATATCACTTACGGCGGAAAAGACCTCTGGCCCTTCGCCATGATCGCGGCGCAGTTCGAGGCGACCATTGTCCGTCCGGAAATTTCCAACCTGTTCAAGGAAGTCGCTGTCAACGATCTGAAATTTGCGGAAAACGAGTACACAATCGAAATGTTCGAGAAGCTGTCCCAGCTGATGAACCAGAGTAACGGCTACTTCCGTCCCAATTCCACCGGCTTTGAGTACAGCGCGGCGCCCGGTTCCTTTATCACCGATCCCAATGCAGCGTTCACCATCGACGGAAGCTGGAGCTTAAAGCAGATGCGCGATGCGGATCCCTCCGTGGAGATCGGCGTGTTCCTGCTCCCCGGCAACGATGACGCGAGCAAGAACGTCAACTATCCCGGGAAAGTGGCGTCCGGCTGGGCTGTCGGAAAATCCAGCCAGAACAAGGCGCTCGCCAAAAAGTTCCTCGAATATTTCTATTCTGACGAAGTGTATTCCTACTACTGCGAACAGCTGTATGTTCAGTCCGTCAAGGATACCGTTTCCGTGGACGATCCCGTCCTCGAAGAACTTTCCACTGTGCCTACCATCATCACCATCGATAACCGTATCGTGGCAAAGATGCCTTACGATACCTATATGAAAGAGACGGTAGGGCCCGGTTTCTACAACGGCACTCTTACCGTGGCGGATGCGCTTAAGGAGATCGACAGCAAGATCGCTGCGGATGAACCGCTGTGGAGCAAAGAGGTAGAGAGTTTCCTCATCAAGTGCGGAGATTGATATGGAAAAGACAAGGAAATTGGCAATGATCGGCAAAAAGTTAAAGACGAGCCCGCTTGTGAAACCGCAGATCGCAATGCTCTGCGTACTGCCCGCTACGGTTGCCATTGTTCTCGTTTCCATCGTTCCGGCGTGCGTCGTATTCGGACTGACGTTTACAAACTTTGAAGGCTCCTTTGCGGCGACGGATTTTGTAAAGTTTGAAAACTGGATCAGCCTTTTCAACGGTACCATCGGAGGAAGCTCCGGTGGTGCCGAGGCGCTGCTGGATGCGACATGGGTAACGTTAAAATACAGCCTGCTGGTCATTATTCCCATGCAGGTGCTCGCTCTTCTTTCGGCAGTCATCGTCAATAAAAAACTGTATCACATGAGCGGATTTTTCCGCGCACTGTTCTTCTTGCCCAACATTCTCGGCGTTACAGTCGTAACGACGGTTTGGAATATCATTTTTTCCACAAACAACGGGCCGATCTACCAGTTTACGCAGTGGATCGGTTTCAACACGGCATTGTTGGGTGACGAGCGCATTTCCATCGTCCTCGTTTCCATCGCAACGGTATGGGCGGGCTTTGGTTTCAGTATGGCAATTTATCTTTCGGGACTGCAGGGCGTCAACAAGGATTACTATGAGGCGGCAGACGTGGACGGCGCCAGCACATTGCAGAAATTTTTCCGCATCACGCTCCCGCTCATCGTCCCGTCCATGACCATCTGCCTGTGGGTGTCCCTCAATTCCACGCTGCACGTTTCCGACTATATCTATCTGATGACCAACGGTGCGGCGCATACCACAACGCTCGGGTTCTTTATCTTCGACCGCGTTGTCAACAATAAGCTCAATTACGGACAAAGTTCGGTCATTTCCCTGGTATTCTTTGTGTTTGTCACCGTCGTGATGGGCGGGGCGAACAGCCTGATGAAGAGATTGGAGGCAAAATACAATGGATGAACAGATAGTTCGCAAAAAACGTTCCAAAAGCCTTGCTTCCGCACAGGAAAAGGTGGAGCGCGGTTCCCTTGCCGGGGCAATCGTCATCGGACTGTATGTGCTGTTCCCGATGCTTGTCCTCATCAACCTTTCGCTGATGAGCTATTCGGACGCCCTGAAAAACCCTGTTTCCATCTTTCACGATTTTACTTTTCTCAATTACGTGGAAGTGTGGGATAAACTGGACGTCATCAAAAATACTCTGATCACCCTCGCGTTTACATTGATCGCCTGCGTTCTCAACCTCATCGTCGTCGTGCTTGCCGCCTATCCGCTGGCTCGCGCACACTTCAGGGGCTCGCAGCTGTACGTCAAGATCATGATGGTCACCATGCTTTTGCCTACTACCATGATCGCCACCATCTTCATCACGAAGTATGTGTTCCATATTTATTCCACGCCCATGGCGCTCATTTACATCTGGGTGACGGGCGGCGTGCAGTTCAACATTTTTCTTGCCATCAGTTCCATCGTGTCCCTTCCCAAAGATCTGGACGAGGCGGCGTACATGGACGGATGCGGATATTTCCGCTGTATCTTCACCATCGTCGTGCCTTTGGTAAAGCCCGTCATCGCAACCATTTTCATCTTCAAAGCGGTCAGCTGCTGGAATGACTTCATGTCTCCGTACATTTACGCAGGCAGCAAGATCAAAACACTTTCCACGGGGCTGTTCTTTTATAAAGGGCAATATGCGGACAAACTGAATTTGCTCTCCACGGCAGTTATTATCGTGGCAGCGCCGATGGTCGTCGTATATTGCTTTTTCCAGAAATGGATCATTGCAGGGCTTACGAGCGGTGCGGTAAAAGGTTAAAAAGTACCTATGGGTACAAAAAATAGGAGGAATTATGATAGAAAGAAAGACAAGAGCAGTTTTGCTCGCATTGTTCGGCGTTTTGCTTAGCATTGTCATCGCGCTTTCGGCAGTGGTTTTATATGCAAAAGCAGATGAAGCGATGTCGGGCGCCACGGAGATCTATATGCGTGACGCGTCGGATAAAAATTCCAGGCTGTGGACACATGAAATGTCCAACCTCGAAGAGGGAGGAGTGCTCAAATCCGCCCAGAATGTGCAGCGTTGGCAGCATACACTGTCCGGCTCTGTTACCCAGGCTGCGGACTTCATGTTCAAGTATACGACTTCCGTGACCGGTTTTGCCGCCAACGAAAAGGGGAATTATGCGCCTCAGCTGTGCAACAATACCAACGGGGCAACTTCCCGCCCGAACGATTACGGCGTTATGATCGCCCAGATCGGTGAGGACGGCGCCCGTCAGGACGGCGAACTCATCTTTACCGAAGAAGGGGAATGGAATTATTTTGAGATCGGCGCCTATCTGGATGTTGCACCGAGCGGCATAGAAGATCTGGACGCGATCAAAGACCTCATCACCGTGTCTTACAGCGCGGACGGTTCCGAATGGACGGATCTCACTTCCGACCAGCTGGAGATCGGGATCGAATATTATATGCAGGTCAAGAGCGGCTACGAGCTGTACAACATCAACAGCGTCGTCGTCGACAAAAATACGTATGGGATGCTCACCAAAGTGCGCATCACCAACGCACAGCGCATTGAAAACGCAAAGGAGATCCGAATCACGCTGAACGGTGAGGAGATCGCAGCGGCTGCTTCCGCCATTTCTGCTTCCTCCGCAACCGGGGAAGCCTATCAGATCGGAACAAGACATGAAGGTGCTGCTCCTGCAGAGTTCTTCACAATTGACGATTTTTCCTTGTTTTCGAGTGCTCCCGCATGGAATATGCAGCTCACCACAAACGCAGCAAGTGCTTACCGCAGCGATCAGTACGGCGGCGGCAACCAGGAAGTGATCGCGGCAGACGATCCGAGCTTTGAACAGCTGGAAGGCAGGATCTCCGCACAGGGTTTTGTCATGAACGGTAAAGTCTGGGCAGGCGGAAGCGGCGGAGAAACTTCTTATTATGTCGGTCAGGCGGTCAAACTCAGCAGCACGGAGGCCGGCGAGCAGATATTCAAATTCAACAGCGCTCTCAGCGGCATGGAATTTGACATTGCCACAGTGTCGGATCGCGGTGCGGATCTGAACAATTTCTTCAAGGTCTATGCCTGTGCCACCAACTCCGCAACCGCGGAAGACTGGACACAGATCAGTGTGCGTATCAACTCTTTCAATCTCGCCAACGGACATAAGGGCTATACTTTGTCCACGGTCAGTATTCCCGCTGATGCAAGATACATCAAAGTGGTGATGAGCACCGCTACGCCTCTTGCGGCTTACGAACCCATGTGGTATGCCACCCGTGTGTACAAGAGCGCGGATAAAAACGTGGTCATCACGGGCGATAACGTTGCGGCTCCCGGTACCTCTCTGAATCTCAGCGCCAAGGCATATCCTTTGACGGGCGAGCAGAAAGTTGTGTGGGAAGTGGTAGCCGAAGGCACCACAGCGGAAGGCGCTGCTATTACGCAGGAAGGTGTGTTTACGGCTACGGGCAACGGCACGGCATTTGTGCGCGCTACGGTAGACGGAGTCGCTTCCGATCTGTTTGAGATCACCGTATCCGGCGGCGTTTCGTCGGTCACGATCGCAAGGGAAACGACCGGCACGCTGTACATGGACAGGGAGATCATTCTTTCCGCCACCGTTCTGCCCGCAGGGGCGACCGTGGAGAGCGTCGAATGGTCTTGCACGGACGGTACCGCAACGGTAGAGGAGATGGAATCTGACGGCGCGGACGGAAAACTGTACGCCAAAGTTATCTCTGAAACGGAAAACGTGACCATTTCTCTTACTGTCAACGGCACGGTCAGCGGCGAGATCACCCTGACGGAGCTTGCGCCCGTCGTGGATGTGGAGAAACTGGAAGTTTCCACGGATACCGCTTATACGGATCTTCCTGTCAGCATCATGTACACCTATGCTCCCGAAGATGCGACGCTTGCGCCCATTCAGATGGGATATACAAAGTTTGAAGTTCTTTCCGACGGCACAACGGCAACGGGTGTGACTGTTGATGAATACGGTGTTCTCAAAGCGACGGGTGCCGGCGACGTGATGCTCAAAGTCACGGTCGACAATATGTCCGTTACACAGAAGATCACCGTCAAGGAATCCAATATCGACCTTACAAGCAAAAAAGCGATCTATTCTGCTCCTACGGTGAATCCCACGGAAGATACGAAGTGCGGTTTCTATAAAGTGGAAGGCGGCATTGCGGCAGAAACGGTCAGCATGGGCAGCATCATCGGATACAGCATCAAACCCTCCGATACAACGGCGCCTTTCGATGCAGGCAGTCTGTACTTCTATGACGAAGCAGGATTCAACGCATACAGTGTTCTGTTCAGCTTCCTCGACGACGCACAGGGAACGACTCTTCTCACCACCTATCGCAGAGTTCTGAACAACAAATACTTCTCCATTTCCTATTCGTATGACGGCGTGAACTTTATTGAAACGGAATGGGCAGGCGAATACGTTCCCGGCATCACGCACAAGGGAGAAGCCGCATGGCCCGTGTTTGAAGTGAAAAACACCGCGCCCATCGAAGGCAATGCAAAATACCTCAAAGTCACACTTTCGCCTATTGCAAGGGCATACGATACTCTTCTCGTCGCGTATGTTTCCGAAGAGGGCGCAGAGGAGACGGTGAATATGCCTACCGTCAGCCTGTATAGAACGGCTGTTACGGACGGCGAAACGCTGGTCCTTGAAGGCGATACGGAAATCGTTACAAACGTGGCTACCAAGTATATTGTCGGTAACGCGATCAACTACAAGGCTGACGAGATCACCTGGAGCGTGAAGAAAGGCGGTGCGGAGACATCGGATGCGACCATTTCCGCGGACGGTGTGCTCACCGCAACCAAGGCGGGAACGTATACTTTGGAAGCAGAGATCGTCAGCGGTTCTGCTACGGCGACCGGTTCCATAGAGGTCACGGTTGTGGACCCTACGCCGCAATCTGTTTCCATAGAGGGCAGAGACACCTACAACAACGGCGATTCCTTCAACTTCACGATCACTGTGCTCGACCAGCTCGGCAACGAATATCTGCCCGATGATTTTGCCTGGACGATCACGGAACTTGAAAAGGGCGAGGGAAGTGCTTCCTTCACAGCACTCAGCGGCAATACGCTCACGATAGGAGATCTTATTCAGATCAACTATTTCGGCACGCTGAAACTGACGGTCACCGCAGGGGACATCACGGAAGAAAAGACGATCACCGTCAATAAAGTTTCCATGATCGATTCGCTGAAGGTCGAAGGAGAAAACACGATGAACGCGGGCGGAAGCCTTACGCTCAATGTTGTCGCCACCGACCAGTACGGCGTCAAGATCGACAATCTCTCCACCTGCAGATGGAGCATCGAAGGCGAAGGATTTGCCAAGATCAACGGAACGGGCACGACCATTACGATCGACCTTTCCGACAAGGCAGATTTCAGCGGAAAGCTGACCATTACGGTCAATGCGCGCATGAACGACTTGTTTGATTTCACGACGGCAACGTTTGAAGTACAGGTCAACGGCGGAAACGGCGGAAACGGCGGCTCTTCCGGCGGCTGCGGCGGCGCTCTTATCAGCGGTTCGCTGGCTCTGGGTGCGGTTGCGGTGCTCGGTGCCGTGGCGGTCGTTCTGAAAAAACGCAAGGCAAACTGATTGCCTGATCTCCCGCGGGCAATGCCCGCGGGAAACAAAAAAACATGAAACGGGTTTCGTTTTTTTCTCTTGCGCAAGCGCTTTTAAGCGCCTGCGCAAGGGGAAATAAGCCCGTCCCTGTCTGTCCGCAGCGCGGCCGCGCACGGGAATCTTGTCGCGGCGCGCTCGGGTGGATATTTTTCAAACCATCGATTTTAACGAACGGGATTCCGTTCAGAACTTTTTTGGCTTTTCCGGTCCCCCGCGCGCAGCGCCGGTGCCGGTAGCGATCGCATTCCTGTATCAATACTATAAGGGTAACTATGAAAGACAAGAAAGAATTATTGAAAGAAGTTGTGGAAAAACTTTCGCGCACGGCGCTGGAGATCCGTGACGCCATTCCGTATGTTGCCAAAAAAAATACATACGACGATTATTCCATCCGCCCTTCGTGGTGGACAAACGGTTTCTATCCGGGCATCCTCTGGCATCTTTACGAGTATACCAAAAACGATCGCTTTGCCTTTCTGGCACGCGCCGTGGAAGAAAAGCTCGATCCCGTTCTGGACGGGTTTCTTGAAGTCGATCATGATGCGGGGTTTATCTGGCACATTTCGCGCGTGCGCGACTATATCCTCACGGGCGACAAGCGTTCGCGCATTCAAGGGCTGAAAGCGGGCAGCTTTCTTGCCTCCCGCTTCAATCCGTCCTGCCGCTACATCCGCGCCTGGAACGGGGATTGGGCAAAGGGACATTCCATCATCGACAGCCTGATGAACCTGCCTCTTCTGTACTGGTGCAGCGAGGAGTTGGAAGACAACCGTTTTTACAACATTGCCACAAAACAGGCGGATCGTGCCTGCGAAGAATTTGTGCGCAAGGACGGCTCTGTTTTCCATATAGTTGTGTTTGACGATGAAAAGCGGGTACGTTCGGGCCAGCGCTACGGCCAGGGATACAGTGAGTTCTCTTCCTGGGCGCGCGGCACGGCGTGGGCGCTGTACGGGCTTGCCATTTCGTATAAGCATACCGGGGATGTAAAATATCTGCAAACCAGCCAGAAGGTAGCCAAATTCATCATGGATCATATGCCTTCCGACTATGTTCCTTATGCCGACTATCTTGCCCCCGACGAACCTGCCAGAAAAAAGGACAGCAGTGCGGGCGCCATTACCGCCTGCGGATTTATCCTGCTGGGCAGGCTGACAGGGGATAAGTCTTATACGGAATATGCGGAAAAGATCCTCGACGGAAAAGATCCTCGACGGGTTGTATCAGACCTGTTATGCTCCGGAAGAGAGCCAGGCTGTGCTGTTGCACGGGAACATTGCTTATCATGCCGAAGACCCGGCCGAACGGGATATTTCTATCATTTACGGTGACTATTTCTTCCTTGAAGCGCTGATGATGCTGCAAGGTTACCACGAATATTTTTAAAAAACGGAGAAAAGATCATGAAACTGAAAAAATACGACAAAAATCCGATTTTGAAAGCAAATCCCGCAAACGAGTGGGAAAATCTCTGTGTGCTGAATCCTGCTGTCGTCTATGACGAGGAAAAGGGCGGATTTGTCATGCTCTACCGCGCGGCGGGTGATACGGACAAACATAACATCTATCTCGGGCTTGCCACCGGCAAGGACGGTTTTCATTTTGAAAGAAAGAGTGACGAACCTGTATTTTCTCCCACGGAAGGAGGCAGCGACGAGGGGTGCGTAGAAGATCCCCGCCTGGTCAAGATGGGGGACTGGTATTATCTCACCTATGCTTCCCGTCCGTACGCGCCGGGCAGGTACTGGATAGAAAACTATCCCCGTCCCTGGTTCAATCCTCCCAAGGACGGCCCCAGCTTCCTCAGGAACAACGATACGCTCACGCACCTTGCCATCACGCAGGATTTCCGCACCTATAAGAAGCTTGGCAGGATCACGGACAGCCGCGTGGACGACCGCGACGTAATTATTTTCCCCGAAAAAGTAAACGGGAAATTTGTTCGTCTTTCCCGTCCCATGACATGGTTCGGAGAGGGGTACGAGAACGAAAAACCTTGCACGTATATCGCTTTTTCGGACGATCTGATGGAATGGGAGAACCCCAAAGTGCTGATGCAGGGCAAGGAATGGTGGGAGAGCAAGAAGATCGGCGGCAGCTGCCCGCCCATCCGTACGGACAAGGGCTGGTTCCACCTGTACCACGGCGTGTGCGAAGAGGACGGCTGCTATCGTGTGGGCGCCGTACTGCTCGATCTCAACGATCCCACAAAGATCATTGCCCGCACAAAGGATCCCATTCTCGAGCCGGAAACGGAGTATGAAAAGAGCGGCTATTACAACGGGTGCGTGTTCCCCACGGGCAACGTGGTCAAGGACGGCGTTCTGTACGTGTATTACGGGGCGGCGGACAAATACGTGTGCGTTGCCACCGCAGATTTTGAGGAATTTCTTACATATCTGCTGAAAGAATGCAGATGCTGATCGGATACAGGGAGGCGAAATGGGCAAGGTTACAATGCAGATGATCGCCGATAAATGCGGGGTGAGCAAGGGACTGGTTTCCATTGCTCTTTCCGACAAGTACGGCGTAAGTCCCGAAACGAGAAGCCAGATCGTGCTGCGCGCGATCCAGATGGGATACGATTTCGACAAGGTAAAAAAGCACAAAGTATTCCAGAATAAAAAGATCATTTATGTTCTTACGAAAGACATTGATCTGCAGACGGACAGGTTCTGGCCGCAGATCATCAAGGGGATCGAATCACAGGCGAAGAGCTGTGAATTCAAGATCATCGTCAAGACATGGAACGAGCAGACGAACAGAATTTGTTTCGGACATCGTCAATATGAAGTGTTCGGGAATCGTCATCATATCCGAGATCCCGGATTTTATTGTAAACAACCTTGTCCTGAGCAAGATCCCGATGGTTCTGGTGGACGGCAAGATCATGCGCGACGACATGATCGACACGACCAGCGTAAACAACTATGCCATGTCTTACCGCGCCACAGAATATGCCATTTCCCACGGATACAAGAGGATCGCGTTTGTGGGGGATAAATATTATGCTTACAGCTATCGCCAGCGTTTCAACGGATTTTACGATTGCGTGTCCGATCACCGCGCACAGGGCGTGGAAGGTATTTTCCTCACGGACACGGGAAACGATGCGTCGCTGACAAACTGCTATAATAAGGAACAGCTTATTTCTGCCTTGCAGGAGCGGAAAAGCTGCCTGTATCTTTGCGCCAGCGACAACATTGCCGAACGCCTGTACGGCTATGCCGCCGAACTCGGAATTTCCATTCCGGAGGAAATTGGCGTCATCGGGTTTGACGATAACTTTTTTTCCAAAGACCTGCAGCCCCCGCTCACGACGGTCAGCGTGCCGAAAACAGAATTGGGCAGGCAGACGGTAGATCTGCTGATCAGCCGCATCAAAAATCCGAACGGCTATTTCAAACGTATCAACGTTTGCGGGGAACTGATCGAGAGAAAATCATTGAGGACGTTGGAGGAGAAATAAAATGGAGATCATCCGCTATCGCGGTGCGCTCACGCGCACGGCGCGCGCACTGGAATCGGGAAAACTTCGCATCGGTTATCTGGGCGGTTCCATTACGGAAAATAAGGTGCCGCACAACTGGACGGAACCCTTTATGTTCCGCCTCATGGAAAAATATCCGCAGGTAAAGATCGTGTCCGAAAATGCTGCGATCGGCGCCACGGGCAGCGATCTGGGCATCATTCATGCGGACAGTCATATTCTGTCCAAAAACTGTGACCTTGTCTTTGTGGAATACGCGGTCAACGACTGGTGGACGCCTTCCCGCGACAGGCTGTGCGCCATGGAGGGAATCGTCCGCAAACTGCTCTCCAAAGGGGATTGCGACGTTATTTTTGTGTACACATTCAGCCAGGAAATGTACCCTTACCTTGAAAAAGGCGAACTTCCGCCCATCGTTAAGGAATACGATGCGCTTGCAGAGCATTACAACATCAGCTCCGCCTATATGGGCGCATACGCATTCGGGCAGAATCAGAAGGGATTTCTCAAATGGGAAGAGTGGCTTCCCGACGGACTGCACCCGCAGTTCCGCGGCAGTCTGGAATACGGCAGCTGTGCCTTCTCTCTCGTTGACGGACTTCTCCAGGGCAAGGCGCAGGGCGAGATCGCTCGCGGAGCGGCGCCTATGGACGAAAAGAACTGGGAAAATGCCCGTCTTCTCTCCTTTGACGACGTGAATTACTGCCCGCCGTTTTATGTGCGGCGTACGGCAACGCAGGCATATGTCCCGTACGTACTTACGGCAAACGCCGTGGGGGCGGAACTGGAATTAAACGTCGATTGCGAAACTCTGTATCTGGTATTCGATTTCGGCAGTGCCAGCTGTGAATTTGAGTACAGCGTGGACGGAAAATTGATCGGCGTCAGCGACCGTGACAGGCCGGACTGGTGCGGAATGCACGGCTGGCTGCGCCCGTTCAGGATCGATTGCGGCGCTCGCGGAAAACATACGGTAAAGCTGAAGATCGTTCACGGCAAGGGAGCGCAGTGCCGCGGCACGGCGTTCGACCTCGCCTATATTTTGCAGGTATAAAGGAGCGGATATGGCTAAAGCTGAGTATCTGGAATGGCTGGAAAAGGCGGACATTCCCGAAATCGTGCAGGAACTGAAAGAAATAGAAGGGGATGAAAAGGCGATCGAAGACCGTTTTTATAAAAAACTGGAATTCGGTACGGGCGGACTGCGCGGCGTACTCGGGGCGGGAACAAACCGCATGAACGAGTACACTGTGGGCAGGGCTACGTTCGGGCTGGCAAACTATCTTTTAAAGACGTACGGACAGGGCAAAGCCGTCATTGCGTATGACAGCCGCAAAAAGTCCCGCGAGTTTGCATTTCTCATTGCAAAAATTCTTTCGTCGTTCAAAATTCAGGCATACGTATTCGAGGAATTGATGCCTACCCCCGTGCTTTCCTTTGCGGTTCGCCATCTCAAAGCGTCGATGGGCGTGGTGATCACGGCAAGCCACAATCCCAAGGAATACAACGGCTATAAGGTCTACAACGAGCACGGCTGCCAGATCACAAAGGAGGCTGCCGAAGCCATTACGCGGGAGATCGACGCGACAGACGGGTATTTCCGTTCTTTCTGCGAGGAGGAAAAATACATACACGTGCTCGGAGAAGAGGTTTTGGATGCGTTTTTGGAAGAGATACAAAAGTATTCCCTGTTTTCCGAATGCGGCAAATATTGTCCTGAAATCGTCTATTCTCCGCTGCACGGTACGGGCAACAAGCCCGTGCGGCGCATTCTTGCCAAAATCGGCGTGCGCGACGTGACCGTGGTTCCCGAGCAGGAACTCCCCGATCCGGAATTTACCACTTGTCCGTATCCCAATCCGGAAGAGCGTTCGGCGCTGGATCGCGCCATTGCCCTTGCGCAGCGCAAGGGCGCGCCCCTCGTGCTCGCCACCGATCCCGATGCCGACCGCGTCGGCATAGCCGTTCGCGCAAGCGACGGGCAGTACCGTCTTTTCAACGGCAACGAAACGGGTATTCTGCTCCTGCATTTCATTCTCACGATGAGGAGGAACAGGGGGCTTTTGCAGGGCGGCGAAACGGTGATAAAGACCATCGTCACCACAGACACAGCCTTCCGCATTGCCGAGGAATTCGGCGTGCGCGTGAAAGAAGTGCTGACGGGATTCAAATACATCGGCGAACAGATCGATCTGCTCCCGCGTCCCGAGCAGTATGTGTTCGGCCTGGAAGAGAGCTACGGTTATCTTGTCGGCGTACACGCGCGGGACAAGGATGCCGTATCCGCGTCCATGCTCATCGCGGAAATGGCGGCTTATTATGCAAAGCATGGCAAAACGCTCATCGATGCGCTGTATGCTCTGTACGATCGGTACGGATATATGAAAACAGCCCTGTATTCCAAGGAGTACAAGGGTAAAGACGGAAAAGAGGCGATGAACGGCGTCATCCGTTCTTTGCGCAATGCTCCTCCCGCCCAAATCGGCGGCAGAAAGGTGGAACGCGTTCTCGACTATCTGAACGGGATAGACGGGCTGCCTGTCAGCGACGTCCTTTCGTATTCCGGGCAGGGCTTTAAAGTCATCGTCCGTCCCAGCGGCACGGAACCCAAGCTCAAAGCCTATTTTATGGCGGAAGGGGAAGACGAGGCGCAGGCAAACGCTCTTCTGAGCGAAGTGCAGGAAAATTTTTGTAAGATCTTGTGATATGAAACCCAACATTGTAATGATCGTCACCGATCAGCATACCTATACCACGCTGGGGGCGTACGGCTCGCGCGTTTGCAAAACACCCAATCTGGACGCACTGGCGTCGGATTCGCTTGTGTTTGAAAATGCGTACACCGTCTGCCCCATCTGTACACCCGCCCGCGCAACTATGCAGACGGGCGTGTATCCTTTTCGTCACGGAATGTGTACCAATGTCTACACAAAAGGATGTATGGTACACGAACTTCCCGACAGCGAAACGCTTCTCAGCCGCAGGTTGCTGCGGCAGGGATATTCCGTAGGATATACGGGAAAATGGCACCTTGGTGCGGACAAGGACAAGAGCATCCTCGGCGGAACGGAATTTCCGGAGTTTGCCGACGGGGTGGCACAGGGCAGCCTGCCTTCCAAAATCGGCTATGAAGGAGAAGATTTCAAGGGCCACGGCGGGATCGGGGAAGGCTTTCCCGCATTTGCGGAATACCTTTCCCGCAAAAAGATCCGTTACCGCCTGCGCCCCGTAAACACCACATATCCCAAAGTCGGGGAGATCCTCAGCGGAACGGAGGGAACGGTGCCGCATTTTCTCACGGATTGTGCCATAGAAAAGATCGGCGAGTTCAGCGGAAGGGGAAAGCCTTTTTTCTATATGCTCAACTACTGGCAGCCGCACGAGCCTTATCATGTTCCCACGCAGTTTCTCGATCTGTACAGAAATGCGGATATTCCCGTATGGGACACTTTCGGCTGCGATCCCGCGCAATATCCGTACGTTCACAATGTGCAGCACAGTTTTACGGACGAAGAACAGGTGCGCGAGTATATGCGCTACTACTATGCGGCGGTCACACAGGTCGATTTTGAGATCGGCAGACTGATCTCTTTCCTGAAAGAGAAAGGACTGTACGACGATTGCGTAATTCTTTTTACGGCGGACCATGGCGAAACGCTGGGTTCACACGGCGGTATGTCGGACAAAGGGCTGAATATGTTTGAAGAAACGGTGCACGTTCCGCTTCTTCTCAAAGGCCCCCGCGGTGCGCATCGCGCGGGGAAACGGGATAAAAACCTCGTGCAGACGTGCGACCTGTACGCGACCGTTCTGGACGCGGCGGGGGATAAAAACTGCAATAACAGGCAGGGACTCAGTCTGTATTCTCTCCTCAATACAGAGGAAGTGCTGCGCGGCGAAGTTGTCAGCGAATCCAGCGGCATCGACAACATCAGCTATACACAGCGGATGATCCGGTTCGGAAACTATAAATTTGTCTTTCATCCTTCCGATCGCGACGAGTTGTACGACCTGGAAGCCGATCCCGCCGAGCGTGTGAACCTTGCCCTTTGCAAAGAATACGGGAAAGTTTGCGCAGACGCGCTGGAAAGGCTGAAAAACTGGATGATCGCACAGGGCGACGGATTGATCATCCGTTACGAAAATATCTGTCTCGCCAAACAGAAAAAGTATTGCGGAGGCTTGCAATGAGGACATATCTCAACGGCGATGACTGGACACTGACGGGGTACATGGCGGAAACGCCCGCATTCAACCGTGCGTTCGGTGAAAAATACAATTTTATCGTGGGGGGATGCACGCCCGCTCTGCGCGCAAGCGTACCGGGCGGCGTGCATTCCGCACTGTTAAAGGCGGGGATCATCCGCGATCCGTACATTCTTTTGCAGAATCTCGACTGCGAATGGGTGGAAAACCGCGAGTGGGTATACGAAAGGCAGTTCGATGCGGATGTTTCCGCTCCGCATTGCGACCTCGTGTTTGAGGGGATCAATGCGTCCGCGCAGATCTTTCTCAACGGCGTTTTTCTGGGCAGGACGGAAAATCCGAACATAAGTTATTCTTTTGACGTAAAGGGCATTCTCAGGCAGAAAGACAACCGCTTGCAGGTGGTGCTGGAAGCAGTGGCGCGCGAGCAGGGGCAGATCTCCTGCGGGCACACCACGCATTTCATGACGCAGCGGTATGGCTATGGCTGGGATTTTTGTACCCGTCTTGTCTGCGTGGGGATCTTCCGCGGCGTGTATCTGGAAAGCTATTGCAATATTTCTCCGCGCAGTCTGCGCATCCGTGTGCAAATGTGCGGCGGAGAAGGAGAAGTGTCCGTGCAGGGCAGTGCGGAGGCGGAAACGCGTCTGCGCGTTGTTCTCGGCAAAGACGGCGCCGAACGGGCGGAAACGTTTTCTGTCGCGGGAGAGTTCTGCGTAAAACTGGTTCAGCCGGATCCGCAGCTTTGGTATCCGGTCGGGTATGGAGAGCAGCCTCTGTATGTTTTGCGCGCAGAAGATGCTGTATCGGGAGATCTTCTCTTTGAAGGGGAGGTCGGATTCCGTTCCATTTCCTATCGGAAAAATGAGGGCGCGCCTGCGGACAGTGCTCCGTACACCCTGTGCGTCAACGGACGGGAAGTGTATCTGAAGGGCGTCTGCGTACTCAATTTTGACCAGATGACGGACAGAGTCACGCACGAAGATATTGAATTTTATCTGCAACGTGCCAAGGA
>CASFBD010000063.1 GCA_949292885.1 uncultured Bacillota bacterium
CACCGCTGTGGCAAGGTTTGAGTTTACATCCTTCACGCCTATTTTTGCGAACAGGGCCGTGAGGGCCGCAAAGAAAGCCGATAATAATGCGTATGTCTGCCACATAATATTTACGAGAAAATAATTCCGCTGAAAGCCATTAGAGCCATGCCAAGAAACACGCCCACTATTCCATAATGTTCATGCCCGTATTCTTTTGCCATGGGCAAAAGTTCGTCGAGAGAAATGTAAATCATAATTCCGGCAGTAAGGGCGAGAATCGCCCCCAATAGCATCGGCGTAAGAAATGGCGACAAGAAAAGCCACGCGCAGATGGCGCCGACAGGCTCGGCGAGCCCCGATAGCGCCGACATCATGAATGCCTTCTTTTTGTTGCCCGTGACATTATAAACCGGCAGGGCCACGGAAATACCTTCCGGAATATTGTGCAACGTCATGGCAAAGCAAGAGAGCACGCCGCTGCGCTTGCCCTCTTCGGAAAACAAGCTCATCCTGGACATCAGCAGGTCGGAACAGAGAATAAAAACACAGCCGAGCATAAATCCAGCAGACAGCACAATCGCTACAAAAGCGGCTCCGCTCTCCCATGATTCCATTCTCTCTTTTGCCGGCAGAAGCAATGAAAAAAAACTTGCCGCGATCATTATACCCGCGGCTGTCCCCTGCATCCCGTTCAACGTGCGCTCATTGAACTTTCCGGAAATAAATACAACGGAAGCACCGAGCGCCGTCATTCCCCACGTAAACAAAGTTGCAAAAAAAGCCTGCAACCATACCGGTTGCTGCATCAGCCAATCCAGCATATTCTTCCTCCGTAAGATCCCTCTTCTGCCAGTATATGCGGAGAAAAAAAACGCCGTGACAAAAACTGCAAGCAAAAAGAGCGCCGCATAAGCGGCGCTCTCGTTCAATTCAGAAATCCCTGGATGATGGCGCTCTCCGCTTCCTGTTCGGAAAGCCCCAGACTCATCAGTTTTAAAAGCTGTTCTCCCGCAATCTTACCGACCGCCGCTTCATGCACAAGGCTGGCTTCCGGACTGATCGCATCTATTTTCGGGGTGGAGACGATCCTCGCCTTGTCCAGCAAAATCCCGTCGCATTCCACGTGACCGAAGCACTCGTTTTTCCCGATCATATCCGAGCGGAAAAACTGAGAAGAATTTCCCTTTGCAACGCTTCTGCTGACAATGTCGGCACGGCTGTCCTTTCCCAACAGTTTTACTCGGAAATCTGTGATCGCCTTTTCCTCATTCTCCGTAAGGATCTTTTCTTTTACGATCAGCTGCGCTTTTTTGCCCACGCTCGCATACGTCTTTCTGTTCGTATAGGTCACGCCGCCGAGCTGTGTGGATTCCATGATAAAGCAGGAGCCCTCTTTGAGAAAGATCTTTGTTACGGGATCAAACACCTTTTTTCCGCTCCCATCGCCGGACGCGTAATGTTTTTCCACGTACCTGACCTTTGCGTTTTTAGCAAGATAAAAGGTATGAATTCCGTCATGCTCGGCATCCGCGCAGGTAGCGTTATGAATACCGCAGCCGGCTATGATCGTGACGTCCGCATTTTCGCCGATATAAAAATCGTTGTAGACGGTATCTTTAAAATCCCCGACGGTGAGAAGGACGGGAATATGCACACTCTTATTTTTCACATTCGGTTTAACAATGATATCGATCCCGTCTTTATCCGTTTTGGAAACGATCTCGATGTCCGTATCCGAATTGCGTGCAAGCAACTTGCCGTTCTTGCGTATATTAAAACTCCCTTCCGGAATCCCGTGCAGATCCGCCACCTCTTCCAGAAGCTGTTCGTCTGTTCTGTCCATATCAGTTCTCCTTTACGTTTCGCCAACACAGAGACGGCTGTTGCATGAGCCGGGAAAACATTTCTTCTCTCTTTCCCGCGCAGATCAGCTTGTCGTTGTCAAAAAGGACGATCTTATCCGCCGTTTCGAGAATGCGCTGCTGATGAGAAACAATGATCACCGTTTTGTCGTGCAATTTTTCAAACACCTTTACAAGATCTTCAAAGCTCCAAAGGTCGATACCCGCTTCCGGTTCGTCCAGCAAGAACACCTCCCCGCCCTTGGCGATGGCAGATGCAAGCTCAATGCGTTTGAGTTCGCCGCCGGATAAAGTTCCGTCCACGTATCTGTCGATATAATTGCGCGCACAAAGCCCCACCGCCGAAAGACATTGACACATTTCATCCGTATTCATCTTTTTCCCGCTGGAAAGTTCAAGCAGTTTTTTGACGGAGATACCCTTGAAACGCACAGGTTGCTGAAAGGCAATGGTAAATCCTTTCCGTGCACGGTCCGTGACGGAACACGCGGTAATATCCTCTCCATTAAATAAAATTCTGCCGGACGTAGGCTTTTCAAACCCCATCAGAATCTTGATAAGGGTGGATTTTCCGCTCCCGTTTGGTCCCGTGATCGTGCTGATTTCGCTGTCGCTGAAAACCAAGTTCACATTTTTTAAAATATCCTGTCTTTTCCCCGTCTGTTCATCCTTCACGGAATAAGACACGTTTTTCAATTCGAGCATAAAAACTCCTTTCCTGCGCAGACCTGCGCGTTTCTCCGTTAGTATCTGTGTTTCTCCGGCAAATTATAAAACAAATCGGCGGTCTGTGTCAATAATTCTGACGCAGTCCGCCGACGCCGTTTTTGGTCGGGTTTCTGAATTGCTTAAACGCGCACTTCTCCGTGTTCTCCCAGCTCCTTTGCGTGCTCTCTGAGAATGGGGTCGATCTCTGCGGAAATAAATTCTTCTACCTGGCTGCTGCTTCTTCCGATGAAATTTTTTGCGTCCAGAATTCCGTCCAGCTTGTCCCATACGGCACGGAACATCTCATCCTTTTTGATGAGTTCGATGAGATTGTTCTCCTTGCCTTCCTGCTTGACGTTTCTGCCCGCTTCCATTGATAAAACGCGGATGCGTTCGTGCAGTTCCTGTCTGTCGCCGCCCGCTTTCACGCATTCCATCATGATATTTTCCGTCGCCATGAACGGCAGTTCCGCCGCAATGTGCTTGGCGATAACCTTGTCGTACACGACGAGATTTTCGGAAATGTTCATATACAGATTGAGGACGGCATCCACCGAAAGAAACGCCTGCGCAATGACAATGCGCTTGTTTGCGCTGTCATCCAACGTACGCTCGAACCATTGCGTGGAAGCCGTGACCGCCGCGTTGACGGGCAAACTGAGAACATACCTTGCGAGCGAGCCGACGCGCTCACTGCGCATGGGATTGCGTTTGTATGCCATTGCGGAAGAACCGATCTGATGTTTTTCAAAAGGCTCCTCCACTTCTTTCATATGCTGCAACAGGCGGATATCGTTGGAAAAACGATAGGCGCTCTGCGCGATCTGCGACAGGACACACAACACGTTATAATCGAATTTACGGGGATACGTCTGCCCCGTTACACCGTAGACTTTGCTGTAACCGAGTTTTGCAACGACTCGTTTTTCAAGTTCCTTTACTTTTTCACCGTCTCCGCCGAAAAGATCTAAGAAACTTGCCTGCGTACCGGTTGTACCCTTTACGCCGCGAAGCTTGACGGAATTTTTCAGATTGACGAGGTTGTAATAGTCCATTTCGAGGTCAGACAGCCACAGCGTGGCGCGTTTGCCGACCGTAACAAGCTGAGCAGGCTGTAAATGTGTAAAGCCCAGCGTGGGAAGATCTTTGTATTTGAGCGCAAATTTTTTTAACTTGTCCATTACGTTGACAAGTTTTTTCATCACCATATCAATCGCCTTGTCGATGATGATGACTTCCGCATTGTCCGTGACATAGCAAGAAGTGGCACCAAGATGGATGATCCCCTTTGCGCTTTTCGCCTGTTCGCCGTACGCCTTTACGTGAGCCATCACGTCGTGCCGCACTTCATTTTCAAAACGGCGCGCATCCTCATAATTGATGTCGTCGGCATATTTTTTCAGTTCATCGATCTGCGCCTGCGTGATGTTGAGCCCGAGTTCGTGCTCAGATTCCGCCAACGCGATCCAAAGCCTGCGCCAAAGCCTGAATTTTGTATCGTCGGAAAAATTTTCCGCCATTTCACGGCTTGCATAACGGCTGAGTAAAGGATTTTCGTAAACACTTGTATCTGACATAATCTTCTCCAAATTGTTGATCTTCAGGACAAAAAAAGGACAACGATACCACGTTGCCCCCTGTTTTGTTTATATTTCCAGGCTGTTGAGCAAATCTTTCAGCGATTTGATTTCGTCCAAAGAAAGGGTGATCCCCTTGCCCATACGATCATGCGCCTCGTTCCAGGTACGAATGTCGTAAACAGGCTCCCTCTCACTCCAGCTGACAAGATTCAGTTCTTTTGTCCAGCCATTGCCCGTTTCGCCCAGAACACCGAGCTTCTCCGTGATCTCATATTTGACTTCTGCCATACTCAAAGCCTCCGCACTTTGCAGTTTTCCTTTATTATATCATGCGCGCGCGCAAATGTAAAGGAATTTTTTTATCTTTTCTTGACAGACTTGCCTTTCAGCGCATTTCCCTGCGCGTCAAACACGCCGTCGATTCGGATACTGGCAAAATCACGCACATCCAGACACTTCCCGCAATTATCACAGACCTTGTCAGGGTCGAGATCGCACATCTCGCACTCCATGCAACCGATACAGTCGCGGTCGTATAAAACGCATTTTTGTGTTTCCATAGCTTCCACCTCTTTTCAAATTATAGCATAATTTTTTTTAATAATCAAATAATTTATAAAACATTTGTTTGCAATCTTTCTTTTTTTATGATATAATAGAGAAAAGGAGAAAAATACCATGTCCGCAGAAAGCAAAAACAAGCTGCAAGCTGTCCTGAAATTCATCAACGATTACAATGCCGAGTACGGTTATTCACCCACTGTGCGCGAGATATGCGCCAAGCTCAATGTAAAATCCACGGCATCCGTCTATTATTATATGGAGAAGCTCCGCGCAGAGGGATACCTCAACAAAAGCCCGAACAAAAACAGGGCGATCAGCTTCAAAAAGAATTCGTCCGTTAATGTGCCGCTTGTCGGTACCGTCACGGCCGGCCAGCCTATTTTTGCCTACGAAAATTATGAGGACTACTATTCCTTCCCTGCAGACGCCTTTAACGGGAGCGACTTGTTTATGCTCACCGTGCAAGGCACCAGCATGATCGATGCGGGCATCCGCGACGGGGACAAGATTGTCGTGCGCAAACAAGACACGGCGGAAAACGGAGACATCGTTGTTGCCCTCGTGGAAGACAGCGCTACCGTCAAACGCTTCTTTAAAAAGAACGACCATTATGTCCTCCACCCCGAAAACGAAAGCATGGCAGACATCATTGTAAAGGAAGTTTCTATCCTTGGAAAGGTTGTCGGACTTGTCCGTTCTTTCCGCTGATCCGCAAACAAAAGCGGGGCGCGATCGCGCCCCGCTTTATATAATATCGTACAACAGCCCCGCGGATGATCCGCAGGGTTTTTGCATAAGAAAGAGGCGAAATTTTCCGCCTCCTTTTTTGGTGATCGTTACGGGGTAACGCGGTTGATGTCGCGGGGGAACATGGACGCATAGCGAACGTTCTTGAACCCGAGCAGGTGCATGGTGATACGCTCCAACCCGAGTCCCAGGCCGCCGTGCGGAGGCATACCGTATTTGTGCGCCATCAGATATCCTTCAAAATCGTCGGGATTCATGCCGCGCGCCTTCATCTTTGCGATCTGCTGGTTGTAATCGTGGATCCTCTGCCCGCCCGTCGTGATCTCGATGCCGCGGAACAACAGATCAAAGCTGAGAGTATATTCCGGATCTTCGGGATCGTCCATCGCGTAGAACGGACGCTTTTCGGAAGGATAATGCGTTACAAACAGGAAATCGGAGTTGAACTGCTGTTTTGCCCACTTGCCGAGCAGTTGTTCCTCTTCCGGCTCGAAATCGCGGTAATCGGTGATCTTCTTTTTGAATTTTTTGGTAATGATCTCCTTGGCATCCATAAATTTGACGATAGGAATGTCCGTAATTTCAGGCAGGACGGCATTGAGCAGGGAGATCTCCTCCGCATATTCGGTTTTGAGGAGGTTCATGATATATTTGAGCGCCCCAGTTTCCATGTTCATGATGTCATAGAAACTGTCTATAAATCCCATTTCAAAGTCCATACTGATGTATTCGTTGAGATGTCGGGAAGTATCGTGATGCTCTGCACGGAACACCGGACCTACTTCAAAAACGCACTCGTAAACGGGCACGAGCATCTGCTTATAGAACTGCGGACTCTGGGCGAGGAACACCTGCTTTCCGAAATAATCGAGACGGAAGATATTTGCACCGCCTTCCGCGCCCTGCGCGTTGATCTTGGGCGTACGGATCTCCGTAAAGTTCTGAGAGAAAAGGAATTCGCGGAATCCGCGGGCGATCCCCTCCTGCACCTTGAATACCGCGCGCTCCTTGGGGTTGCGCAGCGTGACGGGACGAAGATTGAGATTCAGATCAATGGGAATGTTGTCCAGCTGTTTTTTATTGATGACAATGGGCATCTGCTCCGCAGGCGTGGAAAGCACTTCGATGTTGTGGATCTGCATTTCGTATCTGCCTTCGCGCGTTTCGTCTTTGACGATCTTGCCCGTGATTTTGACCGCGCATCCTTCCACAACGCTTTCGTCCATGCGATAATCAGAAAAATCGGGAGAATACACGCACTGCACGACGTCACGTGCAGTACGGATGATGACAAAAGCAAAACCCGTCATTTCACGGATGCGGTGGATCATCCCCTTCAGTACGACTTCTTCGTCGACGTGCGAGGGAAAATCTTTATAATCGACGCAAGTCTTTACAATGGCGCCGTCCATCTTTTCCATACAAAAAACCTCTTTGTAAATATTTCCCTTCTATTTTATACGTTTATGCCCAAAATTGCAAGCAAATCGACGCGCCGCGCCCTCATCCGGCGTCAAAAATTTCCCCTTGGGGCAATTTATATAAGGGCGGGAGAAATCCCCCGCCCTTTTTGCTTTACAGATTGAGAAAATCTTTTCTGTATTTGACCTTGAAAAACTCTGCAAGCCTGACCATCTCTTCGTCCTTGATGGTGTTGACGCGCGGGCGATTGCAGGTGAGCATATAGATCTGCGCAGCCTTTTCCACCGTTTCGATCAATCCGAACGTTTCGTCCATTGTCTTGCCTGCACCGTAAATGCCGTGCATTCCCCACACAACAAGACGGAATTCCTTCATCTTTTCTGCAGTAGCTTCGCCGATCTCGTTGGTGCCGCAGAGCATCCAGGGCAAAACGCCCACGCCGTCCGGGAACACTACGATGCACTCGGTGCACATTTCCCAAAGGGTATGCGTCAGCTTTGCCTCGTCCAACTCATGAACATAGTTCATGGCGAGCAAATTGGTGGGATGTGAATGCATGACAACTCTGTTCTGAGGATCCACGGAAAGGCGCGCCATGTGGCTCATCAGATGAGCGGGAAGTTCGGAAGTGAATCTGCCGCCGTCTTTATAGCCCCAAAGCAACTCAGCCGTAGTGGCATCCTCTTTGATACGGATGATCCCGAGATTGGTTTCAGGATCTGCTGCAACGTTTTTGAAATATTTGCCCGTGCCGGTCACGATGAAAATTTTACCGACCAGAGATTTTGCCGTAAATCCCGTGGGGATCTCGCGGATCACTTTGGAAAGGTCCAGATACTGCGCAACCTCTTCTTCGTTCAGAAGATAGGAAATATTTCCGCCGTTGCGTTCATCCCAGCCCAGACGGTACATATTCGCCGTTACATCGCACATTTCTTTGACAAAAGGTGCATTCAGTATGTTTTTCATTACTTTCTCTCCTTCAAAACTTTCTTTTCATACGCGGCAACTTCTTTGAACCAGTCGTCACCCGCAAAACGATATTTTTTCAGATATTCTGTCCAGATGTCACCGTAAGGAAGCATTTTGCATTCCTCCTGCACGACCATCTGCTCGGTGAAGTTTGCACAGTCCTGCAACGCCTTCATCTTTGCATTCGGCTGAAGGAGCGCGTACAGAAGCGCTTTCTGCATATTGCGCGCGCCCACCACCCATGCGGAAATGCGGTTGATACTCGCGTCGAAATAATCCAGACCGATCATCACTTTGTCTGTCGCATCGTTTCGGACGATCTCCTTGCAGATCTCTTTGAGTTCGTCTTCCAACAAAACCACGTGGTCGCTGTCCCAACGTACAGGACGGGTAACGTGCAGTGCAACTTTGTCATAGAACGCGAGCAAGGACGGGATCTTGTCGGAAACGGTTTCCGTAGGATGATAATGCCCGTTGTCCAGCAAGCAGCAAATTCCGCGCGTAGCAGCATAATTCTGGTAAAATTCGTTGTTGCCGACCGTGTAACTTTCCACCCCGATGCCGAAAACCTTGCTTTCCACAGCCACGTAAACTTTCGACTTGTCGTAACCGACGGACAGGATCTCATCCAGCGCGTCCTTCAGACGCAGACGGGGTCCGAGCCTGTCTGCGGGGACATCTTTCAGCCCGTCGGGGATCCAGATGTTGACGAGGCAGTGAGAGTTCATTTCCGTCGCAAAATATTCCGCTATTTTCAGACAAGCCTGGCCATGGCGAATCCAGAATTTGCGTACTTCTTCGACCGGACTGGAAAGGGTAAGGCCGTCCCTGACCATCGGGTGCGAAAAATATGTAGGGTTGAAATCAATGCCGTCAAGTCCGATCTCCTTTGCAAACTTCACCCAGGGAGCAAAATGCTCGGGGCGATAGGCATCCCTGTCCACTTTGCCGGCATCTGCACCGAGAATGGCGTAACTTGCGTGAAGATTCAGACGTTTTTTTCCGGGGATCAGCGAAAACGCAAAACGAATATCCTCCATCAGCTCTTCGGGTGTCCTTGCGCGACCGGGATAGTTACCCGTCGTCTGAATTCCGCCGCTCGCCGCGCCGCCGCCGTCAAACCCGACGACATCGTCTCCCTGCCAGCAATGTACGGAAACGGGGATCCCCGCCAGCGCCTTCATTGCCTTGTCTGCATCCACCCCGTAAGAGGCAAACATCTCTTTTGCCTGGTCGTATCTGTTCATTTTCTCTTTCCTCCGATCAACTGAATTGTTTTAATGGGAAGGAGCAAAGTATTTTCTTCCTGCCCTCTGCGATGTTTCTGATCACCCCGCCTGCAGCCATCTGTACGAGAAGATTGCCGAGAGCGGTTGCTTCCGTAGGCCCTGCGATCACACGGACTCCTGCGATCTTTGCCGTCAGTTCGTTGAGCAGGGAGTCCATGCTCCCGCCGCCGATGATATGCAAACAGTCAAATTTCCTGTCCAGTTTTTTCCCCATTTCGTCCAGCGCCTTTTTATAACAATGCGCCAGGCTGTTGTAAATGCAATACAGCATCTGTCCGTCCGATAGCGCCCCGGCGCTTTTGCGGACAGCTTCACACATACTGTGCGGAGCGAGAAAGCTCTCATCATTGCAATCTACGATCTGCTTGCAGACGTTTGCCCTCGCCAACTTTTCCGCTTCCGCAAAGTTCAATCCTAATTCTTTCCGTACAGATTGGAGCATCCAAAGCCCCATGATGTTCTTCTGGTAACGGAATGTAAAGTCCAAGCCGCCCTCATTGGAAAAATTATTAGCTCGGCTCTCCTCGTCCGTATGTGCTGCGGGCTGTTCAATGCCGAGCAGCGACCACGTTCCGCTGGAAAGGTACGGCGTATCGAACCCCGCCCCCACGGGCGCGGACAACACGGCGCTTGCCGTGTCGTGCGTGGCACAAAGAACGGCCTGCATATTTCCGCCCACTTCTTCTGCGATTTCCTCTTTCAGATTGCCGAGAACGGTGCCGGGCTGGCTGAGCGCACGGAACATAGTGCGAGGCAGTCCCAATCTGCTAAGCAGTGTTTCATCAAATGCGTGCGTCTGCGCGTTGACAAGTCCCGTGGAAGTTGCGTTCGTGTACTCGCTCGCTTTGACACCCGTCAGTTTATAAAGCAGATATTCGGGAAGCATGAGATAATCTGTCGCGCTTTCCAATCTGCCGGATAGTTTATCCGCATAAAGTTGATAGATCGTATTGAAAGGCTGAAACTGGATGCCCGTGCGGGAATACAGTTCCTCAAAAGGGACAACGGCGTGTACCGCAGGAATGACGTCTGCAGTGCGGCCGTCACGGTACGCATAACAGGGCAAGATTTCCTCCTCTCCCTTCATGAGCACGTAATCCACCGCCCAGGTGTCCACGGAAAGACTGTCGATCTTCCCGAAACGGCGTATCGCCTCCGCGATCCCAAGTTTGACCTGCGAAAAAAGATTTTGAATGTCCCAGACCAGATGCCCGTTTTCTTCCTTGTTTCCGTTAGGGAAACGGTACACTTCTTCCGCGACGATCCTGCCGTTTTCAAGGGTTCCGACAATGTGCCTGCCGCTGCTCGCTCCGATGTCGATTGCAAGAAATTTCTTCATCCCCATCCTCCTTATCCCTATTATAACAGAAAAGAAAAAATCAATCAATGACATTATTTTATAAAAAAAGTGACGGATATTGACTTTTTCCTCTTTTCCCTGTATAATAAAAGCATGAACAGAGAGATCCTTGAGAAAATCAGCCGGCTCTCGCCGGAAGAAAAGCAGATTTTGTACAACCAAAAAAAGATCAGCATGGACGATTACACTTCTTCCGAGAAGTTTATCGTAAACAGCAAAAAGCTTCTTACAGGCGACAAACAGATCGATCTGCGCCTGCACACGCGGTTTATCGACTTTCCCGAACACAGCCACGATTATATGAGATCATGTACGTATGTGCGGGCAGCATCACACACGTGATCGGAAAGGACAAGATCACTCTTGAGAGCGGCGATATTCTCTTTCTCAACAAACACATACGCCACAGCATTCTGAGAGCAGGCGATTCGGACATCGGCGTCAACTTTATTCTTTCTAACTCCTTTTTGCAGTACGTCTTTCACAATGTGGAAAACAACCCTGTCATGTGCGGATTCCTGACCAGAAACTTCGATCCCGACGGAGACGCGGAATACCTTTTTTTCAAAACAGCGGACTGCTTCCCCATACTGAACCTGATGGACAATCTCATCTACACCATCGTAAACCATACCCCCGATGACTACACTATTTCCACGCAACTGATTTCTCTTCTCTTTTCCTACCTCGCATATTATAAAGAAACTCTTGTCAATCACCCGGGGTTTTTGTCCGATACCGCCCTGCTCACACAACAGGTGACCGCATACATCCAACAGCACTACCCGCGGGCATCCTTGCGGGAACTTTCCGAACAGATCGGTTACAATCCCGTCTATCTGTCCAGAAAGATCCATACAACGTTCGGCAGAAATTTCCAGACGCTCGTACAGGAAGAGCGTCTGCTCGTTGCGGAAAAACTTCTGCGCACAACAGATGTGAGTGTGGACGAAATCATTCGTACCGTCGGATACGAAAACCAATCTCACTTTCACCAACTTTTCAGGCACAGGTTCGGCACAACGCCCCACCGTTACAAACAGACAATCCTGCAAAAATAACAAAAGCCCTGCCGAGATCGGCCGGGCTATGCAATAATCATCCACGTGCAAAGCACGTGGTTTTTATTTTTCGGGCATAGCCCTTGTTCACTGGCGTAACGCAAATGCGTTTTTTAGTTGGCCTGCCAGCC
>CASFBD010000064.1 GCA_949292885.1 uncultured Bacillota bacterium
GTCCAATGCCCCTTTATACAGAGAAACAGTGATCTGATCCCCTTCGTCCAGCTCAGACCAGACCCTCTGCGCAACATTTAAAGTAAACTCCTCCCCTTCTTGTGTGCATAGTTTTAATTTGTATGTAGCCGGTCTCCGTCTTCCGGAATCCACGCGCCTATCAACGATTTCCGCCGTAAGTTTCTGCGGATCGCCAACGTCCAAAGAAAAGTTCACCGTACACAGCAAAAGCCAAACAAACAGAAATGCGCCGACCAAAACAAAGATGGGAATGAGGATCTGATATTTTTTCCGCAAAATATATTTTTTGAACAAAAACACACAGACAACGGAGAGAACACAAAGACATCCCGCCGCGATCAACGAGGGCAGCCAAAAGGGAAATTCGCTCTGCGCGTATTCTATGAGCAGCTCTTGCCGCAATACAAATATAAAAGCACACAAAGATACCACGACTTGTGAAAAGTGAGGCATATCTTTGCCTGTATAGCGGTCATCCCGTTTCATTTTCCACTGACCACGCAAAAAAAAGACAACGTCTGCCGCCGCGGAAACACAACCGTACGCAAGAAACAGAAACGCGTTTGCGCGGCCGGATAACAGCAATGAGACCCATAAAACGACCGCACCCGACACAAGGAGTATTTTTCCGTAAAGAGGCTGTTCAACACGCGGGTGAAAAGCAAACAGAAAAAGTCCCGCAGATAAAACCATGTAAACTGCAATTCGATACGGCAGACTATAACGGATATCAAAAAATGCAGGATCATAAAACCAGAAAATGAGAGCAATAAAGACGAGAAGGCCTCCGATGATCTGTAAAACAATTCCGATCGTATTTTTCTTTTCGGTTTGCGTTGTTCTTTTCATGATATCAACAATTCAATATTTTTTTAAGAAACTGTCCCGTATAGCTCTTTTCGCAGGCGGCAACCGTTTCGGGCGTACCGGTAACAACGATCTGTCCGCCGCCGTCGCCCCCTTCCGGGCCGAGATCGACGATCCAGTCGGCAATTTTGATCACGTCCAGATTGTGCTCGATGACAATGACGGTGTTGCCGCCCGAACGCAGCCTTTGCAAGATCTTGATGAGTTTGTCTACGTCGTAGCTGTGCAATCCCGTTGTGGGCTCGTCGAGTATATAACAGGTCTTACCCGTCGAACGTTTGGAAAGTTCGGTGGCGAGCTTGACGCGCTGCGCCTCTCCTCCCGAAAGCGTTGTAGCGCTTTGTCCCAAACGAATATATCCGAGCCCCACGTCGTTGATGGTTTTCAGCTTATTGTAAATACTCGGAACAGCCTGGAAAAATTCGCACGCCTCCTCTATCGTCATATCCAGCACTTCGGAAATGTTTTTTCCCTTATAGCGAACCTCCAGCGTTTCGCGGTTATAGCGCTTTCCGCCGCACACCTCGCAGGGTACGAAAATATCGGGGAGGAAGTGCATTTCAATTTTGATGATCCCGTCGCCGAAGCAGTGTTCGCACCGTCCGCCGGAAACGTTGAACGAAAACCTGCCCGCCTTGTACCCCCTTTCGCGCGCGTCTGCCGTTGCGGCAAACAATTCGCGGATCATGGTGAACACCCCTGTGTACGTTGCAGGATTGCTGCGCGGCGTCCTGCCGATGGGCGACTGATCTATGGCGATAACTTTATCAAAATATTCCAATCCCCTGCAGCCGTCGCACTTTCCCGTGACGAGATGTGCGCCGTTGAGCTGGTTTGCCATAAAGGGATAAATGATCTCGTTGACAAGCGAACTCTTTCCGGACCCGGATACCCCCGTCACCGCCGTGATCAATCCCACTGGGATCTTTACATCGATGCCTTTCAGGTTGTTCTGTCGGCATCCGTCCACCTCGAACCATCTGTCAGCAGGAGCAACGCGCATGGGAGGAATTTCTATTTTTCTTCTTCCCGCGAGATAATCACCGGTGATGGATGCGGGTGTGTCCATGATCTCCTGCACACTTCCGCAGGCAACAACCTCCCCGCCGTGTACGCCCGCCTTAGGCCCGATGTCCACGATATAATCGGCGGCGCGCATGGTATCCTCATCATGCTCAACGACAATGAGCGTGTTGCCGAGATCACGCAAGGCAAGCAGCGTCTTTAACAGCTTTTCGTTGTCGCGTTGGTGAAGACCGATGCTCGGCTCGTCCAGGATATAAAGCACGCCCGTCAGCCCGCTGCCGATCTGAGTGGCAAGGCGGATGCGTTGAGATTCTCCCCCTGAAAGAGTAGCGGCACTGCGCGAGAGATTAAGATAGGAAAGACCCACGTTCCGCAGAAAGCCCAGCCGCGCGCGGATCTCCTTTAATATGACGTCCGCAATGAGATGTTCCGTTTGCGTAAGCTGCAAGTTGTCGAAGAAGGCAAACAAGTCTTCCACCGACAGGTCGCAGAGTTCGGCAATGTTTTTTCCGCCGAGATAGACGGACAAGGCCTCTTTTTTCAGCCTTTTACCGTTACAGACAGGGCAATCGGATGTGCGCATATAGCGCTCGATGTCCATACGTACACCGTCCGACTGCGTCTGATCGTAACGGCGCTGGAGATTGTTGGCAAAGCCTTCCCAAGCCGTCTTGTAACTGCCCGAAAAACGGTACGCATTGTATTCAAGATCTATCTTTTCGCCGCCGTTCCCCCACATAAGCAGATCGTAGACCTCTTGCGGCAGATCCTTGACGGGAACATCCAGCGAAAAATTATATACTTTGGCGAGAGAGGAAAGATACATCTGCGTCATTGCGGAAGAATCGAGATTCCAGCCGCTGATCTTAATGGCACCCTCGCGCAGAGTTTTCGTCTTGTCCGGACAGATCAGATCGGGATCGATGGCACGCTTGAACCCAAGCCCCGCACATTCAGGACAGGCACCGTACGGCGTATTGAAGGAAAACAGACGCGGTTCGATCTCCTCGATGCTGATGCCGCAATCGGGGCAGGCGTATTTGACGGAATACAGGTCTTCCTTGCCGTCGCAATCGATGACGACCAGACCGTCCGCAAGGCGAAGCGCACTTTCCAGGCTGTCCGTCAGACGTTTCTGGATCCCGTCTTTAACAACCAGCCTGTCGATGACAACGCTGATGTTATGCTTGATATTCTTGTCCAGACGGATGTCTTCCTGCAAATCGTACACGATGCCGTCGATCTTCACTCGGCCGTAACCGCTCTTGCGGAAGGACTCGAGATTCTTGGTGTACTCACCCTTTCTGCCCCGCACGACGGGCGCGTTGATAAGAATCTTACTGCCCTGCGGCATCGCCATCACTTTGTCTGCGATCTCATCCACCGTCTGACGTCGGATCTCCCTGCCGCACTGCGGACAATGAGGCACGCCCACGCGGGCAAACAACAGCCTCATATAGTCGTAGATCTCCGTCACCGTTCCTACCGTGGAGCGCGGGTTGTGTGAAGTGGTTTTCTGGTCGATGGAAATGGCGGGAGAAAGCCCGTCGATGGACTCCACGTTGGGCTTTTCCATTTGTCCCAGAAACTGACGCGCATACGAGGAGAGGCTCTCCACATAGCGGCGCTGCCCCTCCGCAAAGATGGTATCGAAGGCAAGCGTGGATTTCCCGCTCCCCGAAAGCCCCGTGAACACAGTGAGCGTATTGCGCGGGATATGCACGTCTATATTCTTTAAGTTGTTTTCTTTGGCGCCTTTTACAAAAATTTCGTCCTTCATACTTTTCCTGCCGTTCAGCGCTTGTACAAGCGCTTTTTCAATACATTGATCGCATCCCTGATCTCGATCGCCTTTTCAAAATCCAGCTGTGCGGACGCCACTTTCATCAGGGCTTTCAGCTTTTCGATCTCCGCAGGAATATCTTCCTGTCGGATCTTGTCCGCAGTGACCGTCTGTTTTTTAGTGATGTTGAGCGAACTCTTTACTTCTTTGACGATAGTTTTGGGAACGATACCGTGTTCCTTGTTGTAAGCCTCCTGCACGGCGCGGCGGCGGTTTGTTTCGTCGATGGCGCGCTGCATACTGCCCGTAACAACGTCCGCATACATGATGACGCGCCCTTCCGCGTTACGCGCCGCGCGACCGATCGTCTGAATGAGCGATGTATCGCTGCGCAGAAAGCCTTCTTTGTCCGCGTCCAGAATGGCAACCAGCTTCACTTCCGGCATATCCAACCCTTCGCGAAGAAGGTTGATTCCGCAAAGCACGTCAAATTCCCCGGCGCGAAGTCCGTTGACGATGTCGATACGCTCCAGCGTATCAATATCGCTGTGCATATAGCGAACTTTGACGCCGTTTTCCTTTAAGAAGTCGGTCAGGTTTTCCGCCATGCGCTTTGTCAGCGTAGTGATCAGCACCCGCGCGCCCTCGCCCGTCACCTTTTTGATCTCGCCGAGCAGGTCATCGATCTGTCCCTTAATGGGGCGCACCTCGATCTGCGGATCGAGAAGCCCCGTCGGACGGATGATCTGTTCCACTACCTGCCCTGCCTCTTTCAGCTCGTATTCTCCCGGCGTTGCCGAAACGCAGATCATCTGCGGAACACGCGCGTCGAATTCCTCGAACGTAAGCGGGCGGTTGTCGTATGCGGAACGCATACGAAACCCGTAATTGACCAGATTTGTTTTTCTGGACAGGTCACCGTGATACATTGCGCGGATCTGCGGCAAAGTCATGTGACTTTCATCGATAAAAACAATAAAATTGTCGGGGAAATAATCCAGAAGCGTGAAAGAAGGCTCGCCAGGTTTTCTGCCGTCAAAATAGCGGCTGTAATTTTCCACGCCGCTGCAATACCCCACCTCGCGCATCATCTCAATGTCGTAACGAGTGCGCTGTTCCAGGCGCTGAGCTTCCAAAAGCTTTCCGTCGTCACGGAATGCCTTGACCTCATCCTCGAGGTCGCGTTCAATGGCGGCGAGCGCATTCTGCATCTTGACGCTCCCCACCGCGTAGTGGCTGGCGGGGAATATGCAGACGTGCTTCAGTTCCGCCGTCACTTTGCCCGTTACCACTTCCTCTTCGCAAAGCCTGTCGATTTCGTCTCCGAAAAATTCCACGCGAATGGCGATCTCCGAATTTCCCGCGGGGAAGATCTCCACCACGTCGCCGCGGACGCGAAAAGAAGAACGGGTAAAATCAATGTCCTTGCGCTCGTACTGCAATTCAATAAGCCTGCGCAAAAGTTCGTCGCGCGCAAGCTCATCCCCCGGACGCAGGGAAATGGCAAGGTCGAAATACTCTTCGGGCGCACCCAGGCCGTAGATACAGGAAACGGACGCGACCACCAGCGTATCCGCCCGTTCACCCAGAGATGCCGTGGCGCTGTTGCGCAATTTGTCAATTTCGTCGTTGACGGACATATCCTTTTCGATGTACGTATCCGTACTGGGAATGTAGCTCTCCGGCTGATAATAATCGTAATAGGAAACAAAATATTCCACGCGGTTGTGCGGGAAAAATTCACGGAATTCGTTGCAGAGCTGCGCCGCCAACGTCTTGTTATGCGCAATGACAAGAGCGGGTCTGTTGATGTTTTTGATGACGTTTGCCATCGTAAACGTCTTTCCGCTGCCGGTCACACCCACAAGCACCTGCGTGCGGATCCCGTCCTGCACCCCTTCGGTAAGTTTTTTAATTGCCTGTGGCTGATCGCCCGTCGGACTGTACGGCGACACCAGTTCAAAATCCGGCATAACTCTCCTCTGTTGTTTTGTAAACAAATGTTTTTAATATTCTAATGCAAACGGCGGAAAAAGTCAAACATATAAAACGGCATTGCGCAAAAAACGCAATGCTGTCAGGAAAAGATCATTTTCAGCAATATACCCGCCACGAACGTGATAACGGCGCCCGCTACGGACAGCACAACTTTAAAAGTAATGTTCCTGCGCATCTGTACTGCGGTGCGCTTGTAAGCCTCGCCGTTGGGATGCAACGTGATAACATACATCTTTTCCCCTTTTCTGTCCGAGGCGATCAGGTCAAAATAGTCGTCCAGTTCGAGGGAACGCAGCACCTGTTCCACCTTCTGCGGCGTGTATTTGCGTTTTGCCGGCAAAAGGCTCATGATCTCCATGGGACTGGCAAGACAGCTGCCCTTGCCGTCGCACAGATCATACACGGCACTCATGACCTCGTTTTCCTGTTTGTTCAGCATCGGGAACCCCTCTTAACCAAATAAAAAATGCAGCAGAACACCCGCCAAAAAACTGCCCGCAAAAGCGCCCGCAAAAGCACCGAAAAGCACAAGAAAAAACCTGCTGCGCGAATACCGTCTTTCCCCGCGGCGTTCTGCGCCCTCGCTTTCCTCGTAAGAACGGCCCTTGGGCAGGGAACAGATACAGTATGTGCCTTTGTCCGAATATTTTACATCCACATAACCGCGCTCGGAAAGATAGCGCAGTGCGTTGGCAAGCCCCGTTGCATCCGTTTTCAGACGAGCGGGCAGCGCGCAGAGAAGTTCCCCCTCCTCCACCACTTTGTAAGCCCCGTCCGTGCGGGCATTGACCGCCGCAAGAACGGCAGCCGTCTGCTTGTCCAACATACCTTCCTCCCGAAACGGGCGGCAGAGTCCGCCGCCATTCCTTTTATGGTTTATTTTCCGTTCTATTATACCATTGCAAGGTTATTTTTGCAATTATTCAGGCATTTTTTGCAAGAAATTTTGAAATATACTTTATTCTTCGCGGAATTTGTGGTATAATAATTTGAAAGAAAATGCAACCGTACGGAGGCATTCACCCATGAACCTTTTAAGCCGTTACTCCAATGCCGGAAGATTCCGCGACTATAACGATTTTTACAACAATTTCCGACTGAATGTACCGGAAAATTTCAATTTTGCCTACGACATTGTGGACGAATATGCAAGGCTGGAGCCGAACAAGCGTGCCCTCGTCTGGTGCGACGACCGCGACGAAGAACGCTTTTTCTCGTTCGGAGACATCAAGAAACTCTCCGACAAGACCGCCAACTTTTTTCTCTCGCAAGGGATCGGAGAGGGCGACAGAGTCCTCGTCATCCTGCAACGCCGCTACGAGTACTGGACCGTTCTGATGGCTCTTGCAAAAATCGGTGCGATCGCCATTCCCGCAACGCATATGCTGATGGAAAAAGACCTTGTCTATCGCATGGACAAGGCAGGCGTAAAAATGGTCGTTGCCGTAGACGAGGACGAATTGTGCGACAACATCCTCAAAGCAGCAAAAAAGGTTCCTTCCGTGAAAATTCTTGCCTGCACCTCTCCTCGCGAAGGGTTCCTGTCCTTTGACGAAGAAGTGAACGCACAGAGCGAAACACTGAACACTCCTTACAAAGACAAGCGGAACAAAGAAGACATTATCCTTCTCTATTTCACTTCCGGAACAACGGGAATGCCAAAAATGGTGACTCTGAGTGAGCGCTATACATTGGGACACATCGTCACGGCACGCTACTGGCTGAACTGCCAGGACGACGGACTGCACTTTACCCTCGCCGAAACGGGTTGGGCAAAGGCAAGCTGGGGCAAACTGTTCGGACAATGGCTTTGCGGTTCCGCGATCTTCGTCTACGATTTTCATGGGAAATTCGAGCCGGAAGACCTGCTCGACCACATCGAAAAATATAAGATCACGACTTTCTGTGCGCCCCCTACCGTGTATCGCTTTATGATCAAGACAGACCTGAGCAAGCACGACCTTTCCTCCATCAAGTACATGATGACGGCGGGTGAGGCACTCAATCCGGAAATCTATCGCCAGATCCGCATCAAGACAGGACACCCCATTTACGAAGGTTTCGGTCAGACGGAAACCACCATCGTCTGCGCCACCTTCTCCGAATACATGGAGATCCGACCCGGTTCCATGGGTAAACCTTCGCCGCTTTATTACGTACAACTGCTCGACAACGAAGGACAACCTGTCGAACAGGGCGAAACGGGCGAGATCTGTATTCGCCTGCGCGATCCGCAAGACGGGATCTTTTCCGGATATTATGAAGACCGCGACCTCACGCGCACTGTCATCTACGACGGCTACTACCATCTGGGAGACCTTGCCTACTGTGACAGCGACGGGTACTACTGGTTTGTGGGCAGAAAAGATGACATCATCAAGAGCTCCGGCTATCGAATCGGTCCGTTTGAAGTGGAAAGTGCGCTGATGGAACATCCCGCTGTCCTGGAATGCGCCATCACGGGCGTCCCTGACACAGAAGGCGTACGAGGACAGCTTGTCAAAGCGACCATCGTCCTTGCCAAGGGATACGAGCCCAGCGACCAACTGGTCAAAGAACTGCAGACTCACGTAAAAAAGACGACCGCACCCTACAAATATCCCCGCGTCGTGGAATTCGTTTCCGAACTTCCCAAAACCATCAGCGGTAAGATCCGCCGCGTGGAGATCCGCGATAAAGATATGAAATAAAATACGCCCGCCGCAAGGATAACCTTGCGGCGGGCGCCTTATTTCAGAAAACAGGTTTACACCTCTTCCGAAGTGTTTTTCTCCTGCTCCTGCGGCACTTTCTGTTCGCTTGCAAAACGCGTTGTATAAAAGATATATTCTTCCAACAGAGCGAACGCCAACGCCAAAAGGCAAAGCGCAAGCATAGCCAGCATTGCCGTGGACACGCGGACAAGCTCCAATCCGTTTCCCGCAAAAACACTGAGCAGGATATACGTAAGAAGCACGCATACGGAAGACACTAACGGAAGGATCCATCCGGATGTTTTTCCTTTCAACCCCGACCGAAGAGCGATCAGTAAGGAGGAAAGCACCAAGCCCATACACGCAAGATGCGGCAGAGCCAAAGACAGCAGATTTGTCACAAGCAGACCAGCACCCGGATTTTCCGCATTCAGCGTTCCGTCATACCCATGCAGACCGAACGCGGCCCCGACCCTGTCCACAGATACGCCGAAATCGTACATGGCACGGAAGAAAACGCAGAACGCCGAAAACGCAAGCGCGGAAACGACCGTCTTTGCCGCCGCCATAACGAGAGACGCTTCGCTGTTAAAGAGCCGGTACAGCCAGGACAGCCCGCCGAACACGGACATCAGCACAAAGCAGGCGATCCCCGCCCCGTTCAGCGTAACGGCACAAATCTCGCAGACAAAGAGAAGAAAAGCAAATCCGATAAAATAGGCGACGTACAATTTCATCCCCGCCTCTTTATTCTGCAGAAAACGCACCGCCGAACGGAAAACGATAATGAGAGCGATCAACTGCAAATATACGTAAGCCGCCGTTCCCGCACACAGCAATACTGTACGAATGGCCGAATCGTTCGCAATTTTCAAAGTTGCCTCATCCGCTGAGTCCGAGCCGGAATAAGCGATCTCCGCCTCCAGTCTGTCCAGTTTGATCAGATTGATGTTGGACATGGATGCCGCCGCACGGTCGAGAATGGACTGAACGATCCTGTTGCTCTCCTCCACTGCCGCCGCGATCTCCTCGGGCGTTCCCTCCGTTGCCTCCATCAATGCGGAAAGGCGGAGCAATTCGTCCTTACATTCCAGCGTCGTCTTTGCAACGATCGTAACGACCTGCTCAGAAAGCTTGTCAAACTCTTCCTGGTTCTTTTCTTCGTCAAAGCCCACAAATAACGCCCCGATGGGATTGAACATCGTCTGCTCGTAAGACATGGAAGAAAACGCAACCATGAGTATATCTTCCACATTTCCGCTTACAATGGTATCCGAAGTAACTTTTGCCTGAACTTCTTCCATCGGCTTGAATTTAAAGCACATGAAGATCCCGACAATAAAAACACTCATCGCGGCAAGAATGGCAAACAGATGCAGAAGGTATTTGTCCGCCCACACCTTAGCCCTGGCCGCATATTCGCAGAATACCTGTCTGCATTTTTGCAATTTTTCACGCTTGCCGCGTTCTGTTTTTTCCATACGCTCTCCCTCCATAAAGTTCACCTGTAAGGATTATACCACATCGCCCTTACACCGTCAAGATTTTACAAAAATTAAAAAAGGTTCTCCCGAAAGCACATTTCCGATAGGGATTTTAATTGAATAGTTTACAAAGTTCGGCTTATAAAAAGTCGAGCTTTCTTTTTGTCCATTCAAAAGAAATTGAATTGAGTGTAATTTTATGATATAATAAACTTACCCATAAATAAGAATTTAGCGGAGAAAACAATGAGAATATATCAAGTAAATAATAAACGTGATTATGTGCGATTGTTACTACTCGCCGACGAGCAAGAAAATATGATTGAAAAATATCTCGATAGAGGTACTATGTATGTTCTTAACGATAACGGCGTAAAGGCGGAAATCGTAGTTTGCGACGAGGGAAACGGAGTTTTGGAAATTAAAAATCTTGCCGTAGAACCGCAATTCAAGCGACAAGGCTATGGTCAAAGGCTGGTTAATTTCGTTTGTGAGCATTACAAGGAAAAATATAATACTTTACAAGTTGGTACGGGAAACAGTCCGCTAACCGTTCCG
>CASFBD010000065.1 GCA_949292885.1 uncultured Bacillota bacterium
CATTATAGAAAGAATAAACTACTACTTCTCCGATCCGCTCAAAAAGCACAACAACTCAATCGAATCGGTAAAGGAAACAGAAAAGCAGTCCAAAGAGGCTGCTCCTTTATCTGACTTTCAAAGTTCGTACAAGGGCGATAACTCGCCGCCAAAAAGGGAACGCATGAATGCGTTCCCTTTTTCCATGTTTAGAATGCCTCCGCCAAAATAAAGTGACACACTCGCGCCACAGCAAACGATTGCTGTTTCATCGCGCACACAGCGCACTCCTTACCAACTCCTCACCTAGTAACTAACATTAAACATCAGATAAAATAATCAACTCAACATATTGCCTGTTTATTGATTAAGTTTAGCAAGGATTTCTTTCAATTTACAACTGTAAAACTTAATTTGCTCTGATTGTTTTTTCTGCTTGTAAAGAACAATCAATCTCGTACAGCTCATTTCCAAGAATTTTTTAGTAAGCAATGTACTCTCATTATTATCCAGCTCGGCAAATTTATTGTAAGCCTGCAAAAAACAATTTTCCGCCTGGTCCAAATCACCTGTTATCTGCCATACGGCACCTAATCTGTCATAGGTCAAAGCAAGAGTCCTCAATGCGCTAACTGTCGGTGTTTGTTGATATTCCTGAATCACTAAGTCCAATAATTGCGAGTAATACTTTTGAGCCATCTGCATTTTACCATTAAGCTGGAAAATTTTTCCCAACTCGTCATAGCTTTGGATCAGATCCTTTTTTGCCTGCGATTCATCACTGTTTTTACAGATCAAACTATATAGTTTATGTGCTTCCAGATAATAAAGCTCGGCACTATCTAAATTGTTTTTTTCGCGATTGATTTCCGCCAATTTTGTAAAGCATTGTGCCAGTTTGGAGATTATATTATTTGACGATACGTTTTCATGCAAAAATTTGAGTATTTTGAGAGCCTGCATATAATATTTTTCCGAGGCATCAATATCTCCGCTTTTCTGCATAAGACTTGCCATATTGTCCAAACTGTCTGCCAAATCTGAAAGCGCAGAGGCCGTGCCGCTCCGATCATAGATCTGTTGATTTATTTTGAGTGTCTCACTGCAATATTGCATAGCCTGTTGTAAATTACCGATTGTCTCATAAATATTTGCGATTTCGCTATAAACAAATGACAAACTTTCTTGTGACTGTATACTGCCTGTAACTTTATAAATTTGCTCACCTATCTTCAGCGATTCAAAATAATAAGACAATGCAGTTTTGTTGTCGCCAGCCAATCTATAAATACTGCCAAGCGCAATAAAACTTGCCGACAAATTATTTTTTATATTTATAGTATTGGCTCTTTTGTCCAATTCCTTATACAGTTCCAAGGTTTTAACGAAATATATTTTTGCATTTTCAAGATCACCTTTTGCTTGACAAATTTTACCCAGATAGCTATAACTTACACCCAAACAAAAAGCTGATTCTATCGTGCCCGTATTTTTGTACAGTTCAATACGAATATCAAGGGATTTTTTGCTATATAGTTGAGCATTCTCCCAATGTCCTGTTCTTAAATTTAAATCTCCTATCCGCTCATATATCAACGCCAGATCAGTCAACAAATCAGCGGTACTTAATCCATTTTCAAAAATCCCCTCAAGCAACTGACGACATTTATCATAAAATTCTACGGCATTTACAGTATCGTTACGGAATTTGTATATATCTCCAATTCTGAGGTATGCTGTGGCTAAATCCCTTTGAGATTCCGGCGTCGCCGTTTCAAGATTTTTACACATTTGCTTGCGAATTTGCAGCGCTTGTGTGTAATAGTCCAAAGCTTTTTGCAGCTTGCCGACTGTTTTACAAAGATCTCCAAGGCTGTTCAAAGTACCTGCCAAATCTTTTTTAGATTGTACCGAATCCAATAAGTTAAACAGTTGTTGATCTATTTCAAGGGCTTTAAGGTAATGCTGCTCAGCCGTAGAAAAATCGCCCTTTTGTTTGTAAATATCTCCCAAGGCACTGAAAATAACAGCAATATTGCGCTTTGCGTCGGAAGAACCTGTATTTGTTTCCAGTTGAGTACCTAATTGCAGTGCTTTTTCGTAATACATCTTCGCCTGGTCAAACACACCTTTCTGCCGCAAAGTATCTGCAATTTTAAAATAACTCAACGACAAGTCACGCATTGATTCTACAGTATTTAATTCGTCATACCTTTGCTTACGCATTTCAAGCGATTGAATGTAATATTGTGTTGCTTTTTCTAACTTTTTTTGCTGTTTATAAATATCTCCAAGTTTATTGTAACTAACAGCTAAATCCCTTTTGGAATCAGCGGTACATAACTCAGCATCTACCTGTTTTGATATATCCAACGCAGAAAGATAATAATATTCTGCCTGCTGAATATTTCCTTGCATTTGAGCAAGCTTACCAAGCTCTGTATAACTTACAAATAGATTTCTCTTATATATTATTTTGCCTGTACTTTCATAAAATTGTCGAGATAAATCTACTAATTGCTGATAGTAATACTCAGCCTTTCCAAGCTCGTCCTTCGATTTATAAATTTTACCAAGCCTGTCAAATACCTTAATTAAAAGAAGCTTTACCTCTTTACCCACGTTGATATACAACTCATTAAATAGCTGTATTACTACTAAAAAATATTTTTCCGCAGACTTAATATCGCTTTGTTCCAAGAAAGAATCGCCTATATCGAACCAAAGCCAGGCTTTGAGATATTTGATGATCAGCGGAGAATATTTACTCTCCTGCTCCGAAACAAAATGAACAGAATAATTGTACTCATCCAAAGCACGCTCAAACTTTCCGACATTTCTGTATGCATGACCCAAATCAGAATAAGCTTGAACAACATCATACAGTGATTGATCGTTGGAGTCTTTGTTGTATATATTTTCGTAACATTTTGCCAGTTGTTTTTGCCAATAAATAGCCGTCATGTAATCTCTTGTAACGCCTTCGCCGTTGCTGTACATTTGGCTCAAAGTATAAATAGCTTCGGGGCATTGTTGCTGTGCAGATTTTTTAATCAGATCCACTGCTCGTTTGTAATCCACTTCAACATCTATACCTTTGAGATATGCAAGTCCTATAAAGTACAAGTGTTCAGGCGAATTGTCCGTTTCTTTGACTGCCAATTGGTGCAATCTGTCAACCAGTCCATTCTTTAGTTCATCATCATAAGCATTGACAACATACGGAATATCCGAGTAGAATTTTTTTAGTTGCTCTTTATCGGTTTCGACCAACTCCACAGGCAAAATACTTTTGTCTAGTTGCTTTGCCAAAGGATATTCGTGTTGCATAATGTAATTGCCTTTTTCAAGCAAGCTGGGTGTTACTGCTAAAGCAAAGAGTTTGCTTTTTTCCAACGCCTTTTGTATTGCATTGTTAAATTTTTCACCAGGAACAAGATATTCATCGTACCATATAGCAATATCCCTGCAAAAATCATTTTGATGTATAAGCCGCATAAGTCTGTGTGCATTCTCGCGGTCTTTTTTGCGGTAGCTCAAAAAGATATAAGCATCGAAAGCTGAACGTACACGATTGGCTAACTGGTCGCTGATCAGTATACTTTCCAAGAAATTCGTCAGCTTATCGTCAAAACTGATTGCCGTAGTATCGGTGCTGTACTTATCCAAAAACTGCAAATCGCCAAATTTCTGTTCATACAACTTTTCCAATCCTCTTTCATACATCAACGGCAAAACAGGTATGTTTCTTTCTCTTGCATACAAAAACTCTTTATCCATAGCTTTGCTTGGCGTAGATAACAGTTTTTTTGTCACCGGAATAACAAACAACTGCATTTGGTCAAGCAGTTGCAACCATGCGTCTGTATCGCATTGCTCGGTTGGCTGTTCGTCGTACCATATGCTGCAATTTTGACGTTGAAGTATGCTTTGGGCAACATCGTCAATCAATGTATGGTCATCATGATGTGCGCATACATAAACTCTCTGCTTTCCTTGCGGATCGCTCATACCTCTTGTTTTGTACATAATCTTTGCCATATTTCTACCCACCCATTAAAACATAGTATAAAGTTGCTTTGACATAAATCTTGCACAAATATTGCTGTAACTTTGCAAATCAATAGCACTAAAATAAAAATATTGAAATTTTATAAATATTATCATAATTATATACAACAATATAAATAAAGTCAATATCATTTTTACAAACATCGTTGCACAATGTATGAACACAACATTTGTAACAGAGCAAAGACAAAACCTCTGCCCTTATTTCCGTAGCCAAAACATTACGTACCATATCCATTAACCAGTCGTTCTACCCTTATCTCAATACTTCAACCTCTGTTCCAGCGCGCATACAGCGCTCCTTACGGATCCCACCTTTTTTTGCAAACAGAGCCGCGGTATAATCCGCGGCTCTGTTTGCACTTACAGGAATTTTTTATATCTTTTAAAATAAACGACTTTCATCAGCGTGGCAAAAGCAAAATACCCCGCGACAATGAAAACAAGGAAAACAAAAAACAATGCAGAAAGCGGATACAACCCGAGCAATCTACCTACGGGAGTATACGGAACAGCAGAAAGAAGTGCGATCCCCGCCAAAGAGGAAACAATGACGGGCAAGGAAGCACGGCTTGAGAAAAACGGAAGCTTCCTGCTTCTCAACGTATGAACCACGAGAGTCTGCGTTAGCATGGATTCAATAAACCACCCCGTCTGAAAAGCCGCAACAAATACATCTGCAGACGTGCCTTGCAGTGCGGAAAAAGGCGCTCCGCAAATTGCGGGACATACGATAAAATACAGCACTGCAAAAGTCACGATGTCAAAAACAGAACTTACGGGCCCGAACCAGAACATGAATTTTTTGACAGAGGAAGAGTCCCATTCTGCGGGTTTCTTTAAAAGTTCTTCATCCGCATTGTCCCACGGAAGAGCAATACAACTCAGATCATAAACAAGATTGAGCAAAATCAACTGCACCGAAGTCATCGGAAGAAACGGGAGCAGCGCGCTTGCAACAAGAACGGAAAACATATTTCCGAAATTGGATGAAGAAGTGATCTTAATATACTTCATCATGTTTGCATACGTCTTTCTGCCCTCTCTCACGCCGTCGGCAAGGACGGTAAGATCTTTTTCCAACAGAATAACGCTTGCCGACTCCTTGGCAATATCCACGGCGGTGTCGACGGAAATCCCCACATCCGCAGCGCGCATTGCGGGCGCATCATTGATGCCGTCACCCAAAAAACCGACGGTATGTCCGTTTTCACGCAGAGCGCGCACGACCCGCTCTTTCTGTATGGGTGAAAGCTTTGCAAAAACGGAAATCTCTTCCACTGCTTCGCGCAGGCTGACATCGTCCATTTCTTCGATCTGTGTTCCCGTAACGATCCTGCCACCGCCCAAACCGACCTTTTTGCAGACGCTTGCCGCAACCTTTTCGTTGTCGCCCGTCAACACTTTGACGGCAACACCGCCCTTTTTTAATCTTGCAATCGCAGCCGCAGAAGATTTCTTGGGCGGATCGAGGAATGCGAGATACCCGATCAAAACCATTTCATACTCGCTGTTCCCGCTGATCGGCAGAACAACGCTCTTTTGTGCCACGCATAGTACTCTCATTCCAGCCAAATTCAACGATTCAACACGGTTTTTTACATTCTGACGCTGCGTTTCGTCCAATTTACAGATTTCACCTTCTGTCTCGACATAGGAGCAGACAGAAAGCATTTCTTCCACTGCCCCCTTAGTGATCATCTGAACTTTGCCCCCTTTGCTCTGCACGGCAACGCTCATCCTGCGCCTTTCAAAATCAAAGGGTACTTCGTCTGCTTTTGTGTATTCCGAAAGGACATCTTCATTGATCTCACCTTTTCCGATAAGCTGTTTCGTCCTTTCAATGATGGCAACATCCAGCAGATTTTTAAGTCCCGTCTGATAATAGCTGTTGAGAAATGCATGGCGCAAAACGCGGGGATCCTCTTTTCCGTCGGCATTGAGGTGCATTTCCAAAACAACTTTGTCCTGCGTGAGAGTTCCCGTTTTGTCCGTACAGAGCACGTCCATTGCGCCCAGATTCTGAATGGCGTTCAGATCTTTGACTATAACTTTTTTGGCGGACATAGCGACGCTGCCCTTGGCAAGGCAAGTAGTAACGATCATGGGCAGCATTTCCGGAGTCAGCCCCACGGCAACGCTGATAGCAAAGAGCGCCGCGCTCAGCCAGTCATGCTTTGTAAAACCGTTTACCAGCAAAACGACGGGAACCATGACCAGCATAAAACAGATGAGTATGCGTGAAACAGAATTGATCCCTTTGTCGAAAGCGGATTTTTTGGATGAGACAGACGAGAGAGATTTTGCAGTCTGTCCGAACACGGTATCCGAACCCGTTGCAAAGACGATCCCTTCCCCGCTCCCGCTGATGACATTTGTACCCATAAAGGCAAGACAGGCGCTGGAAACAGACGGATCTTTTTCCGCCATGGAATTTTTCTCTACGGGAGCGCTTTCCCCCGTCAAAGCGGATTGCGCAACGAAAAGATCTTTTGCGGAAAGGATGCGCACATCTGCAGGGATCATATCCCCCGCAGAGAGAAATACGCGGTCGCCCACGACGATTTCCTCCACAGGGATCTCGGCTTTACCGCCCTCCTGCCTGAGCACACAAGCCGTCGTTGAGATCATAGAAGAAAGTTTTGCGGCGGCATTCCCGCTTTGCGTTTCCTGTGCAAAACGCAGGATCCCCGATACGACGATCATGACAAGGATGACCGACACTGTAACATAATTCTTTTCTCCGTCCTGTGCAAAGACGACATCAGTTAAAAAAGATATGCAGGATAACACAAATAAAATGACGGAAAACGGGTTGACAAAAGCCGCTATAATGCGGAGGAAAATCCCCTTCTTCCTTGCTGCAGGCAGGATATTGGAACCGTACTGTTCGCGCCTTACGCAGACCTCTTCCTCGTCAAATCCTTGTGTGCCTGCTCCGAAAGCATTTGTGATCTCCTCTTCCGAATGCGCTGCTGCAAAAAGCATTCTCTGCTTTGCCGACGTCATTGCATCCTGATTTTCTGTGATACGGAGAAGTTCTTTTCTGATTTCTGTATTTTTCATTTCTGCCACCTCCCTCGAAAATAGTAGGTCGGGGCAGCCTGAGAATTACGGCAAGCATGGTGAAAGACGGACGTTTCCGCCCGGATGCACACATACTTTCATTCTTCGGCTGCTACTGCCTTCGTCCATCTTTCGATCCCTCCTTGTCGATTTTGACAAATAAAAAATCCGTCTGCCCCAACGACACACGGAATCCGAAAACACCACACCGTTTGAGCTTTAACTTTGCGGGGCGGTGAAACTGTGTTATGTCGCGCCTTGTGTTTCGACGCGACCTGTTCAAACCTGCGCACGATGTCTCCATCGTTTTGCGGCAACAGTCCATATCCCCGTAATAGCCTTACTTACCGGATATTTATTTGTACTTCACATTATACTTCTCTTTTTGGATTTGTCAACAACTGTATGCAAAAAAGAAGATTTTTTCACAGAATTTTAACAAAAGCAATCGTCGTAACGGATGATATAAGAAATTCCTGCATTGAAAAGCACCGCCAGATACTCGCGCTGATAGTCCTTTACGTTAACAAGATCCGCCGCCAAATCGCGCATGGTAAAAACGGTATCGACAAACAGTGCATCCATATATCTCTTTCTCTTATCCTTGTAATCGATGCCCTGCAGTTCCAGCATAAGTCCATAAGGCTCGTTATCACCGATCCTGGCAAAGACAGCTTCTCTTTCCTCTTTTGTAAACTCTGGAAGCCCCTTTCCGAGCTTTTGCGATTCCATGGCAAAGATGGCGCCCGTGCCGTAGGCGTATGCGCCGGAGATAGCAAGCGCGCGAAGCGGATCCTTTTTGCGCATTTTACGCATCTCCTTGTCCAACCATAACGTATAAAACACTCGCAGGAAAATCCCCTTGTCGTCGGCATAGTAAAAGAGATGGTCTTCAAAAATCAGTTTCGTATCTCTCATGAAAAGGAGAACGCTGGTGAGGATGTCTTCCATAAAATTATCGAAATCCTCGTCAAAATACGTCTGTACGCCCGGCGACCAGCCTTTATCCCTCCGGACGCACCAATCCCTGTACTTTTCCTTAAAACTCATCTTTCTTCCCCTTGTAAGATCGGTCTCATTATAGCATAGGATCCCGGATTTTTCAACACTTTCTTTTTGGTATAAAAAGAGCGCTCCGCAGCAAACGGAGCGCTCACCTTTCAGCGCAATTCTGCGCCGACTTTTTCGTGCAGTGCTTTCAGAATGCGTTTAACGTATCCGTCAGCATCCTCGGGCGAGATCGCCTTTTCCTTCGGCGTGAAAGTGACGGAAAAAGCCATGCTCTTTTTACCTTCGCCTATCTGTGATCCGCGGTAGACGTCGAACAGATGCACGTCCGTCAGGTATTTGCAGCTTTCGCGGATGACCTTTTCCACTTCGGCACAGGTCGTGCTCTCCGCTGTTACCAGCGCAAGATCGCGCTTCACTTCCGCAAATTTAGGAAGAGCAACATACTTCTTCCTTCCGGCAAGAACGTCCGCGACCTTTGCGTAATCGAGTTCCCCCAGATACAGAGATGTCTCCAATGAAAGTTCTGCTGCGAGGTCCGGAGCAAATTCTCCGATATATCCGACCGTCTCACCGTCCAGCAAAACATTTGCGCACTTTCCGGGATGCAGGAAAGGCTTTTCAGCCGGCTCGTATGCAAACCGAATCCCGGACTGCGCTGCAAGGCACTCAAATAACCCCTTTGCTGTATAGAAGTCTTCCCCGGAACCGTATACACCTATACTGAGTGTTTTACGCTCTTCCGGCTGCGCCGTAAGCGGAAGCTCCGCAAGATAGACGTTTGCCAGCTCATACAGGCGCGCACTCTCGTTTCCGCGACGTACGTTGCGGACAAGCGTATTCAGCATGGACGGGATCAAAGTGGTGCGCATAACGCTCATATCTTCCCCGATGGGGTTTTTGATCCTGATCGCCTTTTCCAATTCTCCGTTCATACGGATAAATTCGTAATCTTTGGGAGAAATAAAAGAATAGGTGATGATCTCCGAACATCCCTGTGCGGTAAGCGCCTTTCTGATTTCCTCTTCCGCACGCTGTGAGGCGTTGAGTCCGCCGTTTGTAACGGTGGCGCTCTCCATAAATGTTCCTTGAATATGGTCGTACCCGTATTCACGAATGACTTCTTCCGCAAGATCCGGATAACCGTCCACATCCTCGCGGTAAGCGGGAACAGTGACCTCAAGCCTGCCCTTGACAGACTTCACATTGAAATTCAACCTGCCGAGAATATCGCAGATCTCTTTTTCGGGGACCTCGATGCCGAGAAGCGCGTTGATCTGTTGCGCCGTTGTAACGATAACTTTAGGTTCCGCTTTTGTTTCGCCGATGTCGAACCTGTCACGCGCGATCAGACCGCAATGCAGTTGCGAAATAAAATGAAGTGCGCGGTTGATGGCGATACCCGTCGTGTATGCATCCACACCCTTTTCAAAACGGGAAGAAGAATCGCTCTTCTGCCCCAGTTTGCGGGAGGTGCGGCGAATATTGGCTCGCTCGAACTTTGCGCTCTCGAAGAGAAGTTCTCCGGTGTTTTCCGCGATGCCGCTGTTCAGCCCGCCCATCACGCCCGCCAGAGCCACGGGCTTTACACCGTCGCAGATAACGAGATTTTCGGGCGTAAGGGTAAATTCCTTTTCATCCAGCGTAACGATCTTCTCATTTTCGTGAGCACGACGCACACAAATTGCATTGCGCTCGATTTTTGAGAGATCGAATGCGTGCATAGGCTGGCCAAGTTCGAGCAAGATGAAGTTGGTGATGTCCACAACGTTGCTGATGGAACGCAATCCGCACAATGCAAGGCGACGGCGCATCCACTGCGGAGATTTTTCCACTTTCAGATCGCGCACATAATGCGCGATATAGCGGGGGCAAAGATCGGGCGCTTCCACGGTTACGTTGACGCGCTCGCAAGTGCTGAACGTGCTCGCTTCATACGTGAGGTCGAGCGGTACGAGCTGCTTGTGAAGAACAGCCGCCACTTCGCGCGCGATCCCGTAAACGCTCTGGCAGTCCGGCCTGTTTGCCGTAACGGAAATATCGAAAATATAATCGTCCAGCCCGACCACCTTTTTGATATCCGTACCGAGAGGAATATCCCCCGAAAGCTGGAGGATGCCGTTCACTTCCGCGCCCTCATACCAGTCGTCGTTGATGCCGAGTTCTTCTC
>CASFBD010000066.1 GCA_949292885.1 uncultured Bacillota bacterium
AGATAGCGCAAAAGGTTGAACTCCTTATTGTTGAGCTCCAGCCTCACCCCGCGCAATGTGGCGGTCATGGTGTCCTCATCCAAAGACAGATTGCCGCGCACAAGGGAGGCACTGCCCGCCGAACGGCGCAGCAACGCGTTGACGCGCGCCGTCAGTTCCAGAACGCCGAACGGTTTGGAAACGTAGTCGTCCGCACCCAGGTTGAGCCCTTTCACTTTATCCGTTTCCTGCCCCAGCGCCGAGAGCATGATCACGCCCATCGACGGATATTTCTGCTTGATTTTTGCAAGGACGTCCAGCCCGTTCCCGTCCGGAAGCATGATGTCGAGCAGACAGACGGCAGGCGGCGATTTTTCCGCGGCGGCGAGAAAATCCGCACACGTTGAATAGCATTGGATGGCAATGTTCGACATTTCTAAGGCACATTTTACCAGCTCCGCGATGTTGCCGTCGTCCTCCAACAAATAGACCTTCTTTTCCAAAACGATCTCCCCTGCGGCAAAACAGCCGCTTTCGGTTTTCTTTTATTATATCATACCCCGCACAAAAAGACAAGAGTTGCACCGCATAAGACAGCTTTTGTGCGGAATTTGCGGATACGTTATCATTTTTTTGCGCATTTTTGCAAAAAACCGCGCCCAGAGCGGGCGCGGAAAAATATCAGTCAAACGCGTGCGCAACATAGGTAAGGTGGTCGGCGGCACGTTCGAGATTGCCTACGAGATTGATGAAAACGCCGCTCGATTCCGGTTTGCACTTGCCCTCGTTGAGCCTGCGGATATGGTCTTTTACCATCTCTTTGCGCGCCGCATCGACAGAGTCCTCTACCTCATCCACTGCCTTGATGGCGGTAATGTCCTTTTTATCGAACACTTCCAGCGTCTTTTCGTACAGCGTGCAGATCTTGGCATACATCTCCTGCAGGGATTTGAGCACTCCGGGAGAAAATTCGATGTTGTCGCGGTTGCAGTTGCGCGTATACTTGGTCACGTTGTCCGCCAGTTCGCTGATACGGATAATGTCGCTCGTCGCATGGTGGATGGCAGAGATCAGCCTCTCGTCCGTCAGGGAAAGGTCGCTCGCCGAAATTTTGATAAGATAAGCGACAATGTGCTTTTCCATGTCCGCAACGCGTGCGTTCAGTTCGTCCACCTGCGCCTTGCGGCTTTCGTCGCGCGCCATGAACCCGTCGAGCGCAATGCCCATCGACTGCATGGCAAGTTCCGCCATGCGCGAAGCTGCCTTGTTCGCCTGGCTGACCGCTACGGAAGGCGTCTTGATAAAGCGGTCGTCCAACAGGACGGAATCGCCGGCAACCTGCCCCGCTCCCTTTTTATCGGGAATAATGCGCGTAGCGATCTTGACAAAAACGTTTGCCATCGGCAGGAAAATACAGGTGCATACCACATTGAAAAAGGTGTGGAACAGTGCGATCTGCAATCCCGCCGCCTCCGGAAACCACGTAACGAGGGTATCCTGCATAAAGGTAGGCCAGCACAGCAGAAACACGGTGAAAATCACCGATCCGAATACGTTGAACATCAGGTGGATCAGACTGGCGCGCTTGGCGTTGTTGTTTGCCCCGATGGACGAGAGGATCGCCGTGATACACGTGCCGATGTTGCTGCCCAAAATCAGGAACAAAACGTCGTTCCCGCCGTTTCCGATCACCAAACCCTGCCCAACCATGACGATGACAAGGGACGTGACTGCCGAGGAGGACTGCACGATCGCCGTAAAAATAATACCGATGATAAGCAACAGGAAAGGATTGCTCACCGTCGTGAGAAAACTCTGAAATTCGGGACTGTCCTTATAAATGCTCATCGCACCGGACATATATTCCAACCCCAGGAAAACCAGCCCCAACCCTGCCAGCATCAGGCCGACGGTCTTTACTTTGTCGCTCTTGCAGAGCATATTCATAAACACGCCCACGCAAGTAAAAGCCGTGACAAATTCAATGAGAGGGATCTCTGCCATCGACGCTATGTACGCTGTGATGGTCGTACCGATGTTCGCCCCCATGATCACCGCCGTCGCCTGGAACAGCGACATCAGCCCCGCATTGACAAACCCGACCACCATGACGGTCGTCGCAGAAGAACTCTGTATGATCGCGGTCACTGCCGTTCCGATCCCTACCCCCGCAAGACGGCTCTTCCCCGTCTTGTCAAACCAGCTCCGAAGTCGGTTGGTCGCCAGCTTTTCAATGTTGTCCGACAAGATCTTGAACCCTAACAGAAAAGCCCCCAGTCCCGCCAACAGAGAGATGACCGATAATACATAATCCATTGCCCCGAGCATCGCCGAAAGCATTCCTAAATCAGGCAACATACTCATGAAATCTTCTCCTTAGCAACTTTTTCTTTACCTTTTATTTTCCACCCTTCCATTGTAAAGGGAAGTTGTATAATACACTTGTAAAAGTTGTAATAAATTTGTAATAAATTTGTATTCTGACAAAATTTTCCGCTCCTGTTCCACCTCTTTGTTGTTTTTTGTTCCTCCGCCGACTTCTCTCTTTTTCATAAAAACAACCGTCGCCCCGACATTCCCGTACTGTGCAGGCGGTTTGTACACTTTGCAGCAATCTTACTGTTTGTTCCGACAAAAATAGCAAAAAATGGGGATACGTCATATTGTTTTTGATACAATCAACAAAGGGGACAATGCCTGCGGCATTGTCCCCTTTGTTGTATTTGCTCCCGATTTAAAACTTTTCATACATCTTTCCGAAAAACTTTTTCAAAAACTTCTTGAAAAAGTCAAAACCACGCTTTTTCTTTTTCCCCTTGCGCGGCGAACGTTATGGAAAAAGGTGAATTTGCGCGATTTTTTAATAGTGTACCCTTAAAAAGCGCGCCGCAGAGGAAAACCTCCGCGGCCAGCGGCATAGCCGCATGCCCGTGGGGTTGTCTTCAAATCACGAAATTTCTTTCATCAGCTTGAAAGAAATTTCCGTGAATCCTTTTCAGTTTAATTTCTTATGCTCCCCCGTGATCATGAAAATCACCCATTCCGCTATGTTGGAGGCATGGTCGCCGATCTTTTCCAGATACTTTGCCACCATGAGGAGATCCAGCGCCTGTTCGCCGTTGTCATCCCCTTCGATCTCCCGATGTACGATGCCCGTCAGCTTTTTCTTGATCACCTCGAACAGATCGTCCACGGCATCGTCGGCGCGACAGACCGCTTTGGCAAGGTCTCCGTCCCGTTCGACAAAGGACTTTGCCGCCGCCCGAACCATTTCCTGTACTCGATCCGCCATGTTCGAGATTTCCGCAACCGATTCTGCGTACGGCAATTTGCTCATTTTGATGACCAGTTCGGAAATGTCCACCGCCTGGTCGGCAATGCGTTCCATGTCCGTGATCATCTTCATGGCGCTGGTGACAAACAGCAGATCGCTTGCCACAGGCTGTTGTTTTAAGATAAGTTTAAGGCAAAGCCGCTCGATTTCCTGTTCCTTTTCGTCTACAAGCGTTTCTACGGCCTTCGTCTTTCTTGCAAGTTCCGTATTCTGCGTTTCGAGGGCGCACACCGCGTCTGCGATTGCCTCGCAGTTGAGTTCTCCCATCTTAATAAGCAATTCTTTCAGCTGGGAAAGCTGTTCTTCAAACTGTCTTCTCGTCATATCAACCGAACCTCCCCGTGATATAATCTTCCGTCCTCTTGTCGCGCGGGCGGTTGAAAATGTCGTCCGTGTTGCCGTATTCGATGAGGTCGCCCAGCAGGAAAAACGCCGTTTTGTCAGAAATACGCGCCGCCTGCTGCATATTGTGGGTGACCATGACGATGGTGTATTTTTCTTTGAGTTCCTGTGCGAGATCCTCTATCTTGCTTGTGGAAATAGGATCGAGCGCGGAAGTGGGCTCGTCCATGAGAATCACTTCCGGCTCGACCGCGAGAGCGCGGGCGATACACAGCCTTTGCTGCTGTCCGCCCGAAAGACCGAGCGCGCTCTTTTTGAGACGATCTTTGAGTTCATCCCAGATAGCGGCCTGTTTTAAAGAGCGCTCGACGATCTCGTCAAGTTCGGCTTTTTTGCGAATGCCGTGCGTTTTGGGGCCGTAAGTGATGTTGTCGTATACGCTCATGGGGAAGGGATTGGGTTTCTGGAACACCATACCCACGCGCTTACGCAGGACGTTGATGTCCAGTTTTCCGTACAGGTCCTCGCCGTCGATGAGTACCTCGCCCGTAATTTTGCAATCGGGGATGAGGTCATTCATACGGTTGAGACACTTTAAAAAGGTGGATTTTCCGCAGCCGGACGGGCCGATGAAGGCAGTGATCTCCTTTTCCCTGATGTCCATGGAGATGTGTTTGAGCGCCTGGAACTTGCCGTACCAGAGGTTCAGATCTTTGATGTTGAATTTATCCTGCACGTCAGTTATACTCCTTTTTCAACTTGTTTCCTACAAATTCTGCCGCGCCGTTGATGAGAACAACGAGCACGATAAGCACGACGGCGGTTGCCCACGCTTCTCCGACGTGCATCCCTTCCGTCATCATCGTATAGAGGTAAACGGTGAGCGTACAGCCCGGCTGGCCGAGCCCGGCAATGGACGAAGCATTGACGGGGGCGCCCGCCGTATAAATGAGCGCCGCCGTTTCCCCCATGACCCTGCCCAGACCGAGAATGATACCGGAAATGATGCCGGACATTGCCGCAGGCAGGAGAATAACGAAGATGGTGCGCAGTTTTCCCGCGCCGAGCGCGAAACTTCCTTCGCGGAAGGAATCGGGAACGGCGAGCAATGCCTCTTCCGTGGTGCGCATGATGAGCGGGAGCATCATGATCGCCATGGTAAGCGATCCTGCCATCAGGGAATACCCCATGCCGAGGAAGTCGACAAAAAAGATCCTTCCGAAAATTCCGTACACGATAGAGGGAATACCCGACAGTGTTTCCGCCGCCATGCGTACGATTTTTACGAATACGTTGGTAGATTTTGCGTACTCCACCATAAATATAGCGGCAAAGACGCCGACGGGAACAGCCATGAGCAGAGACAGACCCGCAATGATCAGCGTATTGAAAAGCGCGGGAATGACGGAGAAATTGGAACTCGTCCACTTCCATTCAAACATACTCCAGCGCAAGTTCGGAATGCCTTTCAGTAGTGTATAAACGAGGATCCACAAGACGACGCCGACGGTGATTGCCGCGGCGATCATGACGAGCAGCATAGCCGCCATGGAAAAGGGCTTATTGGTATAGGCGCGCAGTTTGTCCTTCCAGGACTGGCGGTTGATGGGAACGATCTGCGAAATGTCCGTTTCCTCCCCTGTTTCCGTGCCGCAAGCGCGCGCAATTTTCACTCTTTCTGCCATATATTTTTCTCCTTATTTTGCCTTTTTGCGGATGAGGGACACCAACAGTGTGATGATAAGTATGAAAACAAACAGCACCGCCGCGGTGGCGATGAGCGCACTCCTGTGCAAGCCTTCCGCATAGCCGAGTTCGAGCACGATGTTGGCGGTCATGGTACGCACTCCGTCGAAGATAGAATCGGGAAAAACGGCGGAGTTACCGCAGATCATGACAACAGCCATGGTTTCGCCGATGACTCTGCCCAACCCCAGAATGACGGACGTCATCACGCCCGACTTTGCGGCGGGGAACATGGTACGGAAAATAGCGCGTTCCTTGGTAGCGCCCAGAGCCACCGCTCCCTCGAAATAATTTTTCGGAACGGCGCGCAATGCGTTTTCGGAAACACTGATAATTGTAGGCAAGATCATGATGCCCAGCACGACGGATGCCGCAAGAATGCTTTTTCCGCTTCCGCCGCCGATATCCGCGATCATCGGGACGATGACGCGCAGTCCGAAATACCCGTAGACGATGGAAGGGATCCCCGCCAAAATGTTGGTGGCGGGTTTCATGACCTTATAAATGCCTTTGGGGCAGTAAAATGCCATAAACGCTGCCGTTAATAAACCGATGGGAACGCCGATGACCAGCGCGCCCGCCGTGACATAGCAGCTGCCCACGATCATGGGCGCAATGCCGAACTGCGGCTCGTCGATGGTCGGCCACCAGTGTGTGCCGAACAGAAATTGAAACAGACCGATCTCCCTGATCGCAGGATACGCCTGCGCAAAGATAAAAATGCAGATCACCGCCACCGCAGCAATAAACGCGACAGCCGCGATAATAAAAATGATCTTCATGAGAAGTTCTTTGACATCGGCCTTTTGCCTGCGTTTGAGCGTTTCTGCTCCCGATACAACTTTTTCCGCCATGATTGTTCTCCTTAACACAGCGAAAGCGGGTCTTAAAAAAGCCCCGCTCCGCCGTTATATTTTGATCGATTTACTTTTCGGGGAAGGTCACATCCACATCCGACCAATTTTTCGCTTCGCCGTTGTAGATCTTTTTCAGCTGCTCGACCGTGAGATTTGTGCAGGGATTTTCCTTGTTCACGATGACCGCGATCCCGTCGAGAGCGATCGCCGTGGATTCGAGTTTCTCTTTTTCGCTGTCCTTCAGCGCACGGGAAGCCATGCCCAGATCAATGCTGCCCGAAGCGGCGTCCGTCATGCCCGTGCCCGAGTCGGACTGTGTCACCGTAATGGTCACGCCGTCGTTGAGTTCCATGTACCCCTCCGCAAGTGCCTGCATGAGCTTGGTAACGGAGGAAGATCCGCCGATGGTGAGCGTACCGCTCAGCTCGGCAGGCGTGTACGTTTCCGCATCCTCAACGTTGAAAATGTAATCGGCAGAAATGATCGTCTGTGCCTGTTCGCTTGCAACGTATTTGAGGAAATCGTCGCGGAGCTCGTTGGTCGAGCCTTTTTTCCACGCCACATTGAAAGGTCTGGAAAGTTTATACGTATCGTTTTTAACGTTTGCGACCGACGCATCTACACCATCGACCTGTACCGCTTTCACGCGGGAAGTATCCAGCGAACCCAGGGAAATATACCCGATCGCCTTTTCTGCATCTTCCACAGAAGATGTAACGACATCCGTGCTGTTCGCCTCGTCCGCTCCCGCAACGAGTTCGTTGTCCTCCAACCCGATCAGTTCCATGAACGCTCCGCGCGTACCAGAACCGCTTTCACGGCTGATCACAACAATGTCACCGTTTGTTCCGCAGCCAACTGCCGCGAATCCGATTCCGCAAGCAAGAACTGCGCTTGCTGCTGCCATAAGGATCTTTTTCATTTTTCTTTTTCTCCTTCAAACTTTGTACCCTCATTATAGCGGGCATTTGTATAAAAATTTGGGGAAAGTTGTCACTCTTTTGTAATAAAATTTCTGCACATTTTTCCGCCCTCGCGCGCGTGCGACAATATAAAAAGAACCGTCCCTCTTCTCTTTCGGCAAAAAATCTCCGCCCGTACAGCACAAAATGCGCCGAAAAAACTTTTTGAAAAAGCAATTCTTCCCCGTCCCGACACGAAAGCTCTTTCCCTTAGTTTGTCCGCGCAGAAAAATTTTATCCGAAAAAAGCCCGAAGGCGCGAGCTGCGCCTTCGGGCTTTAAAAAGGCGGCGCAAACTGCGCCGCCTCTTTCTGTTTTTAGACTTTTTTTCCGCAACGGACCTATTCTTTTTTCTGCCCCTGCCCGAGGGCCTTTTTGCGCTCGTAGCGCACAAACACGTAGGAAAGGCACGTACCTGCGGCAAACAACAGAACACCTGCGATGAGGTGAGGCGCAAAGAACATACCTTCCGACCAACAACGGTACACTTCCAGCACTTCGGGATTGAAGAACATGGTCAAAAGAGAGCCGAGCGCCAACCCCGCCACGGCAAAGAAGGAAGAGGCTTTCTTTTTTTCCAGCAGGACAGACAACCCCTTGGAGGAGCCGACGAACCCTGCGGCAAAACCGACGAGCAGGCAGGCGTAAACCGCAAAAATGAGCGGATTTTCCGACCAATAGGAAAGACTGACCGACTGCATGAGCGGATTAAAATACCCCGCAAGCATCAAAAGAGCGGAGGCGGACAACCCCGGCACAACCTGTGTAACGGCAACGAGCGCGCCCAAAAACACAAACAACAGGCACTGCGCCGCACCGATGTCGTCCAGCGAGCGGTCGCCCGCCGAGAGCAGGGAAAGAAAGCACATCCCCACGGGGAAAAGCACGCCGGCGGCAAACAGTGCCGCGCGCGGCAGGGTGAGTTTTTCCCCTTTCAGCTGGTCGGTAACGGCAGGATAGGCGCCCGCCATCAACCCCGCAAACAGCGCGATGACGGCAAAAGGGCTGATGCCGAGCAGTCCGCGCACTGCAAAAAATCCGAGTCCGAAACCGAGTGCCACGCCGACGGCGATGGGAAGCAAAAACAGCGCGCATCTTTTAAAAGCGCGCAAAAGATTGCCGACGGCACACAGCAGCTTTTCGTACAGACGGAACAAAATGGCAACGGTGGAACCGCTGACGCCCGGCACGATGACGGCAAGTCCGATAAAAAATCCGAGCAAACCGCCCTTTGCCGCTTCGCCGCGGTTTTTCCAGCGCAGCTGAGAAAGCGCCGTCTGTTCAGTTTTTTGGGGGACGTCCCCTTCTTTTTCGGACGGGCGCTTGTCTTGCATATACTCCTCCGTCTTTATTTTTCGGAAAACGCCTGGATTTTGCGGGCAAGGTCCTGCGCGGTGAGACGGCAGTCCTCCGCCTGCTGTGCGGCAGCGGCGTGCGGAATAAACTTATTTTCCGCGCCGATGATCTTGAGTTTTACCGGCTGGGCGCAGCTTGCGTAAAATTCCGCCACGGCGCTGCCGAACCCGCCAGCGAGATACCCTTCTTCAAAGGCGATGATCTTACGGTGGGAAACTTCGCGCAAAAGCCTCTCGTCCAGGGGCTTTACGGTGCGGCAGTTGACGACCATGCAGTTTTCACCGCTCAGCCGCTTGGCGTCCAGCGCCCGCGCCACCGCCCTGGCGCCGCTGGCAAGAACGACCACTCCGTCGCCGTCCGATAACGTTTCCCAAAGATAGTAGTCGGAAATCTCCTGCGTGCCGCCCAGGTTGGGCGCGTACCCGTTGGGATAACGAATGGCACACGGCCCGCCCTTTTCCAACGCAAAACCGAACACGTCGGCAAGCTCGGCGCAGTCCTTGGGCGCAAAGATGCGCAGATTGGGTACTGAACGCAAAAATGCTTCATCCAAAAGTCCCTGGTGCGTCTTGCCGTCCGCGCCCACAAATCCCGCGCGTTCAACGCAGAAAATGACAGGCAGGTTTTGCAGACACACGTCGTGAGCGATCTGGTCGAATGCCCTCTGCAAAAAGGTGGAATAAATACACACGACAGGCAAAAGTCCGCCCTTTGCCATGCCCGCCGCCATGGTGACTGCGTATTCCTCGCAGATCCCTGCGTCGAAACAGCGGTCGGGGAATTTTTGCGAAAATTCGCTCAGTCCCACGCCGTCTTTCATCGCCGCCGTGACGGCGACAATGCGCTTTTCCCGTTCCGCCAGTCCGCACAAAAGCCTGCCCAGCGCCGTAGAAAAGGAATTTTCGCCCGCGGCGAAATTTTTTGCCGTGCCGTGAAAGCGTTCGGGATCCTCTTCCGCGGGGGTGTAGCCCTTGCCCTTGCGCGTCACCGCGTGCAGAAACACGGGTTCGTCCATCTTGCGGATGTTGGACAGCACCGCCATCAGTTCGTGCAGGTCGTGGCCGTCCACCGGTCCGATGTACTTGAACCCGCACCGCTCGAAAAAGTCGTTTTTATTCAGCCAGCCCTTTAAAAAGTACTTGAATTTGCGCAGTTTTCTGCCGAATGCGCCCGTTTCCTTGAACGTCTTGCCCAAAAAGGAATTGACCTTGCGGTACCGCTTTTTGGCTGTCATTTTAGAGAGAGACCGATACAGCGCAGACTGGTTTTTGCTGATGGACATTCCGTTGTCGTTGAGCACGACCACAAAATTTTTTGGTTTGGTTTCGGAGGAAAACACCGCTTCCAGCGCGGTGCCGTTGCCCAGTGACGCGTCGCCGATGAGGGAGATCACCTTATAATTTTCGCCCAGCAGGTCACGCGCGTTACACAGCCCGATCCCCGCCGCAATGGAAGTGCCGCTGTGCCCCGCAATAAAAGCATCGTATTCGCTCTCTTCGGGATCGGGGAAACCGCCCGTTCCGCCCTTCTGACGCAGAGCACCCAGGTCCCTGCCCGTAATGAGCTTGTGGACGTAGCTCTGATGCCCCACGTCAAAAACGATCTTATCTCTCGGAAAATCAAAAACGCGGTGCAGAGCTACGGTAAGCTCCACCACGCCGAGATTGGAGGCGAGGTGCCCGCCGCGGCGCGCCGACCTCGCGGCCTTTCCATTCATCAGCCAACAACTTCCGTCACCTCGTACCGTTTGTATATCATACGCGGAATGTTCCGCTTTCATGCAACATCAATCGTGAAAAGTAATACTGTGCCGCATCTGTTTTTCCTGTCCGCCCCCGATGCGCAGGATCCCCTTTTTGTGCGTGAGGTCGCCGTCCGCGTCCGCATAATCGGGAATGCCGTTCCACGGCTCAATGCACAGATAGGGCGCGCCCGGCTTTGTCCAGAGCAGGAGATGCTCAAAGGGCGCAAATTCCACGCTCACCACCGGCTTTTCCCCGTGCAGCAGCGTCACCTTGCGCGAAGAAAGCCCGTAAAACAGAAGCGCATCGTTCTCAAACATCTTATGATCGAGGTGCAGCGTGCGCACGTTTTTTGCATACGGGATCGTGTTTCCGGTCAGATAGCAGCCCTCCTGTTCGGAAAGGACGAGATCTTCCTCCTTTTCAAACTGCACGCTCCACTCGGAAAAGTTTTCCGTCGCATACCCCTCATGCGAGCCGAAATTGCAATACAGCGGCTCCTCGTCCGGGTTATAAACGCACACGTCTGCGTGCAGGGTGTTTCCTTCCAGAGTATAACGGATGCGCAGTTCAAAGCGGAAAGGATATTCCGCCAGCGTTTCTTCGTCCTCGCGAAGAACAAACAGGGCCGAATTCCCCTCATGCGTCGCGGCAAAGATCTTGCGCTGGGCAAACCCGTGGGTGCCCATTTTGTACCATTTTCCCTGGTACGTGTACTCAAAATTGCGCAATCGGCCGCATACGGGGAACAGAACGGGGCAATGCTTTGCCCAAAAAGCAGGATCTGCCTGCCAGATATATTCGTGTCCCGCCGCATTTTTTACACTGACGATCTCCGCCCCGCGCTCGGCAATGCACACACACAGTTTATCGTTTTTCAGTTCGATCATGCTTTTCCTCCTTTTTTATTCGACTTGCAAATAAAAAGCTTTCAGATAACTCGTTTCTTCGGCGGCAAGCAGCGCGGGATGATCGGGCGACTGCACCCGCACTTCCAGCACCTTGACGCGCCTGCCCGCCTCGCGCGCGCTTTCGCGCAGCATCTTTTCAAACAGCGGCTGCGTCATGTAGTGCGAGCACGAACAGGTCAGTAAAAATCCGCCCCGCTTTACCAGCTTCATGGCAGAAATGTTGATGTCCTTATAGCCGCGGTAAGCGTCCTGCACCTCCGCCGCGCTCTTACAGAAGGCGGGCGGATCCAGCACCACCGTGTCGTACGTCTGCCCCGCCGCACGCTGTTCCCGCAAATATGCAAACACGTCCGCACATACTGTCGTTACGTTTTCAAAACCGTTCAGCCGTGCGTTTTCCTCCACGTTGTCCAGCGCAAACTGAGAAATATCCACGGCTGTCACCTCGCGCGCCGCCGTCGCAGCGTTCAGCGAAAAACCGCCGCTGTTACAGAAACAGTCCAGCACCCGCGCGTCCTTGCAATACCGACGCAGGGCAAATCTGTTCTCTTTCTGGTCGAGAAAATATCCCGTCTTTTGCCCGTTTTTCACGTCCACACTCATGCGCAGACCGTTTTCCGTGACCAAAATTTTGTCGGGAACTTCCCCGTACAAAACGCAGTTTTCGAGGGGCAAGCCCTCCTTCCTGCGCACGGGCGCGTCGCCGCGCAGATAAATACCCTTGGGCGAAAACAACTTTACCAACGCGTTTACAAGCATTTCCCTGCGCTGGTCCATGCCCAAAGAAAGGATCTCCACGGAAAAATAATCGCCGTATTTGTCGCAGATAAACGCAGGCAGATCGTCCGCTTCCGCAAACACCAGGCGGTAACAGTCGCTCCCCTCAAACAGTTTTTCGCGCAGAGCCGCCGCACGGGAAATACGCTCGCAAAAGAGTTCTTCCCCCTCTTCTTCATTCCCGCGGATGAATACCCGCACCAGAATTTTGGAAAGATGATTGATGTATCCCTTTCCGATGTACCGCCCGTCAAATGAGAGGACTTCCGCAAGCGAACCGTTTTTGTCCTTTCCTTCAATTTTTGCCACTTCGTTGGCATATACCCAGCTGTGTCCTGCCAGGATGCGCTTTTCCTCGCCGCGCTTCAAATAGACCTGATAAGGCATGGTTTTCTCCGTCTTTATATTTACCGCACTATTATACCAAATCCCGCAGGTAAATGCAAGTCTTTGAAAAATTCTGCCGCTTCGCAGTCATTGTCCGCCTATGCAAGAGAGTTTGCCTGCGCTGGAATAAGCTCTGTAAAAAATGTCCCTTATACAAAAGAGGCGGGCGCTTGATATGCACCCCAAAAGTTGGACAGACTTTTGGAGGTGCATATTTTTATGTCAAGAGAAAAGAAATTTAACACAAAGTACTCGCCGGAATTCAAAATA
>CASFBD010000067.1 GCA_949292885.1 uncultured Bacillota bacterium
CGGAAAAGACGTTGACAATGGCGCCCTCCAGCTCCTCTTCGCTGATCCCTTCCACGTCGTAGCGCAGGATCTCGCGCAGATCCTCTACGCCGATCCCGAGCTGCGTTTCCAGATCGTTGCGGATCTTTTTCGCCTGCAAATTTTCCTTTTTCTCAACAAAAATTCTGTATATCATCCGAGTCATTCCTCTGCGTTGTATTTGATTCCGATGTCCGTGCGATACTGCATTCCTTCAAAGGAGATCTTTTTTACGTTGGCGTACGCCTTGGCTCTCGCCTCTTTTACCGTCCTGCCCTTTGCACAGACGCCGATCACCCTGCCGCCGCTTGTCTTTAACATGCCGTTTTCCCTGGCTGTGCCCGCATGATACAGGAACACGTCTTTGTCCAGATCGCCGATGGTGATCTGCTTACCCTTGGCATAGCTCTGCGGATAACCACCGCTGGCAAGAACCACACAGACGCAGGCACCATCTTCCCATTCGATCTTTACGTCAGCAAGACGCTCGTCTGTGATCGCCTGGAAGATCTCCATCAGGTCGGTTTTCAGCATGGGAAGCACGACCTGCGTTTCCGGATCTCCGAAACGGGAATTATATTCCACGACCTTCATGCCGTCCGGGGTACGCATGAGCCCGAAATACAAAACGCCCTTGAACGTCCTGCCTTCCGCATTCATGGCGCGGACGGTGGGAAGAAGAATGTTGTTCATCACTTCGTCCGCAATTTCCTTCGTATAGAACGGGCAGGGCGTAAATGTTCCCATACCGCCCGTATTGAGTCCCTTGTCTCCGTCCAGCGCGCGCTTGTGATCGCAGCTGGGGATCATAGGCACGATGGTCTTTCCGTCCGTAAACGTAAGGACGGAAACTTCCTCTCCGGGGGTAAATTCCTTACCAGTGAGAAACTCTTCCACGACGACCTTATTGCCGGCGGCACCGAACGCCTTGTCCAGCATGATCTGTTTTAACCCGTCTTTCGCCTGCTGCAGCGTTTCACAGATCAGCACACCCTTACCCAAGGCAAGGCCGTCCGCTTTCAATACGACGGGGAATTTTCCCTTTTCCACATAGGCGAGCGCTTTTTCATAATCGTCGAAGATCTCGTAAGCCGCCGTGGGAATGTTGTATTTTTTCATCAGCGCCTTTGCAAACGCCTTGCTCGATTCGATCTCTGCAGCTTTTTTATTCGGTCCGAACACGCGGTGCCCGCGGCTTTCCAGTTCGTCCGCAAGCCCGAGTGCAAGCGGATCATCCGGCGCAATGACTGTGTATTGCACATCCGGGTGCGCATCCACCCAATCACCCACCGCTTTCAGATCGCAATAATCGACGTTGACGCATTCGGCAAGCTCTGCAATGCCGGCATTGCCCTTCATGCAATAGATCTTATCGACGGAGGGGCTTTTTGCAAGCGCCGCAACGATGGCGTGTTCCCTGCCTCCGTTTCCGATAACGAGTACGTTCATCCTCTACCTCTCAGTGATGGAACAGGCGCATTCCCGTAAACGCCATGACCATGTTATACTTGTCGCACGCTTCGATGACGAGATCGTCGCGCACCGAACCGCCCGGCTGTGCCACATAGGAAACGCCGCTCTTTTTCGCACGCTCGATATTGTCCGAGAACGGGAAAAACGCGTCGCTGCCGAGAGATACGCCCGTGACCTTGGAAAGGTACGCTTTCTTCTCCTCCACGGTGAACGGTTCGGGACGGACGGCAAAATACTGTTTCCAGACATCGTCGCCCAGAACATCCTCCGCTTCGTCGGAAAGATAGATGTCAATGATGTTATTTTTATCCGGTCTGCCCACACCCTCTGCAAATTGCAGGGAAAGAACTTTGTCGCTCTGACGCAGATGCCACAGATCGGCTTTGCTGCCCGCAAGACGCGTGCAATGAATGCGCGACTGCTGTCCTGCGCCCACGCCGATCGCCTGTCCGTCCGCCGCAAAGCAGACAGAGTTGGACTGCGTGTATTTGAGGGTGATCAGAGAGATAATGAGATCGGTCACCGCTTCGGCAGGCAAAGCTTTATTTTTTGTAACGATGTTTTTAAGCAGCGCCTCGTCGATCTTAAATTCATTTCTTCCCTGTTCAAACGTGATGCCGAACACCTGCTTGCGCTCCACCGGATCGGGGCGGTAATCCTTGTCGATCTTGACAATATTGTAGCTGCCCTTTCTCTTGGCTTTGAGAATTTCGAGCGCCTTCGGGCTATAACCGGGCGCAATGATACCGTCCGAAACCACGCGGGAGATGATTTTTGCAGTCACTTCGTCGCACTCGTCGGAAAGCGCGATCCAGTCACCGAAGGAGGACATTCTGTCCGTGCCGCGCGCACGCGCATAGGCGCAGGCGAGCGGGGAATCGTCCAGCCCCTCGATGTCGTCCACAAAGCAAGATTTTTTCAGTCGGTCGGAAAGTTTTTTACCGATCGCCGCACTGGTCGGGCTGACGTGTTTGAAAGAAGTTGCGGCGACGTTGCCCGTGTTTTCCTTGACCTCTTTGACCAGCTGCCAGCTGTTGAACGCATCGAGAAAATTGATGTAACCGGGTTTCCCGTTTAAAATTTCGATGGGAAGATCTTTCCCGTTGTCCATGAAAATGCGGGAAGGTTTCTGGTTGGGGTTGCACCCGTATTTAAGCTGAAATTCTTTCATCTCCCTGTCTCCTTATTTGTTTTTATTGTAAAGCACCCTTTCATATTTTCCCGTTTCCAGATCTGTGTAGCGGACGTAAAGGGAGATCTTGTTATTTTCGTTGAGATTGTCCCACAGCGTCTTTGCAAACTGTGCGATGTCATCGGGAATGCACACGCGTTCAGGTTCGCCCGTAAACGTGGGAATGGGGTTTCCGTCGCAGTTATAAGTGTGAATAAAATGCCCCAGTCCGTTGAGCGGAGCGTAAGAGAACGTATAGCGGTTGCACGCCGTACCCTGCTCGTCCGCGCTCTTGAGAATGCTCATCTTATAGGTGAAATCCTTTTCCGCAAATTTCAAAACGGCACTGATTCGGGGGGTAAAATTGGGAGCGTCCGGCTCGAAACAGCGCGTGTCCAGCGCCTCTTCAAAGCTCTTGCCCTTCATCAAATAGTCGTAAACGGTATCCGTCTGATCGCCGTTGGTGACAATGACACAGTCCTTTGCCTGCCTTACGGGAGAATAAATGATAAGAGAAGGATCTTCTACCTTACTCGCATCGAAGGGATAAATGGTGATCTCATCTCCTTCTTCTTTAAAAATACGGTTGCGGCTGTTTTCGCTTCTGCCCATGATAAAATAGGCAAACACCGCCTTTTTGCCGTCCTTGCTCTTGCCGACGACGATGCCGCGGCCGACATAACTGTTGTCCTTAATCAGTTCGCCGATGTCCGAAACGGAATAAATATTCATCTGTATATACCCCACCGAATTTTATTTTTTCCGCAGCCGCGGATGTTTTACTGCAATATAGTAACTTTTCTGCCCTCTTTAACAAGTTTCCCCGTTGTGAGCAACCTGACAGCAAGGGGCAGAGCTTTATGTTCCTCGTCCAGGATGCGCGCCTGCAATGTTTCGGGCGTATCGTCATCCAGAACGGGTACGGCACGCTGAAGGATGATGGCGCCGCTGTCGTAATGTTCGTCCACAAAGTGCACTGTGAGCCCCGAGATCTTGACGCCGTATTCAATGGCGGCGCGATGGACGTTCAATCCGTAATACCCTTTCCCGCAAAAACCGGGGATCAAAGACGGATGTATGTTGATGATGCGGTCGGGAAACGCCCTGATCAGATTTTCCGGGATCATGGAAAGATACCCCGCCAGCACGATATAATCGATCCCGCGCTTCGTGCACGCGTCTATGAGCGCGTTGCCCATGGCCTCGGGTGTGGCATAGTCTTTTTTGCTGCAGACAATGCTTTCTATCCCGTGTTTTTTGGCACGTTCCAGAGCGAAAATTCCTTCTTTGGACGCAACAAGCAGGGAGAGCTCGCAAAAGTTCTCCCTTTCGTTTGCGTCGATGATCGATTGAAAATCGCTTCCTGATCCGCTTGCAAATACGGCTACACGTTTCACTTGAGTGTTACCCCTTTCCCGGAAACGGTTTCACCGATCAGATAAACCTTTTCACCCGTCGATTCCAGTTCTGCGATCGTCTGCGCCACGTCTTTTTTGTCCACGCAGACAACCATGCCGATGCCCATGTTGAAGGTGTTGTAGATCTGTTCGTCGGAGATCTCCGCCTTCTCGCGCATAATATTGAAGATGGGCGGCAGCGGATAAGAGTCCTTTTTGATCTCGCACCCGATTCCCTCGGGGAAGATCCTCGGGATGTTTTCGATGAATCCGCCCCCCGTGATGTGCGCGATTCCCTTAACGCTGACCTTGGAAATCAAGCTGAGAATGCTTTTCACGTAAATTTTGGTGGGCGTGAGGAGAACGTTGAGAACCTTATCTTTAAGACGGTCGTCGTAACGGTCGAGATCGTGCGAATGAAGATTGTCGCCGAACAACTTTCTCACCAGCGAATAGCCGTTAGAGTGGATACCGCTGGAAGCAATACCGACGAGCGCATCCCCAGCCTTAATGTTTTTGCCATTGATGATCTTCTGTTTATCAACGATGCCGACGGCAAATCCGGCTATATCGTATTCCCCTTCCGGATAAAATCCGGGCATTTCCGCTGTTTCGCCGCCGATGAGAGCGCAGCCAGACTGGCGGCAGCCTTCCGCAACGCCGGAAACGACGGTGGCGACCACCTCGGGAGAGAGTTTGCCCGTTGCAAAATAATCGAGGAAAAACAGCGGTTTAGCGCCCTGGCAGACGATGTCGTTAACGCACATAGCCACCGCATCGATACCGATAGTGTCGTGCTTGTTTGCAAGAAAAGCGTATTTCAGTTTGGTCCCCACACCATCCGTTCCGGCCACGAGCACGGGTTCACTCATCCTCCGAATGAACCGATGTCACCCAAAACATTTTCGTTGAAGGTCGTCTTGACGTGCTTTTTCATCAGTTCGACCGCTTTATAACCGCGTTCTACGTCCACGCCGCTGTCCTTATAGGATATAGCCATGTTGTATTCTCCTTAAAATCATTCAAATTTGTGTTTATCCGCCTGATATCCGTCCATTGAATAGGGATACCCCGCATCAAAACACCCAGTACAGAAATTCAGTTTCGCATTCCTGCACGTTTCCAGAAGCTGTTCCACCGTAAGATAATGCAGGGAATCCGCTTCGATGTATTCGCAGATCTCTTTTACCGATCTGCCCGCCCCGATCAGCTGAGCATACGATTGCATATCAATACCGAGATGACAGGGATGTTTTACTACGGGAGAGCAGATCATCATATGAACTTCCTTTGCTCCCGCATCGCGCAGCATCCTCACGATCTTTCGGCTGGTGGTGCCGCGGACGATGGAATCGTCCACGATGATCAGCCTTTTTCCGCGGATATTGGAACGCAACGCGTTCATTTTAACGCTGACAGAGTTTTCACGCATACTCTGGTCCGGCTGAATAAACGTTCTGCCGACATACCTGTTTTTCGCGAGAGCCTCCACGTACGGAATGCCGGAAACTTCCGAATATCCGCGCGCCGCAACGACGGCGGAATCCGGCACGCCGCTGACGATGTCCGCATCGACGGGACAGTATTTTGCAAGGATCTTGCCCGCCTCCTTTCTCGCCTCGTACACGCTGCAACCGTCTATGATACTGTCCGGTCGCGCGAAATAAACATATTCAAAAATGCAGGCGGCGGTCTTTTTCTCACGGTTGAAAAAATACGAGTGTTCTCCTTCGGAGTCAATGACAAGCACTTCTCCGGGCTTTACGTCGCGCAAAACGTTGCCTCCCACCGCGTCGATAGCACAGGTTTCGCTGGCAACGATGTAGTCGTCCAGGCTCTTGCCCAAAACAAGCGGACGGATACCGTACGGATCGCGCACGGCGATCAGCTTGTCGCTCGTCATTACAACGAGGGCAAACGAACCTTCAAAAAGGTTACACGCCTGCAAAACGCCCTTCACAATGTCTCCGTCGCTGTATTTGTTAATGAGCAGAGCCATCACTTCCGAATCAATGCTTGTCTGAAAAACCGCATCGCCTCGGATAAGCTCTTCTCTGAGTTTCTTCGTGTTCGTAAGATTTCCGTTGTGCGCCAATGCCATTTTCCCGCACTTGCCCGTAAAGACGATTGGCTGCGCGTTCAGGAGAAGGCTCGCCCCCGTCGTTGAATAGCGGACGTGGCCGATGGCTATGTCCCCTTCCGGAAGCTTTGCGAGATTTTCACCCGTAAATACTTCGGGGACAAGTCCCATTCCCTTGAAATACTGAACTTTATTGGCATACGCAACGGCGATCCCGCAGGACTCCTGTCCTCTGTGCTGAAGGGCATACAAGCCGTAATAAGCGGTGTGTGCCACATCTCTCGTCTCGTTGCTGTACACGCCAAACACGCCGCACTCCTCGTGCATCCCGTCAAAAGGAAGCTTCCCGTCACGAAGATACATTCGCTTTCCCTCCGCCGATCACTTGCCGGTGAGACGGGCAAACACTTCTTTGTAAGCGTCCTCTACGCCGCCCATGTCTCTTCTGAAACGATCTTTGTCCAGTTTTTCGCCCGTGGTCATATCCCAGAAACGGCAGGTGTCGGGAGAAATTTCGTCGGCAAGCACGATCTGCCCGTGGAAACGGCCGAACTCCAGTTTGAAGTCGATGAGGTTGATGTTGAGCGTTTTGAAGAACTCTTTCATCACTTCATTGACTTTCAAAGCCATGTTTTTGATGGTTTCGATTTCTTCGGGAGTTGCGAGCTGCATGGCGAGCGCCTGAGAATCGTTGATAAGCGGATCGCCGAGATCGTCGTTTTTATAGCTGAATTCCAAAACAGTCGTGGGAAGTTTGGTTCCTTCGGGAACGCCGTAGCGTTTGGAAAAACTTCCCGCCGCCGTGTTGCGGATGATCACTTCGAGGGGTACGATCTGTACCTTTTTAACGGCGGTTTCGCGGTCGGAAAGCTCCTCCACGAAGTGGGTGGGAATGCCGTGCTGCTCCATGATACGGAACATCATGTTGCTCATCTTGTTGTTGATGACCCCTTTGCCGGCGATGGTTCCCTTTTTGAGGCCGTTGAATGCGGTTGCATCGTCCTTATAGTCGACGATAACAATGTCCTGATCGTCGGTCGCAAAGACCTTTTTTGCTTTACCTTCATACAGCTGACCAAGTTTTTTCATTTTATAGATCCTCCAAAATAGTTTACGATTTTTTTTGCGTCACAAGGCTTTGAGTTCTTCCTGTAAAGCTGCGTCGTCCGCGTTGATCTTTTCCGCCATGGATTTTTTATATTGTTTCAGCTTTTCGCCCAGTTCGGGATAACGCAGAGCGAGAATCTGCACGGCAAGCAATCCCGCATTTTCCCCGCCGTTGACGCCAACCGTGGCAACAGGAATACCGGAAGGCATCTGAACAATGGAAAGAAGGCTGTCCAGTCCGCCCATCATATCTGTCTTGACGGGCAACCCGATAACGGGAAGAGTCGTATATGCGGCAATAACGCCGCCAAGATGCGCGGCTTTCCCAGCTGCACAGATGATCACTTCCACACCGTTCTTTTCTGCGTCCGATGCAAACGTATGCGCTTCGTCTGGAGTACGGTGCGCGGAGATGACGCGTACCTCCGTCTGAACGCCGAATTTTTTTAAGACGTCTGCGGCGGGCTTCACAACCTGAAAGTCAGACTTGCTGCCCATTAAAATCGCTGCTTTTGCCATTTTATAACCTCCGTCACGGAAAAAGTTCTTTTCCCGTCTAAAATATATTTTCCCTGCGCATACTGCATTCGGGAGAAAAACAATGATATTCGTCTACATTCTTTTCGGGGTCTATTTTGCCGCGGTCAATCTCTATGCTTTTCTGCTTGTACGCAACCGGAAACAACGCGACACCGAGCGCAACGGCGACGACAAAAACGGAAATGCGCGCCTGCTCACCGCAGGAGTTCTCGGCGGAGCCATCGCAGCATACGCCGCCATGTTCATTTACCGATACAAGACGGACAACGCGCTGATGATGGTGCTCCTGCCCCTGCTCGGAGCGGTCAACCTCTATCTGGCATATGCGCTGATCAAAAGCGGATTTCCTTTTTTTGCCTGAAAGAAAAGACAGGTTTCAAAAGGTGCGCAGAATGACACCGATCGCAAACCTGCCTTACGGAAACGGATAAAAATTTACACTGTTGATGAGGGCATGAGAGTACAATGAGCCTTTCGGAAATTGCAGTTCTGAATTTTTGCGCAAACCACAGCCGATTGCGATTTTCTCTTGTAAATCTCTCAACATATGGCACCCCGTGCTTTTTTAAAAGCGATTGCCCGGACGGGAAAAAACTCCGTCTGTCACAATAACAGTATACCATAAACCGGCTTTGAAAAAAACTGTTTGACGGCTCTTTTTCAAAAATTTTTTTGCCCGAACGCATAAAAAAACGCTTGACGAATGGCAAGCGTTTTTTACGTTCATTTTTTGTCAGATTCGTCCGTTTTTGCCCGCTGTTCTTTCAAAAGATCGCGGATCTCGGCAAGCAGTTCTTCCGTCGTCGGCGCAAGTACGGGAGCAGGTTCCTCGGGCGCGATCTCTTCCTGCGCCTGCACAATCTCCGTTTCCGACTCCCCCTTGCGCAGCATGATGTCACGCAGTTCTTCCGCCGCTTCCCTCATCCTTTTACGGGCTTTGCGGGCGATGCGCACTGCAGTGAAGATCACAAACGCGTCGATCAAAAAGGTCAGAATTGCCATGATCAGGTTGCCGTAGTTGAGCGTGATCGCCTCTACAAGGACTTCCCCCGCCTCATTCACCGTTTCCGGACGCAGAACGATCATCAGTTCGCTGAAGTCTCCCCCCACGAGCAGCGCGATCAGCGGTTTGATGATGTCGTTGACAAGGCTGTTAACGATTGCAGTGAACGCCGCGCCTACAACAACCGCCACCGCAAGGTCGACAATGTTTCCGCGGGAAATAAATACTTTGAAATCTTTCCAGAAAGTGCTTTTTTCCTTCTTCTTACTCTTCATGGTATTGCTCCTGCCTATTTGTATTTTTCAAGATTTTCCGCTATAAACTTGCAGACGGCGTCCTCCTCCGAAAAGCCGATAACGCCCGTTGCCATCTCTTTGAGTTCCTCGCTTGCATTGCGCACGGCATAGCATTCGTCGGCCGTCTCAAAAAGACTCCTGTCGTTGTTTCCGTCCCCGAAACAGACGAGCCGTTCCGCCCCGAGGATTTTTTTCAAGGCTGCCGCAGCTGAACCTTTGGAGGTGCTTGCCGGCATAATCTCACACCAGTAATCCGTGTTGTACGTTTCCTGTTCGTAAATACAACGTATGTCAAGGCTCTTTTCCACCGCTTCATGCAGACCGTCCAAGTCCTCTTTTTTTCCGATACAGTTAAAATAGAAAAAGTCGTCCCCGCGAAGGTCTTCCCCGTCAGTCACGGGATGAAGCCTTGCATCCCCCTTGCGGCGTTCCAGATATCTCAAAACACCCGGTGTCTCTTTTCCCTGCATCCAAGAAACTCTTTCCCAGCCGCCCCTGAAAGAATAAACAAGCGGCCACACGCCAAATTTATGAAACTGTTCCCGCAAAAAATCCAGCTGTCCTTTGTTAAAATGATTGTTGTATAACACTTTGCGGGAAGATGGTTCCATGACCAACGCCCCGTTATACAAGATGACGGGCAGATTTTGCCTCAGTCCCCAGCAGGCCTTGGCCGCAGAATTGAGTGAGCGTGCCGTCGCATATGTAAAGCAGAGCCCCTCTTCGTCGATCATCTTATTCAGATTGCACAGACTGTATTCGGAGACGCTCTCTCTGGAAGTGAGGAGCGTTCCGTCCAGATCGGAAATAAATAGCGTTTTCACGGCGGGTTTCTTCCTTTTTGATTCGCTCACAGTATAGCACAAGCATTTTTTTTAAGCAAGAACTTTCTTATCCTTTTAAAAAGATCTCACAAAAAATGCCGTACCATAATATTTTACGGTACGGCACATGAAATTATACTGTATCAGGATAAAATCGCCTTGACAATCTCCCTTCTGAAAGCAGAATTTTCGCCATACGCACGGGGAACGGGCGAATCATCCTTTATGTCAGCCACAACCTTTCCTTCTTTCAGCACAAGCGCGCGTTGCGCGATCATATAGGCTTCCTCCGCATCATGCGTGACAAAAACAACAGTGCGTTTTTCCTCTTTCCAAAGCGAACAAAAGACGTCGGTCAGCCTGATCTTAAGTGCAGTATCCAGCGACGAAAAGGGTTCGTCCATCAAAAGAAGGTCAGCCTCGTACAAAAATGCACGGGCAACGGAAACGCGCTGAGCCTGTCCGCCCGAAAGTTCTACCGGATAAGAATCCGCCTTTTCGGAGAGTTCCAGTCTGGAAAGAATTTCCGAAATCTTTTTCTCGTCGCGGCAGACCAGTTTGAGATTCCCCTTCACCGTAAGGTTTGGAACAAGCCGCGGCTGCTGAAAGATATACGCACATTTTTTTTTCGGATGCACCTCTCCCCGAAAGGACGTCAGACCGGACAAAATATTTAAGAGCGTCGTTTTTCCGCACCCGCTTGAACCGAGAACACACGTGATCGTTCCCTCTTCAATGTCCAGATCAAAATTTTCGTACACGGTGAGAGCACCGTAACGTTTTGTGATATTTTTCAAAGAGATCATGCGCGTTCCTCCCGTTTCGTCCTTCCGCGTGTCCAACGGTCGGAGATGCGCGGAAGAAAACCGAGCGCAAACTCCAATAATCCGCCGAGGATCAAAACGCAAAGCGTGAGAGCAAACATCCGGGAGATCTCCAACGCGGCATTGGCTTCTTTCAGCATTCCGCCAATGGCTACATACGTCAGCGCGAGAACTTCTGCCGAAACCGCCACTTTCAGCGAAAGCGACAGATTCGGCCCCGCTTGCGAAAACAAGGAAGGAAGCATCTGAGGAACGTAAATGCGGAAAATCCTGTCCTTCCTGGAAATACCGTAGACCTCTGCCATTTCGGACAATTTCGGATCAACGGAACGATATGCGGACATCATCTGCGCATAAGAAACGGGAAACAGCATGAGAAAGGTGACGATGACCGGGGCAAAATGCGGCGTTGACCAAAGCAAAAGCATAAGCGTGATCGCAAGAGTCGGGATTGTGCGCATGACCGCGACAAACGCAGCAAGAAAGCTGCGCATTTTTTCGCTGATGACGGAAAGGCAAGCAAATACAAGCGCAAACAAGTATGCAAACAGCCAGCCTTCCAGCGCTCGCAGAAAAGTCGAACCAAACGATTTCCAGAAAAAAGCCTCTCCGAACAATTTCCACATCTGTTTCATCGTATCCGAAAAAGAGGGTAAGATATAATCGTTCCCTATAACGGCATATGCGACAAGCCAAGCCCCCCACATCACGACAAGCGCAAGCAAGGAGAAAAGCATATTCAGTTTTTTGTCCGGAGAGATCTCTTTCATAAAATCACCATCAGGCGGCGGTATAGAAGAATGCGTCTTCCACGCTGAACGTCTGAGAAGCAGCGACAGAAAGCTCGGCAAGGAACTCCGTCACGCGCGTTTTGCAGGAAGCTGCGCTGTCAAAGCGGACGGCGCAGGCACCGATCACTTCTTTCGTGAGATCGCTCTCGCCGAAAGTAGGCGTTGTTCCCTCTTTCAGATAATGTCCGACAACCGCATCGTAAATCGTCTTTGCGCTCGTCTGCTCATTGAGCAGCCATGCGGCATTCGATGCAACGGCATCCGTAAAGTCCTGAATAAAATCCGTATTCTTCGCGATAAAGTCTTTTTTGGCAACCAATACAGCCTGCGGGTAACCCTTTTCACCGTACAGCGCCTGCAGATCCCCGACAACCGTCAAAGGCTTGGGTTTGTCCTTTGTTGCATTCACCTTTTTGCTGACGGCGGGCTCCGCCGCGATCATATAATCGTAGTCGGCCGCAGGCGTGATCTCTGTGCCATCCACGTTGTAAAGATATGCCTTTTCCGTTTCGTTTGTTTCGCCCTTGTCCGAACGCTCCTCAAAGGAAACTTCGTACTTGGAAAGGACGGTGCGCAGGGCGTATCCGACGAAATTGTTCAGCTGCAGGCAGCCGATCTTCGTCCCCGCAAGCAGTTCCGCCGCGTTTTCCGCCGTAATCTCCTCGTTGTGCTTTGCCGAAAGAACATAGAGATTTCCGTGCGTGACGGCGCCCAGCATCTGATATGTTTCTCCCGTTCCGAGTAACTTTGCCGCCGCATTGACGGGCAAGATGCACAGCTCCGCCTGCGGCTCCTTCCCCGTAACGAAGGTCTGAATGGTATCCGCGGCGACGACGTTGTACGTTACCTTTCCGCCGAACTGCATCTCTTCACTCATCAGCTGAGCAAGCGCAAGCGCAGGTGCGCCGTCGGGCGCGTACACGTCCGCTTCCACGGTGTTTTGCGTTCCGCCCTGGGTCTTGTCATCATCCTTGTCTTCGCCGCTCACGCAGGAGATAAGTGCCATGCACACACCTGTCAGCATCAGCAAGGAGAGAAAAACAGCCAAAAACTTTTTCATAAAAACACTCCTTAAAAAAATGATTTCATTTAAACTTGCCTGCGGAAGAAAGTTTTTCAATAACGAGAGAACAGAGTCTTGGCTGTGACCCCGCTGATCATTCCCAGTTTACCAGTCAGCGCATTTACGACCTCCTGCGGAGCGTCCATCACAACGGACAGAACAGATATTTTCTTTTCCCTGTATGGGATACCCATTCTTCCGATGATATATTCCCCGAAGTCATGCAAGAGTGCGTTGAGTTTTTCGGAAAACTCGGTATTCTCTACAATGATGCTCACAACGGCAACTCTGCTATCTGACATGAAAAAACCTCCTTTCGCCCGCAGCAAAAAGGAGGTCTTAAAATCCCCGGAAGAATTTCTATGGATCTCCCCTTTACCGTCGGGACGAACCCTTCGATTCAGGTTTAAATTTCGCTTGTAATTATATCCCATTTTTCCGCAAAAAGCAAGCGCAAAAACCCCTCCTTTTTTATCTCTTGTCAAAATTTACATATTTTGCCGAGATAGACGCATACTTGAAGTATGTTCCGAAAAATTTTGTTAATTTGTGCACTCGCCGTCTGCCTGGTTGCAGTGCTTCTCATCGCCATGACTTGCGAAAGCATTCCTCATTCCCGTGTCCGTACTTTCAATCAGCCGCCGCGTCCCGTGCCGATGCGTCCTCTTGAACAGGAAAACGCCTCCGCATTTTGCGGAGGCGCCGATTTCAGCCGATATATTGATTAAGAAGGGAAAGATTGTTCTGCGCAAAATCCTGCATTTCTTCGGGAGAAAGCTTTTTGTACGAAAGCATTGCCATATAATAAATCTGATTTGCAACAAATTTGCGTTTCTCGTCGTCCAAAGAAAGGAATTTCTGAACTGCGGGATTGGCGGTATTGATAACAATGGTCATATCCGCCTCTGCATCTGCACCGGCAAGCCCGTAAAAAGCATTCATTTCACCAAAGCGACGGGAAAATTCTGCAACGTTGATGATTGCCGGAACATCCGCATTTTTGAATTTCTCTGCCTTCACTGCAATCTTTGTGTTCTTAAGAACGGCTTTAAAGGCGTCGATAAGTTCTTTGTAGTCCTCTTCCTTGCTCTCACCCTCTTTCAGTGCAGCATCCACGTCCGCATCGATACGCAGGAAGCGGTATTTTCCCGTTTCCTTGTATTCGAGATAGCTGATAAAATGAGGATCGATAAAGGTGTCGCATACGATAGCATTCAACCCTGCATTTTTGAACATGGTGATGTACTGCGCCTGTCCCGCCTCATCAGATACATAGTACACGGTACAAGGTTCTTTGTTTTCCTCCTTGCCTTCCTGCTTGTCCTCGCCCTCGGCGGGTTCTTTTTTACCCGTAAATTCGGGAATCGTTTTGTATTCTCCGTTCAGATCTTTGAAGATGATGATGTCTTTGACTTTGGAATAGAAATCCTCATCCTTGATGCAGCCGAGCTTGATGAACACAGACAAGTCATTCCAGCAGGTCTTAAACTTTTCCGGATCTTCCTTGAACAGACCGGTCAGTTTATCTGCCACCTTTTTTGTAATGTGTCTGGAGATCTTCTGCACCTGACGGTCATTCTGCAAAAAGCTGCGCGAAACATTCAGAGGAATGTCCGGACAATCGATCACACCATTCAAAAGGAGCAGGTATTCTGGAATGACTTCCTTAATGTTGTCGGCAATAAATACCTGGTTACAATACAGCTTGACCTTGCCGCGCTCCAGTTCCACCTTGCTTTTGACCTTGGGGAAATACAAAATCCCTTTCAAGCGGAAAGGATAATCCATGTTCAGATGGATCCAAAAGAGCGGATCGTGATAATCGTGGAAGGTCTTGCGATAAAATTCCTTGTATTCCTCTTTCGTGCAGTCCTTGGGATTTTTCAAATACAGAGGCTGCGTTTCGTTAAGCGGCTTATCGTCCTTACCTGTAAAGTTCAGATAAATATTATACGGCATAAACGCGCAGTATTTCTCTACGAGCGAGCGGATCCTGCCCTCGTCCAAAAATTCCTTTTCGGCATCCGCAATGTGCATGACGATCTTTGTGCCGCGCTCCGTCTTGTCGCACTCCTCGATGGTGTAGGTGCTTTCACCGTCCGATTCCCAGTGAACACCTTTGGCGTCTTCACGATAGGATTTCGTAAAGATCTCGATGTTTTCGGACACCATATACGCAGAGTAAAAACCCAGTCCGAAATGCCCGATGATCCCCTCGCCGCCTGCCTTTTCGTATTTGGCAAGAAAATCCGCCGCACCTGAAAAGGCAATCTGCGTGATGTATTTTTCTACCTCATCCTCGGTCATTCCGATGCCGTTGTCCTCCACGGACAATGTTTTAGCATCTTTATCCACGGAGATTTTTACGCAAAATTCACCGTCAAAAGCGGGAGTCTCCCCCATTTCCGCAAGCTTTTTATACTTAGTAATGGCATCCGTACCGTTTGCCACGATCTCACGCAGAAAAATATCCTTATCCGAATACAGCCATTTTTTGATGATCGGCATCATGTTTTCGCTGGATATCTGAATGTTTCCTTGTTTAGCCATATTAACACCTC
>CASFBD010000068.1 GCA_949292885.1 uncultured Bacillota bacterium
AATAAATAACGATAAGCGTATGGGTTATCTGAACTCATACGTTTATTTTCTTCCGTTAATGTCTTTCTTCAATGAGTGTCCATAAAATTGTGTCGCAACAAGCACACGCCCTGTAGCCACTCTCCAAAGTAAACCACAAATTTACCCAAACTCGACCGCAAGTTTTTCTCTCATGCGAAAAGAGGGAGAAAAACTCCCTCTTTTGATGTACCTTCGGCTATGGAGCCGTCACGCTTCGTTGTCCGGCGTATAATGTTTGCCGCTCACCTCAACGGAATTGCCATTGATGACGGGCTGTCCCTTTGCGCAGGCGCGTAAGACGAGCTGCTCGCCCGCGGGAGCCTTTGGGATATTCCCGTCGAGGAATTTATCGTCTGCGCCGACTTCAACGATCTTGAAGCCTTTCTGGACGAGATACGCCGAAAACTGCCAGAGCTTTTCAAAGCGTCCGTTGCTGTCGAAGATGGCGCAGATGTTCTTTGCGGGGTGGTAAGCGGTAATGCGGAAATAGTTTGCCATAATTGTTTCCTCCTGTTAAGCTGCAAGTTTTTTGATTGTTCTGTTTGCATACGGCAGCCAGACTTTGTTGACGTAATGCAGGATATCGTCGCTCGGTTTGTGGTCGTGTTCGCCGTAGCATTGCAAAATTTTGTGCGTGTGCAGGGAATATTCCACAGTGACGAGCGGCGTATCCGGCTGCGCTTTCAAGCGCACAAAGAAGATGAGAGAATCTTCGCGGATCATCTTTTGGTCGTAATTCATACGCCCCACACAGTGGTGCAAAAACTCTCCCTCGCGCACAAGGTCGGCGGGCGTCTTTGCGATAACGCAGATGAACGCACTGCGCTTATCGTGCTGCAAGACAGAATACTTTTGAGCGACTTCGCCGAATGCCTTTTTAAGGTCACGGTTTGCTTCCTCGCTCGCTTTTGCCTGTGCCGTCGCGTATTGGTCTATGCGGATATCGTGCCAGCGCATGAAGTCGTGCGGAAGCCTGTTTTGCGGCAGGGACATATCCAGCTGTAAATGCTCGCAGGCTTTGAGGTAGTCAAGGTACAACCTCGGCGTGATCTTCTGCTCGTCGATATAGCGGAAGAACTCTTTGAGCTTTTGCCCGCGGAACAGCCTGCGGATGGGCTTATAGTCCATCTCTCGTTCAAAACACTTCTTTCTTGAAAGGAAAGCCTGTATTTCCTTACAAGACTGTCCCGTCTTATACGCCTGCATGACCGTTTCCACGTAGAGCGGGAACGGCGATGCCGTCAGCTCCTGCTTGTTGCGGATGAGCCATTTGCAGAACGCCTTGTCCGTTCCGATGCGCTTCAAGATGGTGATGCTGTCATAATACATCCCAAGCCCGGACTTCATGAGCATTTCTAACTGCGGGTACAGTTCGTAGAGGCGCAGGTATTTGAGCAGCTTATCTCCGTGATAAAGCCGATACGCGCTGTACGTATATTCGGGGAATTTATCTACGAAAGAGGGATTGACGAGTACCGCCCACGGATCGTAATAGCGGTCTTTCGCCCAGCAAACGCCGCGCTCGTACCAACGCCGTTCTTTCTGGATGCCTTCGCCGTACCAGCCGACGCGGAAACCCATGCTGCCGCAGTAGCAGTATTCGAGGTCTTTTACAAGGCATACGGGCGAATGAACGTCATGCCATGCGACGGCTTTGCAATACAGCTTTTTACGGTAGTGTTTGACGGCGACGGTCACTTTGACAAGTTCGCCGCGGTACTTCGTAAGATAGGCGTAAAAGCGGAGTTGCTTCGAGGGCAGCGGATATTCTTTCTTATCTTCGCGCTCTATCATGCGCAGGATATATTTCGGGATTGGTTTGATGTCTTTCTCTGTCATGGTTTTCACCTCAATGTAATTTCGTTGCCGAACATTTCATCCAGAACGGCGAGCGCTTCCGTATCGAAAGCGGAAATATCCGGTTCGTCGTCCGCAAGGTCGGGTTCTTCAATGTCGCCGTCAAATTCACGCATTTCCTCTTCGGAGAGGATCTCGCCCGTTTCCAAATCGACGTTTTGTTCGGCGGGAAATTCACGCACCTCATCGTCGTTTTCTATGACGACGAGAGTATGTCCGTTGCTCAGGATTTTGCCGAAGTACACATCCGAAGCGTGGTACGGAAATCCCACCATCGGCACGCGGCTTTCAAGTCCACAATCCCTGCCTGTAAGGGTAAGAGGAAGTTCGCTTGCAAGCACCTCTGCATTCTTGCCGAACACTTCATAGAAGTCGCCCAAGCGCATGGCGACAACGGCTTGCGGATATTTTTCCTGCACGTCCAGATATTTTCGGTACATGGGAGAGACCGTTCGTTTGGATGGTTTCGTTTTTTCTTCCTCGGCGATCTCCGCCATGATTTCTTGTATCTCTTCGTCGGACGGCATAGTATCCTCATCGTCTTCGGGCTTTTCCTCTTCGGGCTTGCCTTCGAGGTCTTCGCCCATAAGGTCGAACATGGACATTTGCGGCTTCGGCTGCGGTTTGGGTGGAACAGATTTCACCGCAGGCGCCTTTGCCGTAACTTTGGGCATGGGTGCCTTGTATTCGGTGCCGTCCTCGTTGTAAAGCGTACCTTCGATGGAATCTTCCTCGAAGTAATGCACCGCCCAGCCGTACACGGTATCATCGTCGATACAGGCAGACGATGCGCCTTTCTCCGCTTGCTTTTTCGCCTCGTCGCAGGCAAACTTCATAAAGCCCGCCAGCGTCTTTTTGTTGATAAGCATTTTACCGTCCTTTTGGATGCGCACGCCGCCGTTGATCTTCTCGGCAAGCACCTCGGAGGCATTCGCCTCCAAGTATGCTTTGACCTTTTGTTCTTCTTTCGTCGTTGCTTGTAAATTGAGTTTCATATTTCCTCCGTGTCAGCCATCTCCAAGCCGAGCAGAAAGCCCGTTTTGAAGGCAAGCGCATACGCCCGCTCGATGAGAAATTCATAATTGAGCGCAACGGTATCCGCGTACTCGTCAAAGAGCTTTGCATTTTCGCCCGTCATGAGCGCCTTTATTTTGTCGTAATAAGAAAGTTCTTTGTCCCGTCTATCCGCGGGGAGTTTCAGGCTCACGCCGCGGATATCGCCTTTATAGAGCAGTTCAATGATGGATTGCATATCGTGCCTCCTTAAAAGGGTAGATCGTCCAAAAGCTCGGCTGCTTTTGTGGGCAGGGCTTCCAGCGTCGTATAGTGGTTGAACCCGCCGCGGTAGTCCTGTTCGTCCTTCGCCGTTCGGATGAGGATATGCCCGTACCATTCGTTCGTGAAATATCGCACGTCCGAAATGGAGAGATACACGCACTTGTTTTCCGCGCTCTTGATGAACGCCGAAAAGCAGTAGTGATTTTTCCCCACGTTGACGAGCTGCCAATGGTTTTCACGGCATATCGCTTTCAGGTAGTTGATGTACTTCGTCTGAAACGTCTTGTAATCTTCGCCGGTGTAGCTGCCCGACGAAAATTCGTGGGTAAGATACTTTTTGAGTTCTTCAATTTTAGCCATTGTATTTATCCTCCTTGACGATCCTGTAAATGTCATCCGTATAGAACTGACAGACGAACCAATTAAAAAGAGCGTGACACTTCACGCCCTTGTAGTCCACGATATAGTCGTTCTCGCCGACCTTTTCAAGTACCGTGATCTCGTCCATCTCTCCTTTCAGAGAGTGGATGTGCGCCATTGTCTTGTAAGCGTAATCGTTCATTGTCGTTCCTCCTTTTTACGCGATCCTTCTGATACCGCCGCCGAAGCTCTGCACGGTCACGCTGCCGAACTCGCTGCACCAATCGTCGTCTTTATTCCAGACGTAGGCAAAGGCGGTATGTTTGTTGCCTTCGGTGTGCATGAGCGTTTTCCATTCCGATTTATAGTCCGTTACAATTAGGAAAGAATAGCACTCGCCGAAGTCGGTAAATTCGTGCGTGATAGCATACACGAGGCAGTTGTATTTCTTTTCAAGCGCTTTCATCTTTTCGTAGAGTTCGGGTTCCTGATCTGCCCAATACCCGCCGAAGCGTTCAAAAAAGCACACTTTGTCGTTTTCGCGGAAGCCCTTGATGTACGGGGCATAGATGTCCATCTCTTTCAGAAGCTCTATTGCCTTTTCTTTCTTTGCGTTGTTCTTGTCGTTCATAGTGTTTTTCTCCTTAAATGCAATTTTCTAATGTTTCAAAGTTGTAACCGATGTTTCGAAGCGTTTCTTCAAAGCCGAACCATGCCAGCAGATTCTGGTTGTAGTCGTCCTGTGCGAGGGGATCTTCCTTGTCCCATTTTTCGCCGAAGAGTTCCGAAGGTGCGTAAAGCCCCGTGCCGTTCATGGTTTCGTACAGCAGCGCATTGATTTCTTGGCGGTATTGCTTGTAGAAGCGCACCGTATCCGAATAGTAGATGAGTTCGCCCACAACGCCCGACTGACAGCCGTAATGCAGCACGTCTGTAAAGATATACTTCTTGTCGCTGTAATCACCCCAGCGGTCAATGACGTAATTGCACACACGGCGCGTCAAAGGACTGTCCGACTTGCGTTTGAGTTCCTTGATGTTGGCAAGAGTGAGTTTCATTATGCAGCCTCCTCGAACTCGTCCAGATACACGCGCTCGAACATGACGCCGTACTCGAAGTAAAGCCTGCCGTTTTTATCCGTCATGAGGTCATGCGTTACGACGCTGATTTTACCTCTGTTAGACACGGCGACCTGTACTTCATTGCGGTCAAGGTCGATGCCGACGATGTTGAAGGTGATGAACGCTTCGCCATCGTACAGTTCAAATTCAGAGAGATAATACGCTCTGAACTCGGTGAAATTGGAAACTTTGGTTTTCATAGAGTTTTACCTCCGAATTTTTATTTTGCCTTTCGGCAGGGGCGACAGGAGCACCGGGCGAGATATGCTCACGCTCACTCAAAAGAGGTAAATCGGAAGTCAACGACAAAGGACAAAATTATTGCATACAGATAACGGATAAACTACCGTAAACGCAAAAAAGCCGAGCAGGTCAAATTGACCTACCCGGCTTTCCGTGTATAGAGCTATTCTATTTTTCAGCGATAATTTTTCCCGTTGACTTCCGCGAGAACTGTGCTACGATAGCCACAACGAAGGGCAAAAAATTCGGAGAGTTATTCCTTCAGCGGCAATAAAAAAACTACCCGAACCCACTGTTCTGTAATAGTGGTGTTCGGATAGTTCCCGTTTGGTGGAGATGATCAGACTCGAACTGACTACCTATACGTTGCGAACGTATCGCTCTACCGGGTGAGCTACATCCCCATAACTGAAATCTTTTATATTATACAGCATATTGTAAAAATTTTCAATCGTTTTCGCAGGCTTTCAGAAAAATTTTTTCTCTTTTTTCTTTCCCGGGGACAGGATAACTTTTCCTTGCTTGACAGTTGAAGGCAAATCGTCTATAATATTTTTCGTGATTATGGCATGAAAAGGGGTAGGTTATGGAAAAAATAAACAATGTCGCCGTGCTGATCGATGCGGAAAATGTTCCGTCTTCCTCCGCAAAGCAGATTTTTGACGAGGCGTCCAATTACGGCAATATCGTTGTAAAACGCATTTTTGCCGATTGGTCGAAGTCTGCCGTCAAAGGGTGGAAAGAGGAAGTAAATCGTTTTTCCATGACTGCGGAACAGCAATTTGAAGTTCAGCCCCGCAAAAATACCATTGATATTGCGCTGATCATTCAGGCGCTCGTCATTTTGTTTGAAAAGGACATCGATGTTTTTATCATTGCGGCGGGGGATTCAGATTATACCCGTCTGGTACGGGAGCTGCGCGAACGCGACAAGACTGTGATCGGATTGGGCGGCAGAAACGTAAACCAGAGTTTTGTCAATGCGTTTAATGAATTTATCTATCTCGATGCAAATGCGGAAGTCAAGCCTGCGGTAAATACGAAGGGCAAAAAGGAAAAGAACCAGCCGGCGGAAAAACCGCAGCCTGTCGCAGTGCAGGAGGAGATGCTGGACAACAAGCGCAAGAGCGATCTGCACAATATTATCGACCGCATGATCGACAACAGCGGCAAGGCGTACTATTCCCAGATCTCCTCAGAAATGAAGCAGAAGTACTCGGATTTCGTTCCGAAGAATTTCGGGTGCAATTCGTTTAAAAAATTGATGGAAAAACTCACGCCGTATCTGAAAAAATACAGCATCGGTACGGATGCTGCGGGGACGACGATGTATCTGTATCGCCGCGAACGCAGGTGAGAGGAGGGAGAAATGTCCGAAGCGGAACTTTATAAGTTTTTTTCTTCTTACGACGGCGAAGCCGACCTTTCCGATTTCACGCCTGAGGAGCTTTCCCGGTTGTTGTCGGAGCAGGGGGAACAGGAGAAAAATTTCAAACAAAAATATTTTGAATATTATGACGATGTAAAGAGCAAATCTTTGAAAAAACAGGATTGGTGACATAAAACAAAACGGCCGGGATTGCACGGACCGTTTTGTTTTTTTGTTAAATGATATTCTCGTGAAAAGGGTTGCAACTTCTGTGCTGATGTTTGACTTTTATTTGGCTTTGCGATATGATTGTAAATGATTAAGAACTTAACATGTTTTTACAGAGGCGGGAACGAAAAATGGAAGTAACCTTCTTTTTGAAAGAGATCTACCGCATAGGCAAAAGGTTGGGGGATTTGCGTCTTTTTGAGGAGACGCAGTCTTTAAACAGCACGGAAATGCAGATGGTACGGGAGATCATTGCTGCAAAAGAGACGGGAAACCGCGTCATTTCCAGTCAGCTTGCGAAAAAACTGGGAGTCACGCGTTCCGCGGTGTCACAGATGGTGCATAAGCTGGAAAAGAATAATATTGTGCGGCGGGTTCCGGACGTGAAGGACAAAAAGATCGCATATATAGAGCTTTCCGAGTTCGCGCGCGGCATTTATGAGCAGATGAAGCAAAAATTTGCGTTTTTTCTGGATCGGGTTACGGAAAAGCTGGGCGAACAGAGGATGGAAGAGTTTTTAGATCGGGCAAACGAATTTTTGGATGCGTGCGAAAGCGTATCGGGTTCTATTTCCGGGCGCGAAGCGCGGCTGCACGAAAACGGTTAAAATTTCCTAAGCAAGGAGCATAACATACGGTATGGCAAAGGCAATCCTGAAACTGGAAGGAATCACGAAAGATTATAAAGTGGCGGACAGTACGGTCCATGCACTGAAGGGTATCACGCTCGGATTCCGTAAAAAGGAATTTGTATCCGTTCTCGGCTCTTCCGGGTGCGGGAAGACCACGCTTTTGAATATCATCGGCGGGCTGGATCATTACACCCAGGGTGATCTGATCATCAAGGGTGTCTCCACAAAGAACTTTAAAGACGGAGACTGGGACGCTTATCGCAATCACAGCATCGGGTTTGTGTTTCAGTCTTACAATTTGATCCCGCACCAGACGATACTCGGCAACGTGGAGCTGGCGCTCACTCTTTCGGGCGTTTCTGCGCAGGAGCGCAGGCAGCGAGCTGCCCACGCGCTGGAGCGCGTGGGGTTGGGCGCGGAACTGAACAAAAAGCCCAACCAGCTTTCGGGCGGACAGATGCAGAGGGTCGCCATTGCCAGGGCACTCGTCAACAATCCGGAAATACTTCTTGCTGACGAGCCGACAGGGGCATTGGATACGGTGACGAGCGTCCAGATCATGGACCTGATCAAAGAGATCGCGGGAGAACGGCTGGTCATTATGGTCACCCACAATCCGGAGCTGGCAAAAAAATATTCGTCGCGCATCGTGGAACTCAAAGACGGGCAGATCATTTCCGATTCCCATCCTCTTACAGAGGAAGAAGAGGAAACACCGCAGGAAGCACCTGTAAAACAGCCTGCGGAGCGCAAAAAGAAATCAAAAACGAGTATGTCCCTGCTGACTGCATTGCAGCTGAGCGGCAGGAATCTGCTCACGAAAAAGACACGCACGCTCATCACTTCCATTGCCGGAAGCATCGGAATCATCAGCGTATGTCTTGTGCTGGCGCTCTCCTCGGGCTTTTCCAATTATATCCGCAAAACGGAAGAGGATATGCTCTCTTATTATCCGCTTCAGATCACGGAAACGTCGCTCGACCCCATGGCGATCATAAGCGGCTTTGCTTCGGCGAACGATATGCCAGACCTTTCCGAACTGGACAATAAAGTCTACGTCAATTCTTTTCTGACGCAGATCGCGCAGGGCATGACCGTTTCTAACGACATTTCGCAGGAAGGGTACATCGATTACATTTACGAAGGGTTGGACGAATCTCTGTATTTTGCCATCTCGGACGATACGGGCGTGACCTTGACGGACAATCTCTTTACGACGGTCAGCACAAAGGATGCGGAAGGCAACGAGCATACGGAAGTGCGCTCGCTCTCCTCACTCAAAGAATATTTTACGGATGTTCTTTCCAAGCAGGAAGAAAAATACGCACAGATGGCTTATCTTGTGGATTATCTCGGGGCGGTGGTCAACCAGATGCCGGGGACTTCCCGGTTTGACATTGACAGGGATCGCTATTCCGAATACGTCCTGTCGCAGTACGATGTTTTGAAGGGTACGTTCCCTCAAAATCCGGACGAAGCAGTGCTTGTCATCGGCGGAAACAACGAGCTGACCGACCTCACGCTCGCGCAGTTGGGTTACATTGATGAGGACACGTTCCTCAGTCTGTTTGAGCTGGGCGGCGGCGATACACAGGGGGCGGAAACGGAGGAGATCGGCGATTATCTCACTTATACGTTTGACGAACTGCTGGAAAAACCCTTCACGTTGTTCTACAACGACGAAGTATATGCAAGGAATTCCGATCCGCAGTCTCCTTATGCGTTTGAATATCTCGGAAACAGGGGAGACTATACAAAGGATGATACTTTGCTGGATGCGACGCCCGAACAGGGCATACAGATCAAAGTTACGGGGATCCTGCGGCTGAAAGACGGGCTGACGTACGGCTGTCTTTCCAGCGGACTGAACCTCACCGAACAGCTGGTGGACAATTATATTCAGAAGAATATGCAGTCCGAGATCGTGAACTGGATGCAGTCGGATTTCACAGGGACGCTTGCCAGCGGCGGACATATCAGTTTTATGGGGCAGGAGATCTATCTTTCCCCCGCTTCTCACCTTAACGGAACATACTATTCGCAGATCAGTCCCGATATTGCGGGATATATCCCTGACGAACTGGCTTTTTTAAAGACGGCTTATATCACCAACGGGACGGGGAATGAGGCCACCCTTCGCTCTTTGGGCGGGACGGATGTTCCCAACGCGCTGTCTATTTATCCGAAAGACTTTGAAACAAAGGAACAGATCATCAAATACCTGGACGACTGGAACGATGTCAAGGTAGCGCAGGCTCAGGAAGAATGGCTGAAAACGCATGATTCCCTGGACGATTACGATGGCCCTACGGAAATCAAATACACGGATACTGTGGGTGTGCTGATGGGCATGATGCAGACCATTTTGGATGCCATTACGTACGTACTTGTTGCGTTTACGGGCATTTCGCTCGTCGTTTCCACGGTCATGATCGGAGTCATCACTTACGTTTCCGTGGTGGAGAGGACAAAGGAGATCGGTATTCTGCGCTCCATCGGCGCAAGGAAAAAGGACATCAAGCACGTGTTCAATGCGGAGACTTTTTTAATAGGGTTGTGTGCTGGTCTTATCGGTATTGCGGTGGCGTACCTGCTGCAGGTGATCATCAATGCCATACTCACGCCGCTGACGGGGATTGCCGGGCTTGCCGCCCTTCCCTGGCTTGCTGCGGTCATCATGGTTGTCATCAGCATTGTTCTCACCCTGCTTTCAGGGCTCTTCCCCGCTTCTGCGGCGGCGCGGAGAGATCCCGTCGTGGCTCTCAGAACAGAATAACGTATCCTGTTTTTCAGGACAAAAAGCGCCGGCGGAAAATTCCGCGGGCGCTTTTTTTCTATCAAGCAAAAACCACCGGCTATGCCGGTGGATAAAAGGAAAACGACACAGGCTTTAGCAGCAGAAAGAAGCAGGTATACAAAAAAACT
>CASFBD010000069.1 GCA_949292885.1 uncultured Bacillota bacterium
TCCGTACGTATGGGCGTGTTCGGCGCGGATATGAAAATCCGTCAGTACAACGACGGCCCTGTCACGATCTTATACGAATGCTGAGGCGGACTTATGATCATTCAATATCTCGGTACGGGAGCCGCGGAAGGCTTTCCTGCCGTATTCTGTAATTGCGAATCATGTCAGAAAGCGCGGCAAAATCTGCAAAGGGAATGCCGTACTCGCTCGCAGGCGTTCATCGACGGAAAACTGCTCATTGATTTCCCGCCGGACAGCTATTTGCATTCCCTGCGTTTCGGCATAGATCTTTCTGCGGCGGAAGCACTGTTGGTCACGCATTCACATACGGACCATTTTTATGCGCAGGAATTTGTCAACCGCGGTTACAAGTTTGCCAGCGGTATCACCAGCCGTACGCTGGATATTTATGGAAATTCGGAGGTGCTTTCCGTTTTTTCGGAGGACACAAGGCGGGAAATTCGCGAGCAGGTAAGGCAGAATATCCGACTGCATGAATGTAAACCATTTGAAAAATTTACTGTGGCGGGATATGAGATCCTCACTCTTCCCGCCGTACATACACCAAAGGAACAGGCGCTTTTGTATTGTATCCGTAAAGACAAGACATTGCTCTATCTCAACGATACGGGTTTTTTACAGGAAGAGTGTTTTTCCTTTTTGCGCGTAAATGGTGTAAAGGCAGACTTTGTAAGCATGGACTGTACCTTTGCGGATGATGCCAACCCGCATTCGGGCAGACATATGGGTTTTGCGGAAAATGTGCGTCTGCGTGAAATGCTCTTGGATTGCGGCATAGCAGGAACGGACACTCGGTTTTGCGTAACGCACTTTTCACATAATTCAGCGCCTTTCCGTGACAGGTTGTGCAAAGTGGCAGACGGGTACGGCTTTTTGGCGGCGTATGACGGTCTGCGCATCGAAATTTAAAAAATTAAAAACCCCTTGCACAAGCAAGGGGTTTTGTATTACTGTTTGTTGCAGTTTACACGATACAGAATGGCAAAGAGCGGCAGGTTGAAGCAGAAGATGATGGGGAAAATTGCGTATTTTACGATCTGGATCCATGTAGGAAGAGTTGTGTCGCCGAAATAAATGGCGAGATACGCAATTACAACGATGATGAGAACGATGTCTGCAAAGATGATAAGGCTTGCTGAAATATACGTTCTCGATTGCGATTTTCTGCTGTTTTTGCCGTAGCCGTTGAGGTAGAGAAAGAGGAATACGCCCAGCATCACAAAGGTGGCGATGTAGGGAAGAAGGATGTAAAGAGTGCCTGTTTCCAGCTGGTTGCGCAGACAATGGCTGATGATGCACTCCGCAAGCATGACTACAAAAACGTAGACTGCAGTCAAAAAGAGCGCTTTCCCTTTATTGAATGTATTGCCGATGTTTTTGGAAGCAGTGCGGTTTCTCGAGCCGTTTGTTGTGGTTACGCGAAGGCCGTCTTTCTGAGCGCGCTCTTCTACGTCGTAAAATTCGATGTTGCTTGCCGTATTTCCTGCGGGTCGGACAGTCTGCGCAGGTACTTCCTGTTCGGTGCGGGCAGGCTGTTCGTAGGTCTGGGGAGCGGGCGGCTCTTCTGCTGCGGGAGGCTCCTGCGGCTGAGGTTGCATGGCTTGCTGTTCCATTTCCTCGTAATAGCTTTCCTGAATGTTTGAGGAGTCGTACAGCTTGTTTAAAAGATCTTTATAATTTCGTTCCGCAGGAGATTTGCTCGCATACATCATGTCAGCCGCGGAAGGGGAAGCTGCATAATAATCGTCCTGCTCATATTGGTCGGCGTAGGCATTTTGCATTGGCTCATCGTAGCCGCGTTGTTGGTCGCCCTCTTCCGATCTGTCCTTTGTGACGTGTGCGTAGTAATGGGAGGTGGCGTCCTCTTCGTTTCCGATGAGTGCGCGGTAGTTTTCGTGGATGCGCTGTTTTTCCGCCTCGGTGAGGGGCATTGTTTCCTTGGGTCTGTCCGCCTCTTCCTGTGTTTCGCGCTCCTGTGCGCTCTGCTCTGCAGGGGCAGGTTGCACTTCTGTACGCTCGAAAACAACGGAGCTCTCTGAGGCAGACTGTGCCTGAACCGGTTGCGTTTCTTCGGCAGCGGCAGGCTGTGCCTGAACCGGTTGTGCCTCTTCGGCAACGGCCTGAGTTTCTTCCTGCACAGGAGGTAAAATTTCCTCTTGTGAAGGGGTGGGATCCGTTTTCTCTTCAGACGTATCCTGATTGCGGGAAACGGGAACTTCTTCCATCAGTTCAATGTCGTCTTCCTCTTCCGCATAGGAAACGGGGACGCGTGAAGTGGATTTTTTCAGGATCTGAAAGTCAACGGAAGAGGAGGGGGGAGGGTTGCTGAAATCTTAATCACGTTCGGAAATCAGACTGTCGATGACTGTTCTGGAATACTCCCATTCGGCAAGGTTGTGTTCTACAATGGCTTTGCCTTTGTCCGTGATCTGGAAATATTTTCTCCTGCCGCCGCTGCTTGCTCCGCCCCAGTAGGAGGTGACGTAATCCTGACTTTCCAGACGCTTGAGCGCGCTGTAAAGTGTGGGTTGTTTCAGCGAATATTGCCCCTTGCTTTTCTCTTCAATTTCGTTGATGATCTCGTATCCGTACTTATCTCCGTCGTACAACATCCTTAAGATGATGGTATTGATATGTCCTCTGATCAGATCGCTGCTGATAGAGGAGGCATTTTCGGAATTTTCCGGCTGTTTTTCGTTTGTATCTTCGGGTTCCATCGTAGGCACCTCCTTTTTCTGTATTATACATGATTAGACAAAATTTGTCAATATTTTCGCATAAATTTTGTAACTTTGTAACTTTTACGTAGTATTATGTCTGACATAATAAGCGTATAAATGAGAATTTGTACTCTGTATTCCATAAAAATTAAAAGAAAGAGGTAGACAAATTCAGATGTTTGTTGTAAAATAAATCACAGAAAAAAGAGAGGCGCAAAATGCTAATAAAAAATAATTTGGAACGGGATTTTATCCTTAGAAATTATGAAACGGATTTTTTACAGAGGATCCGACCGTCCGCCATTTTGGGGTATTTTCAGGAAACGGCAGGTCAGCATTCCGAGGAAATGGGGATGGGTTTTGCCAAGCTTGCCGAGGAAGATTACTTTTGGGTGTTGTCTAAAATTTATGTGCAGATAGAGCGTCGTCCGCAATTCATGGATAAGGTGCGTGTGGAAACTTGGCCGCACGCGCCCAACAAGGCGATCTTCGAGCGCAGCTTTACGCTTTCGGATGAGAAGGGTGTTGCGATGCGTGCCTTTTCGCGCTGGTGTATTTTAAAAAAGAGCGGAAGGATCGTTCCCGCGTCCCTCGTTTCTCAACCTGACATGGAGTATAGGCAGGAACATAGTATTTTGTTTGATGATTGGAGGATCCCGTCCGTCGAGAGGAAGGGGGAACCTGACTTTTCCCTGCGCGTCGCCAATTCCGAATACGATCTGAACCGACACGTCAACAACATCAAGTATGCCGATTATGTGTTCAACTGCTTTTCCGTTCGTGAGCTGGAAGAACATGAATTGCGGAGCTTTCAGATCCATTATGTCAAGCAGTCGCACGAAGGGGACGTTCTCAGTTTTTACAGGCAGGAAATTGAGCCCGGTGTGTTTGCGGTGGAAGGGTTTAAAAATATGGACGAAACGGTAATCTCCGCGAGGGTTTGTTTTGATCGGGTTTGAGTACGAACTGATCCGCTCTGCCAGGAAAACTCTTTCCGTTACTGTTACGGGTGGAAAGGTGATCGTCCGCGCCCCGCAGAGAATGTCGCAGGAGCGTATTTTGGCCTTTCTTGAAAATAAGAGTATGTGGATCGGCAAGACGATAAAAAAACAGAGCGATCCTAAATTTTCTGCTGTCAGAAACGGGACGGCTGTTCTCGTCAACGGAGAGGAATTGCCTCTTTTTTACGGGGCAAAAAAAGACGAGGAGCGAGACGGTGTTTTTTATTGCAAGGACGGGCGAGGCGTGCGCAAGATTTTGCAATCGTCCAGATCGTTTTTACTGGAAGAGGAGATGTTTTCTTTGACGCGGCGCACAGGGCTGGAACCTTCTGATGTACAGGTGCGCGACTTTCGTGCGCGTTGGGGCAGTTGTGACAGCGATGGTACGATCAAGCTCAACTGGCGGCTGTTGATGCTCCCTCCCGAAGTGCGTCAATACGTCCTTGTGCACGAGTTGTGTCATCTGCGGGAAATGAATCATTCGCGCGATTTTTGGGATCTGGTCTGTGTGCATTGCCCCGATTATAAACAGCGGCTCCGCCGTTTGAAAGAGTACGCCTTTCTCACAAGTTTATATCATTGACGCTATACAGGAGGTTTGAACATGAAAACAGAGGTAAGGGCTTCTACCCATTTGGCACCCGTGTCCGCCGTTCTCGTTTCCTGCGGGGACGGGCAGATTTCGGATATTGTCACCATCGCGTGGGCGGGAACGATCAATTCCGAGCCGCCCATGGTCAGCATATCCGTGCGCCGTTCGAGATATTCTTACGAGATCATCAACAAAACAGGTGAGTTTGTTGTTAACCTCGTTTCGCAGGATCTTTTGAATGTCTTAGACGGATGCGGCGTTGTTTCCGGCCGTGATACGGATAAATTTGAAAAGTTTTCTCTGACCAAACAAAAGTGTGAGCACGTTTCCGCACCCGCTGTTGCTGAATGTCCTGTCTCTCTTGAGTGTGTCGTGAGACAGAAAGTAGAGCTGGAAACGCACGTGATGTTCCTTGCAGAGATCGTCGGCGTCACTGCCAGAGAGGATTGGTTACAAGGTGGCAAGTTGAGCATTCCCGACGGGGAACTCATCGCTTATGTTCAGAATCGCTATGTGAAAACGGGAGAAACGATCGGTACCTACGGTTTTACGGCAAAGAAGTAAGACGGAGGCAGAGGTAAAAGTTTCGCGGAAACCGCTGGTGTTTTTCTGAATATTGGATGGTAGCAGACAAGGGGCAGAATGTTTGTTTAAGTTTGCTGTGATTCTTTTTTGCAAGGGGTGCCATTGCTTAATGGAGTGCAGGATAATGACGGATAAATCTTTCGGATAAAGCAAAATGCTCATAAAGTAAGAAGAGCGGGGTGTGTAGCAGAAATGTACCCCGCTCTCTTTTTTGACTTTTGTCTTTTCTGGTTTTTCCGAAAAGAAGTTCGTATTGGTTGTGCAAAATCATGCGTCAGGACTGCTGTAAAAGCAACTTCAATGTCCTTTTAATTTTATTTCCTGAAATATTCATAAAATATTCAAAAAATGCGAATATTTATACGCTTTATACAATTTAAAATGTTTAAAATTGAATATTTTCTGAAAAAGATGGTTGAAAACGCTTGACTTTGAAAATTGTTGGCGGTATAATCAAACCAGTAAAAAGATGAGGTTAAACCCATATGGAAAAGAAAGAGATCAAGAAGGTAGTTCTTGCTTATTCGGGCGGGCTGGATACGTCCATTATCATCCCGTGGCTGAAAGAAAATTACAACAACTGCGAAGTGATCGCTGTTTCCGCAGATGTCGGGCAGGAGAGCGAACTGGACGGGCTGGAAGAGAAGGCTCTCAAAACGGGTGCTTCCAAGCTTTACATAGAAGATCTGCGCAAAGAATTCATTGAAGATTACATTTATCCCACGATGAAAGCGGGTGCTGTGTATGAGAATAAGTATTTGCTCGGCACGTCTTTTGCGCGGCCTGTTATTGCAAAGCGTATCGTCGAGATCGCAAAAAAAGAGGGTGCGGATGCTATCTGCCACGGCTGCACGGGAAAGGGGAATGACCAGGTGCGCTTTGAGCTCACCATCAAGGCTTTTGCGCCGGAAATGACGATCATTGCGCCGTGGAGGATCTGGAGCATCAAGAGCCGTGACGAAGAGATCGATTATGCGGAAGCACACAATATTCCTCTTAAGATCACCCGCGAAACGAGCTATTCCAAGGACAAAAACCTTTGGCATCTTTCGCACGAAGGGCTGGATCTGGAAGATCCTGCCAACGAACCCAAGTACGATGACATTCTTGAAATGGGTGTCTCTCCCGAAAAGGCGCCCGATCAGCCTACCTATCTCACCCTTACGTTTGAAAAGGGTATTCCCGTTGCGTTGGACGGTAAAAAGATGGGAGCTGTGGAGCTCATGCACAGGCTCAATGAGATCGGCGGGAAAAACGGCGTTGGACTGATCGACATTGTGGAAAACCGTCTTGTCGGAATGAAGAGCCGCGGCGTGTACGAAACCCCCGGCGGCAGCATTCTTTACTTTGCGCACGAACAGCTGGAAATGCTCTGCCTGGATAAGGAAACGCAGCATTTCAAACAGCACGTAGCCATCCGCTTTGCCGAACTCGTATACAACGGGCAGTGGTTTACACCTCTGCGCGAAGCGCTTTCCGCGTTTGTGGATAAGACGCAGGAAAACGTTTCCGGCGATGTCAAACTGAAAGTGTACAAGGGGAACATTATTCCCGCAGGCACGACGAGTTCTCATTCTCTGTATAGCGAGGAAATTGCAACGTTCGGAGAAGAGGACGTTTACAACCAGCACGATGCAGAGGGCTTTATCAACCTGTTTGGATTACCTGTCAAAGTAAAGGCGATGCTGGATGCGAAAAAACTGAAATGATCTTTTCTTTGCGGCGCGCGGGCAGCGCGTCGCAAAGCGTATTTTGAGTGAGATTACGGAAATATGGTCAATGTATTTATAGACGGCAAAGAGGGGACGACGGGGCTTCAGATCTTTGAAAGGCTGGGCAAGCGAAAGGACCTGAACATCATCACTCTTCCTGAGGAACTGCGCAAGGATCCCGCGGCGCGTAAACAATGTATCAACGGAGCGGATATTGTCTTTCTCTGTCTTCCCGATGCAGCGGCAAAGGAATCGGTCGCTCTCTGCGAAAACGACAAAGTAAAGATCCTGGATGCTTCCACGGCGCACAGGACAAATCCCGATTGGGCGTACGGGTTCCCCGAACTTTCTGCGCAGCATCGCAAAAAAATTGCGGAGGGGAAACGCGTTGCTGTTCCCGGTTGTCACGCGAGCGGTTTTATTTCGCTTGTATATCCGCTAATCGCGGGTGGCATCATAGCTCCCGATTATCCGCTCGTCTGCCATTCGGTGACGGGTTATAGCGGCGGCGGAAAAAAGATGATCGCGGAGTACGAAGCCGAGGGGAGAAGTGCGGAATTGGACAGCCCCAGGCAGTATGCTTTGGGGCAGAAGCATAAGCATTTGCCGGAAATGCAGGCGGTATGCGGGCTTGCGTATGCGCCTTCCTTCCAGCCGATTGTTTCCGATTATTATTGCGGAATGTGCGTGTCTGTTCCTCTTCATGTAAGACTTATGCAGAAGAAAATGGATGTAAAAGCATTGAAAGAGTATTTTGCAGAGTACTATGCGAGACAGAATTTCATTAAAATCGCGCAGGAAAGCAAGAGTTTTCTGCCTGCTAATCCGTTGGCAGGAACAAACGATATGGAAATTTACATAGACGGCAACGAGGAGCGTATTTTGCTTGCATCTGTATTTGACAATCTCGGCAAGGGAGCGTCCGGCGCGGCCGTGCAGTGCATGAACATTATGCTCGGGATAGACGAGCGTACTTCTCTCTCATTGTGAACGGAGGAATTATGAAAAAGATTCAGGGCGGCGTGTGTGCGTCGATCGGATTCAAAGCAAACGGTGTGCATTGCGGTATCCGCAAAAATAAAACAAAGCGCGATCTTTCCCTCATTGTTACGGAGGTGCGCGCTTCTGCCGCGTGCGTCTATACGCAGAACCTCGTCAAGGGCGCGCCCATTCTTGTGACTAAGAAACACGTGGCAGACGGATACGCGAGTGCGATCGTCTGCAACAGCGGCAACGCCAATACTTGCAATGCAAACGGCGAGGAGATCGCCGAGCAGATGTGCTCTCTTGTTTCAGACGCCACGGGTATTCCGGCAAGTGACGTGATCGTCGCATCTACGGGTGTGATCGGTCAGCCTCTTTCTATTGATCCCATTCGCGAGGGGATGCCTTCTCTTGTCAGCGGTCTGAGCGAGGAGGGAAGCAACCTCGCCGCGCAGGGGATCATGACCACGGATACAATTTCCAAAGAGATCGCGTACAGCTTTACGCTGGGCGGCAAAGAGTGCCACATCGGCGCCATCGGGAAAGGTGTGGGGATGATCAATCCCAACATGGCGACCATGCTTATCTTTATTACGACAGATGCCGCCATTTCTCCTGCCATGTTGCAGAAGGCACTTTCGGCAGACGTTAAAGATTCCTTTAATATGGTCAGCGTGGATGGTGATACTTCTACAAACGATATGGTTGCGGTGCTTGCAAACGGTTGTGCGGGCAACGAGCCGGTCACGGCACCCGGTAAGGATTTCAACGCTTTCCGCAAGGCGCTTTCCAAAGTGACGACGTATCTGTGCCGTAAGATCGCGGGCGACGGAGAGGGCGCCACCAAACTTCTGGAGTGTAAAGTAACGGGCGCAAAGAGCAAGTCTGCGGCACGTACGGTTGCAAAGTCCGTTATCAAATCTTCGCTGTTCAAGGCGGCGATGTTCGGGGCGGATGCAAACTGGGGCAGGGTCTTGTGCGCCATCGGGTATTCGGGGGCGGACGTAGACGTTACAAAAGTCAGTGTCGATTTCAAGAGCCGCGCAGGCGAACTTGCCGTGTGCAGGAACGGGAGCGGCGTGCCTTTTTCCGAGGAAGAGGCAAAAAAGATCCTTTCCGAAAAGGAAATAGAAATTCTCATCGGTTTGGACGACGGGAACGGTAAGGCGACTGCCTGGGGCTGTGATCTTACCTATGAATATGTGAAGATCAACGGGGATTACCGCACCTGAGGAGCAGAAAATGGAAAATATGCAGGATAAACAATTCCGCGCGCAGATCCTCAGCGAGGCTCTGCCTTATATCAGGGAATACAACGGCAAGATCGTCGTCATCAAGTACGGCGGCAACGCTATGATCAATGAAGACCTTAAAATGTCCGTCATGCACGACATTGTGTTGCTCAATCTGATCGGTGTCAAAGTTGTGCTCGTGCACGGCGGCGGGCCGGAGATTTCCGAAATGCTCAAGCGTGTGGGCAAGGAAAGCGTTTTTGTGGACGGACTGCGCTACACGGACGAGGAAACGGCGGAAATCGTCCGCATGGTGCTTGCGGGCAAGATCAACAAATCGCTTGTCAATCTTTTGGAAGGATTCGGCGGAAAGGCACTGGGACTTTGCGGCATTGACGGTCACATGATGAAATGCTGCAAGGAAAACGAAAAGCTGGGGTATGTCGGCAAGATCATCCAGATGGATACAAAGGTCATTACCGATGCGCTGGATGCGGGGTATATTCCCGTAGTTTCCACGGTAGGATATGATGACGAGGGGCATATTTACAATGTCAATGCTGACACCGCTTCCGCAGTGATCGCAGGCGCTCTCAGCGCGCACAGCCTGATCCTTATGACCGACACAAAGGGAGTGCTCCGTGACAGAAACGACGAGTCCAGTCTGATCGAAAAGATCTCTGTCAGTGACATTCCTTCCCTTGTCAAACAGGGCATCATCAGCGGGGGAATGATCCCCAAGATCGATTGTTGTAAAGAGGCGATCCGCCGCGGGGTGAACAAGGTGTTTATCATCGACGGAAGGGTAGAACATTCCATCCTTGTCGAGATCCTTTCCGACGAAGGTATCGGCACGATGTTTGTCGGGAGCAATCTAAGATAAAAGTAAAAAAGGTTTCTCTTTACCGCTTTTCCCATAGGGATTTTTTAGACATTAAGAAAGACTAACGAAAAAATTTCGTTAGTCTTTCTTTTACTTTGCAAAAATACACAATTTTACTTGCAAAGTATAGTGTTGCTGTACTTGTAAAAAATTTTTACCACAAAACCAACATGACAACTCGATAAATTGAAATTTATCTCAATTCCTTTACAAAGTAAATCATATCTATAAGCAGTATTCCACACTCGTAAATCGGGTGGTCGTAATTATCAGTAAAAAAGTTTTT
>CASFBD010000070.1 GCA_949292885.1 uncultured Bacillota bacterium
GATAACTTGAATTCTGGCGAGTACTTTGTGTTAAACTTCTTTCCTTTTGACATGAAAATATGCACCTCCAAAAGTGTCCAACTTTTGGGGTGCATATCATTTCTGACACAGCCCGGTTTTTTAAAATTCTATCCCTTTGCGGGCGGGTATGCCGCCGTCGTAAGGATGCTTTCTTTTGACCATTTCCGTCACATAGTCCGCGCGGTTTAAAAGCCGTTCGTCCGGATCCCTGCCAGTTAAAACGATTTCCGCATCGCGCGCGCCGTCCAGAAAAGCGAGTACCTTCTCTTCCTCCAAAATGCCGTGGTTGCAGGCAGACACCGCCTCGTCCAGCACCGCAAGATCCGCCTGCCCCGCCTGTACCAAAGCTGCGCACTCTTCAAACAGGCGCATATACGCTTTTTTGCTCTCTTCCCTTTCCCCGGGCGTCATGTTGGACACCCGTCCGTAATATTTCGGTTCAAAAAGTACGTGCACGTTCTCTGTTTTTTGCAACACGCGTATTTCCGAGGAAACACCGTTTTTGAAAAACTGGACAAACAAAACTTTCTTGCCCGCGCCCGCCGCGCGCACCGCAAGGCCCACCGCCGCGGTGGTTTTCCCCTTGCCGTTTCCGCAATAAATGTGTATCATATCAGATCCCCTCTTCAATGATCTTTATCAGTGCGGCAACGTCCGCGTTCCTTTCAAACACGTCCGCGAGCAGTTCGTAGTTGCGCTCGCGCACGGTGCGCGCGTCCGCGTCCTCCTCCGTTTCGCCGCCCAGCGCACGCAGAATGCTTTCGCAAATGCCGGCCTCGTCGAAAATGCCGTGAACGTATGTGCCGTACACGTTCCCCTCGGAGATGATCGCGCGCTCCGTCCCCGACTTGCCCATGTGGATCTCGTACCCGCTGAATTTTTTTCCGTTCAGGCCGGAGAAAATGCCCGAAAGCCCGCCGATGACGCCTTGTGTTTCGCGCAGGCACTTTTCCCCTTCAAACACGGTGGAAACGGGCAGAAGTCCCAGTCCCTCTTCCCTGCCGCCGCCCTCGGCGCCGTGCGGATCTTCCACGCTTTTGCCCAACATCTGAAACCCGCCGCAAACCCCGAACACGGGAACTTTGCGGTGCGCTGCCGCCACCACCTGTTCGGCAAGGCCGCTTTTTTTGAGAAAGCGCAGATCTTCGATGGTGCTCTTTGTCCCTGGCAGAATGACAAGATCGGGCGAGCCGAACTCCTCCGCCTTCTCCACATAGCGCACGGAGCAGCCGCGGGCGCGCGCAAAGGGCGAAAAATCCGTAAAATTGGAGATCTTGGGCAGACGTATGACCGCAATATCCATCCCCTCTCCGCGTTTGTTTTGCAAGCGTTCGGACAGGCTGTCCTCGTCGTCGATGTCCACCTTTGTGTAAGGCATGACGCCGATGACGGGTTTGCCTGCAAGTTTTTGCAGAAGTTTTCTTCCCTCGTCGAACAGGGTAAGATCGCCGCGGAATTTGTTGACGAGAAGCCCCTTCACCATGTCCCTCTCCTCCTGCGGGAGCAGGGAAAGAGTGCCGCACAGCTGAGCGAAAATGCCGCCGCGGTCGATGTCCCCCACCAGAAGGACGGGGGCGCCCGCCATCCTGGCCATCCCCATGTTGACGATGTCGTCTTTGTTGAGGTTCAGCTCGACGGGGCTGCCCGCCCCCTCGATGACGATAAAATCGTTTTCCGCCGCCAGGCTTTCGTATGCCTGCAAAATCTGCTCTTTCAGGTTGTTCTTAAAGGAATAATATTCGCGCGCGGAGTAATTTCCCACGGGCTTGCCCATGACGATGACCTGCGAACCCATATCCGTGGTGGGTTTGAGAAGGACGGGATTCATGCGGGCGTCCGCCTCTTTTTTGCACGCTTCCGCCTGTGCCGCCTGCGCCCTGCCGATTTCCGCGCCCTCCCTTGTGACAAAGGAATTGAGCGCCATGTTCTGCGACTTGAAAGGCGCAACGCGATAGCCCTGCCGCGCGAGCACGCGGCAGATTGCCGTTACCGTAAGACTTTTCCCCGCATTGGACATGGTGCCCTGCACCATCAGCGCTTTTGCTTTCATACGCAGACCTCCCGCAATGCCTCCAACAGCACGCTGTTTTCTTCGCGCGTACGCACGCCCACGCGAAAATATTTTTTTCCTTCTTCGGGGACAAGCCCCTCAAAATCGTCGCAGACGCGGATGGCGATCCCGCGCTCCGCAAGCCGTAAAGAAAGTTCCTTCTCCCCCTCAAACAACAAAAAGTTTGCCTGCGAAGGACGGGGCGCAAACCCGAGCGAGGTCAGCCCCTCAAAGAGAAATTCCCGTTCCCGCGAAACGAGCGCGCGCAGATCGCAAAGGTACTGCTTATCCCCTGCGGCGGCAATGCCTGCCGCCTGCGCGAGGCAGGATACGCTCCACGGCTGCACAAAGCGGGAAACGCCTTCCAAAACCTGCGCATCCCCCATCAGATAGCCCAGCCGCACCCCCGCGAGAGCATAACTTTTGGTAAAAGCCTGCAACACGAGCGCGCCGCGTTCTAAAAGCTGAGAAAGCGTAAAAGAGGGGGCTTGGACAAAATCGTAAAAACAGGCATCCGCAAACAAAATTGCGCCCGACGCGCGGCATTGTTCCGCCAGCGAAAAGATCTGTTCCCTCGAGGGGAAAAACCCGTCCGGATTGTTGGGGATGCACACGAAAACGGTGTCGCCCGCGCGCAGGTCCGTTACGCCGTCATAGCCGCGCACAAAGCGCACTTGTTTTCCGTAGGCGCGGAACGCGGCGGCGTATTCGGAAAAAGTGGGGCCAACGACGACCGCGCCGCCGCGGCTGTGCGCCGCATAGGCGTAAATGAGTTCCGCCGCACCGTTTCCGGCAAGAATATTTTCCGCACTCACCCCTTCCTTTGCGGAAAGGGCGGCGCGCAGCCCCGCACAGCAGGGATCGGGGTATCTGTCCGCACGGGAAAAAGCGGATATGATGGCAGAGCGAACGCGCTCGCTGACACCCAAAGGGCTGACATTGATGGAAAAATCGTATGTTGCACGCAGATCTCCGCCGTGCCCATCTTTATAAAAACGCATACATTCTCCTTACAATACGAAAAACAACCACGGCACGACCGCCAGAGAAAATACGGCAAGCGCCGTAAACGCGGTGGCATACATCAGGCGGTTGGCGCGTACGATGTCAAAGGGTTCGATCTCGCGCAAAGCGTCGCCGATAAACTGTTTTTTATGCAGAACGCCGTGGTAAATGGCATCCCCCGCCAGCCGAAGCCCCAGCGCACCCGCGCACACCGATTCCGTCTGTGCGGAATTGGGGGAAGCGTGCTTTCGCCTGTCCCTGCAATAGATGCGCCACGCATTCCGCGGGCGGTATTGCAGCAAAACGCAGGAAAAGAGCATAAACAGCGCACTCAGCCGCGACGGAAGATAGTTGAACACGTCGTCCGTGCGCGCCGCCGCCCTGCCGAAATACAGATACCCGTTTTCTGTATAACCGACCATGGAATCCATGGTGTTGACTGCCTTATACAAAAATCCGCCCGCGGCACCGCCGAGAAAGAGAAAAAACAGCGGGGCAATGACGCCGTCCGACGTATTTTCCGCCACCGTTTCCACCGCCGCGCGGGCAATGCCCTTTTCGTCCAGAACGCTGGTATCCCTGCCCACGATCATGGACACGGCATACCGCGCGCCCTCGGTGTCTCCTTCTTTCAGCTTTTTGTACACCTTGCAGCTCTCTTTTTTCAGGCTGTGCGCCGCCAGGACCTGCCAGCAGAACACGGAAGAGAGGGCGAGATACGCGTACGGATGCAGCCACCAGCACAGCGCCAGAAGCCCCGCGGGAATGCCCGCCGAAAGCAGACAGACGATGATCACGAGAAAGGTGCCGCCCGCAAGCTCCCCTTTGGGAGTAGGCGCAAACAGTTTGCGAAGTCCCTTTTCCGATTTGGAGATGAGCGCACCGATCGCGCAGATGGGATGAGGCAGAAAGCGCGGATCGCCGATGAGAAGGTCTATGACAAATCCGATGAGCACGGAAAAATAGGTAAGGCGCAGAAATTCTACCATAACAGACGCTCCGTTGTGAGACATCCGCCCTCCCACAGGGCGGAAATGCCCTGCCCGTTGGGCAGGTGATACTCGTAAAAATCCTTTTTTTCTCTGTCGAACGCGGCCAGCACGGACATAATGGTGCCGCCGTGCACGATGAGTGCCGCGCTCTGACCCTTTTTCAGCGTATTTACAAACCGTAAAAACGCATTTGCACAGCGCTCGCGGAAAGCTTTCGGGTCCTCCCCGTGCGGAAACGGGAGCACACCTCCCGAATCGACCCAGGCGGCATAGTCCGCATTGCCTTCCAGTTCGAGGTAGTTTTTGCCTTCAAAGTCCCCGAAATCGCACTCTGCAAAATCCTGCACGACAATGCGCTCCCTGCCCGGAAGCAGAATGTCCGCCGTCTGCACGCAACGGCGCAGGGGGGACACGGCAATGACGTCTGCGGGCGGCACCTGCTTGCCTTGCAGGGATAAAATCCCCTGCTCGCTGAGCGGCTCGTCCGTCGTGCCGATGTATCGCTTTTGTTCGTTGCCCGCCGTAAGAGCGTGGCGGATAAAATAAATGCGGTTCATTTGATGTTCTGCCCGATGCCCGCAAAGACGCGGATCACGCGCTCTGCCTTTTGCGCGGCGCGGCAAAGCACTCTGCCCACCTCGTCGCGATATGCCCTGTCCCCCGCGTCCGCGGGGACGATGCCCATGCCGACTTCGTCACAGCACACGATGCGATCTGTGCCGTACAGCTCGTCCAGGCTCTTTATAACGCGTTCCGCACCCTGCTCCCGGATCAGCTTTTCCAAATGCACGATTACCCTGTTTTTGCCGAATCCGCAGGCGATCTCATCCTCTTTTACGCCGAAATTTTCGCGCACGTACTGCGTTTTTCCCTGCGATCTTCCGCCGATGACCAAAATCATAAAAGAGCACCCCCTATGGCTGCCGCCAACAGCATGAAAAGTTCCGTTTCCTGCAACATCCAGCCCGCCAGATCTCCCGAGATCCCGCCGAACACTTTAAAGAACACCGCCACGCAGAAGAGATACACCACGATGCCCGTTCCTGCGACGATGAGTCCCAGCCAAAGCGAAAACACCAGCGAAAAGAGGACGGCGCCCGCGATCCACAGCAGGGATACTGCCGTGACCACCCTGTTTGCTCCCGCCTGTTTGAATGTGGATACAAGCCCCTCCTTAGCCGTGGGAAAGTTGGCGATGGAAAGAGCGCTCAAAGCACGGGTAAAAACATAAGCGGACAAAAAAACCAGATACGTATGCAGAGAAATGCTGCACGCTGCGGCAAAGTACACGATAAAGTACACCGCGCACCACAGCACGGCAAACGCGCCCGCGTGCGAATCTTTTAAAATTTCCAGCTTCTTTTCGCGCGGCTGCCGCGAAGAAATGGCGTCCGTGGTATCGCAAAATCCGTCCATATGGATGCCGCCCGTCACAACGACGGGGAGCGCCGTGAGAATGGCGCCCGCAAGCATGGACGGAAGAGCAAAACGGACAAGCAGATAATACAATCCGTACCCCAGCGCACCAATGATGGCGCCCACCAGCGGAAAGAAGCACAGTGCATAACGCATATTCTTTTCCGTCCAGTCCGCCTGCGGAACGGGAATTTTGGAATACATGGATAGCGCAATGAGAAAACTGTTCCAGACGCTTTTCATAGCAATTCCCCTTTGTGTACGACGGGAATGCCGTACACGCTTTCAACGACCAGCTGTGCCGCCTGCGCCAGCAGACAATTCAGTCTGCCGAGCATACGGATATACTCTGCTGTTTCCTTTTCATACTCCTGCCCGTCCGAAAACACTTCGTTGGTGACGACGACCACGTCGTTCTCCCTCGAAAGGGAGAGGATCTCCCCCTCGATGAGGGAAACGGGATTCTTTTCGCCGTCCCCGAACAGGGCGTTGGCGAGGCGATTGGAAAGGCATTCCAGCAACACGACGCTCCCCTTTATATCGGTGCGCAGACGGGAAGGGCTTTCCACGGTGACAAATCCGCGACCTTCGCGCTGGGTTCTGTGCTTTTGAACGCGGCGCTCCCCCTCTTCGTCCCACACGCGCATGGTGGCAAAATAGTAGAGCGGCGCACCCTTTTTCTGAGCAAGGCGCACGGCACAGCGCTCGGCAAGTTCGGATTTTCCGCTGCCGCTCCCGCCGCTGAACAGACAGATCATAACGGTTTGTACTCCTCGATGTCTGTCTGATCGAAACAGAGCATCTCGTGAAAGACGGCGTACGCCATATCCAGGAGGGGCAGCAGCGCCACCGCTCCCGTACCTTCCCCCAGCGCCATATTTGCCTGAACGGGTGCCGCAAAGCCCAGGCTTTCAAACACGTGTTTTGCGGCAGGTTCTCCCGACATATGGCTGGCGATCATGTATTTTTTGCATTCCGGACAGAGCTTTGCCGCGCACAGCGCCGCAACGGCGGAGATAACGCCGTCGATGACGACGGGAACACCCGCCTGCGCGCCGCCGATAAAAGCACCGCACATTCCCGCAATGTCCAGTCCGCCCACCTTGGACAATACGTCCAGAACGTCTTCTTTGTCCGGCTGCAGACGGGCGATCGACTCTTCAATGACCTGCACTTTGCGTTCCAGCCCCGCATCGGACAACCCCGCTCCCTTACCCGTGAGCAGGCGGGGCGGGAGATTTAAAAGAACGCTTGCCACCGCACTGGTGGTAGTGGTGTTGCCGATGCCCATTTCGCCCGTGGCGATGATGCCGTACCCCTTTTGCGCAAGTTCACGCGCAAGCTCCATGCCCTTTTCCACGGCGCGAAGGCATTCTTCGCGCGACATGGCGCGCGTTTTATAGAAATTGTGCGTGCCGCGCAGGATGTGCTCGTCGCGCACCCCTTCCACAGCCCTGCACATCCCGATATCTACGGGAAAGACATCCGCACCCGCAACTTTTGCCATTTTGCAGACGGTGGCATCGCCGCGCGACATATTGCCTGCCACCACGGCAGTCACTTCGCTGCCCGTCTGCGTGACGCCCTCTTCCACCACGCCGTTATCCGCACAGAACACAAGCACGCAACGCTTTTTCAGACCGCCGGAGTTCGGCATTCCCTCGATGCGGCTGATCAGCTCCTCAAACAGCCCCATCCCATGCAGAGGTTTTGCTAAGGCGTCCCAATGTTTTTTCGCCTTTTGATACTTTTGTTCGTCGTAAGGCATCACGTCAAACATACCCGTTCCTCCTATCTCCTGATCTGATACAAAACCGCGTTGCAGATCGCCGCGGCGACGTTGGAACCGCCCTTTCTGCCTGCGGCAACGATGTACGGAAGATCGCTTTCCAGCAATCGCTGTTTGCTTTCGATGACGTTGACAAACCCGACCGGCACGCCGATGACCGCCACGGGGCGGTATCCCTTACGAACAAGATCGAGAAGGGAAAACAGCGCCGTGGGCGCATTGCCTATGGCAAACACGCAAGGCTTTTTCAGCTGCGCCGCCTTTTGCATGGCAACTTCCGCGCGCGTAACGCCGCGGCGCAGCGCTTCCTCCGCCACGTCCTCATCCGAGATAAAGCAGTGGACTTGTCCGCCCAGCCCTTCCAAAACTTTTTTGTTGATGCCCGCCTGTGCCATCCTGGTGTCTGTCACGATGTCGCAACCCTGCTCGAACGCATTGCGCAGGATCTGAACAACGCCCTCCGAAAAAATAAGATTTTCGGCGTAATCGAAATCCGCCGTACAGTGGATGACGCGCTTTACGATCTCTTCCGTTCCGGCGGCAAATTTCCTTTCTCCCAATTCTTTTGTGATGATCTCAAAGCTTTTTTGCTCAATTTCCATGGGTTTCATTGCGTTTCCTCCGAAGTTCCAGGCACTTGCGGTAAAAATATTCGGCGCAGGCAAGGTTTCCGTAAAAATGAATGTGCGGGAACCCCGCCGCAAGGCTCTCCGTTGCTGCCATGCACGGGCGGCTTTCCCCGCCTCGGTACGCCAGCGCGTCCGAGCCGTTGTCCGTGCAGTCGTAATAGTGAAATTCATGCGCGCGCAGGCGCGAACCCGCGGGCCCGAGCAGGCAATCGCGCCGCAGTTCGAGTTCGGTATACCCGAACCGCACAAGCCTGCCGCGGTTGACACATTCCCCGCCCAGCACGCCGCACATTTCCCGCCCGTCCAGCAGGGCATTCAGGTACATGAACCCGCCGCACTCGGCAAACACGGGAACGCCGCTCTTTACCGCCGCGCGGATGCTCTCGCGCATGGAAACGTTTTTTTCCAACGCGTCGGCGTACAGCTCGGGATAGCCGCCGCCCAGATACAGGCAGTCTGCCTGCGGCACCTGCGCGTCGCGCAGGGGGGAAAACGTGACGATCTCCCCGCCCAGCTTTTGCAGAAGGCGAAGATTGTCCTCATAATAAAAGCAGAATGCCTCGTCCCGCGCCACGGCAAAGCGCATTTTTTCAAGTTTGGGAAGGGGCGGCTGCGCCGCAGACAGCGCGGGAGCGCTGTGCGCGAGAGAAATCAGCCCGTCGATGTCCAGCGTCTGTTCCGCCTGCCGCGCAAAGTACTGCGTCATTTCCCGCAGATTTTCCACTTCGCCTGCCGTCACCAGCCCCAGATGCCTGCTTTTTAAACCATATTCTTCGGGAAGAGCGGGAAAATATCCGTACAGTTTTGCGTCTTTCTCTTTCCAAAGCGCTTTCAGCCCCTCGTACGTCTTTTGGGTGACGCGGTTGAGGATAAAGCCGCGGATCCCGCTCTTTTCTTTAAAGCGCAGAAATCCTTGCAGAACGGCAAGCACGGAGAGGGAACTCCCCTTGCCGTCCACCACCAGCACGGCGGGCATTTGCAGACGGGAGGCGACATCGTACGCACTGTGCTTCGCCTCCTGCCCCATGCCGTCGTAATAACCCATGGCGCCCTCCGCGAGATTGATTTCCCGCGCGCTGTCCGCAAACAGGGCGGGCAGCCATTCTCCGGAAAGAAAACTGTCCAGATTGGCGGAAGGCGCACCCACGACGCGCGCATGAAACATGGGATCGATATAGTCCGGCCCGCACTTGAACGCAGCGACATCCTGTCCGCGGTTTTTGAGTGCCTGCAGGATGGCGCAGAAGACGGTCGTCTTTCCGCAGCCGCTGTTGGTGCCGGAGATCATCAGCCTTGCAAACGAACCTTCCACCCTACACCTCCGAAAGAGAAGTTATCCTCAAAATGCCGCGCTCTTCGGCAAAGCTGAGCAGGCGGGAACATTCCGCATTGCATTCCCCGAACGCGGTGCAAGCGACATACAGTTTTCCCGTTCGGGCAAGCTCTTCGCACGCGCGCGCGACGGCTTCTTCCCCCACGCGGGAAAAGGCGGGTACGGAAACCACGCGCTGTGCAAGCACGCGCGCGATCTGATAATCTACGTCGTTTTCGCTTAAAATCCCGCAGGAAAAGGGAATCCCGCGCTTTTGCAGGGTGCGGAACACGGGAATGCCTGCACCGCCGCCCGCCAGCACGAACAGGCGCGCTTCCCCTTGCGGACGTTCCAGTTCCACGCTGCCGAACAGAACGTTATACGAACCTCTTTGCAGATCGTAAAGCTCGCGTATTTTTTCTTCGCAGAAAATTTCTTCCGGCGTGCCCGCCATGGAAACCCTGTCCCCCTCCACGCAGATGATCTTGTCCGAGATCTTTGCGGCGAGGTCGATCTCGTGCAGGGTGAGCACGATGAGCATATTCCGCTCGGTGGCAAGCCTGCGCAGAATGCCCAAAAGTTCTATTTTATAGCGGATGTCCAGAAAGGAAGCAGGCTCGTCCAGCACCATGATCTGCGGCTGCTGGCAGATCGCGCGCGCAAGAAGGACGCGCTGGCGCTGTCCGTCCGAAAGTGCCGAAAAAGAATGCTCCGCAAGCGGTTCCGCCCCGACCATGCGCAGACTTTCCGAAACGATGCGCCTGTC
>CASFBD010000071.1 GCA_949292885.1 uncultured Bacillota bacterium
TTTCGGCCGCCCCTGTTTTTTATTCGGGCTGAACGGGATCCTGCCCGTCCTGTTTGGGCTCCTCCGGAGCCTCCTTTGCATAATCGCAGGCGGAACAGCAGATTTTTTTGCCCTTTTTGATGAGATATTTGCCGCACTTGGGGCATTTTTCGCCCGTGGGCTGTTCCCAGCTCATAAACTTGCACTTGGGATAATTGGAGCAACTGTAAAAGATCTTGCCCGCCTTGCTCTTCATGCGGCGGGTGGGCGCTCCGCACACGGGACAGATACCCGCCGTTTCTGCGATGGGACGGTTTGTGTTGCACTTGGGGCAGCTGAGATACTTGCCGTTTTTGCCGTTGCGGATATACATGAACGCGCCGCACGTAGGACATTTTTCCTTGGAGATCTCGCTGTCAAAAGGCAGGGTGGCGTTGCATTCGGGGTAGTTGGGGCAGGCAAGGAACTTGCCGAACTTGCCGCTCTTGACCACCATATTGGCGCCGCATTTGGGACACTTGGTGGAGGAGATCTCCGCACCCTCGCTCTTGATATTGGAACATTCAGGATAATTGGAGCAGGCAAGATACTTGCCGTAGCGGCCGCTCTTGCGGATCATGGGATGCCCGCACTTTTCGCACAGGATGTCCGTTTCCTCGTCGCCGTCGTTGGCGGCAAAAATGAGTTTTTCCGCAAAGGGCGGGTAAAAATCCGCGATGATCTTGTGCCAGTCGGTGCCGCCGTCCTCGATGCCGTCCAGTTTGTCTTCCATTTTCGCGGTGAAGCCCACGTCCATGATGTCCGTAAAATACTTGACCAGAAGATCGGTGATCTCGAAGGCGACCTCTGTGGGAACCATATATTTTCCCTCTTTGCTCACATACTTGCGCTTATTGAGCACGGAAATAATGCTGGCATAGGTGGAAGGGCGGCCGATCCCCTTATCCTCCATCGCCTTGACGAGGGACGCATCGGTATAGCGCAGGGGCGGCTTTGTAAATTTCTGTTCGGAGATGAGGCGGATGAGATCCAGCTCTTCCCCTTCTTTGAGGTTGGGCAGAAGTTTTCCGCTCTCCCCTTCCTCTTCCTCTTTTTTCACTTCCTGGTACGCGGCGGTAAAGCCCGCAAACTGCAGCGTTTTGCCGCTCGCTTTAAAACCGTATTCGCCGTTGCGGATCTTGATCTGCATACTGTTGTAACGCGCTTCGCTCATCTGGGAAGCGACGAAACGATCGTAGATCAGTTTATAGACATTGTAATGTTTTTTGTCCAGCACGCCTTTCATGCTTTCGGGCGTGCGGGAAAGATCGATAGGACGGATACATTCGTGCGCGTCCTGTGCTCCCTTTTTGGAGGCGTAGAAATTAGGCTTTTCGGGAACATATTCCGTACCGTATTTTTCCGCGATAAATTCGCGCGCTTTCTGCTGTGCCTCCGCGGACACGCGCACCGAGTCGGTACGGATATAGGTGACCAGGGCGATGTGCCCTTCCTTTTCGGTATCAATGCCCTCGTACAGGTGCTGAGCGACGAGCATGACGTCCGGCGAGGTCATGCCGAATTTATTGGACGCATCCTGCTGCAAGGTGGACGTGGTGAAGGGCGCGGGAGCGTGCGATTTGGCGACCGTCTTTTTGATGTCCTGCACGATATACGGGTTCTGCGCCAGTTCCGCGCGCACGCGCTCGTTTTCCTCCGCAGAGGAAGGAAGATATTTTTTGCCGTTTTTCTCGCCGAGCAATGCCTTGAAAGGGGCGTATTGCTTGGGTTTATCCTGCAATTCGGCATTGATGTTCCAGTACTCTTCGGGGACGAAGGCGCGGATCTCGCGTTCCCTGTCCACGATGAGGCGCAGGGCAACCGACTGAACGCGGCCTGCCGACAGCCCCGAACGGATGCGCTTGCACAGCAGCGGGGAAAGTTTGTAGCCTACCAGTCTGTCCAGCACGCGGCGCGCCTGCTGGGCGTCGACGAGGTTATAGTCGATCTCGCGGGGGTTCTGCAATGCCCTTGTGACCGCCGCGGGAGAAATTTCGTTGAATTCGATGCGGTTTTTTCCCTCTTTGAGCTTTAAAACCTGCTTTAAATGCCAGGAAATGGCCTCCCCTTCGCGGTCCGGGTCGGTTGCAAGATAGACGTGATCCGCCTTTGCCGCTTCGTCCGCAAGGCGCTTGATGACCGCCTTTTTATCCGGATTGTCCACATACGTCGGTTCAAAGTTGTTTTCGATGCTGACGCCCAGCCTCTTTTCGGGAAGGTCGCGCACGTGTCCGCCCGACGCGTCCACGCGGTACTTGCCCTTTAAATATTTGGAGATGGTTTTTGCCTTGGAAGGCGATTCTACGATAATGAGATCCATATAAGAAAACTCCTTTCTTTCCGCGCGCCCTTACAAGAGGGAATAGCGGTTGCCGCCCACGGGTACAATTTTCCCTTTCATTTCCAGAAGGGTGAGGACGGCGGGGATTTCCTGCGGCTTTAAGCCGAGTTGCTCCGCAAGCGCGGCACTGTGCATCGGCCCGTCGCGGAGAAGAAAAAGAACCTTTTGCTCCCGCTCCGAGAGCGGGACGCATTCCGTTTCGGTCAAGTTTATACCAAAAGCGGCGGCAATGTCAACTGATTTGTCGGTGCATTTTGCGTAATCTTTGAGCAAAGCGTTGCAGCCTTCGCCCGATCCGACGCCCGGCGTATAGGGAACGGCATACACCGTTCTGTCCAGTTTATGCACGAGATCCGCCGTAATGAGAGTGCCGCTTTTACTGCCCGCACTGACCACCAGAAGCACATCCGAAAGCGCCGCCACAATGCGGTTTCGCGCAGAAAAACGATAGACGGGTGCGTGAAATGAGGGCGGATACTCGGAAATCAGCAGCCCGTCTTTGCGGATGCGCGCAAACAGATCTGCATTGCAGGCGGGCCCTGCCACCTGCGAACCTTCCGCCAGAACACAGATCGCCCTGCCGCTTTCCAGAGCTCCGCGCAGAGCGGCGCTGTCACCCCCTGCCGCCGAACTGCTGACCACCGCAAATTTGCGGGAAACACAGCGCGCGTACTCCGCCGCAAGTTTTTCGATCTGCGGCAGGGTGCGCCGCGATCCCGTGATGCCGAACCTCGGCAGCGACAAGAGCGAGGCATTCCCCTCGCAATACAGGACAAAAGGCGGCTCGGGAAGGGAAAAACAGCCCGCGGGATAAGCGGGACTGTACCTCGTTACGCAGGTGACGCCGCGGGCAGCATACTCCCGCAGCAGGTTCTCAAACCACTCCACGCCCCTTTGCGACTCTTCCCACTTTTCCGACTGTTCCCGGGGAAGAAGGGCGCGGACGGACCGCAAAAAAGATTCTCCGAACGTATCCGGCGGCAAGGCTCCCGCCGCGGAGGGAAACAGTTTTTCCCGCACGGAGGGAGAAACGCCCAATGCGTCAAACGCGATCGCCGCGCGCTCGGCGGCGGTATAGACGGGCTCAGCCACGGTTGTCATAGCTCCTGTACGATACGGCTTCCAGAATGTGTTCCGGAAGAATGCCCCCGCCTCCGGCGAGATCGGCAACGGTGCGCGCCACCTTGACAATGCGCGAACGCGCCCGCGCCGAAAGTTTTAATCTTTCAAAAGAAAGACGCAGAAGATTTTCGCATTCGGGCGACAGGATGCAGAAACGGGACATTTCCCGTTCGCCCATGTCCGCGTTGGTGCGCACGCCCGCGCACCCCGCAAACCGCCTGCGCTGAATGTCCCGTGCCGCCTCCACGCGCGCACGCACGGCGGCGGAACTCTCCTCTTTCCGATCGGAAACCAGGTCGTCGTACCCGACGGCGTCCACTTCCACCTGCAGATCTATGCGGTCGAGCAGCGGCCCGCTCAGACGGGAACGGTATTTGTGAATGGCGGACGCAGTGCAGGTGCAGGGACGGTCTGCACTGCCGTAATTGCCGCAGGGACAGGGATTCATGCTGGCGCACAGCATGAAATTGGCCGGAAATGTGTACGCGCCGCTGCTGCGCGTGACGGTGATCTGACCGTCCTCCAGCGGCTGACGCAGCGCTTCCAGCGCGGAGCGGCGGTATTCGGGAAACTCGTCGAGAAAGAGCACGCCGCCGTGCGCAAGGCTGATCTCGCCCGGTCTGACCGCGCGCGAACCGCCTCCGCAGAGAGACACGGCCGTCGCCGTGTGGTGCGGCGTGCGGAAGGGACGGCGCGTGACGATGCCTTCGCCGTCTAAAAGTCCCGCCACCGAATGAATCTTGGTCACTTCCAGCGCCTCTTCAAAGGTCAGCGCGGGCATGATCCCGGGAATACAGCGTGCCAGCATGGTCTTTCCCGCGCCGGGCGGCCCCACCAACAGCAGGTTGTGCCCGCCCGCAACGGCAACTTCCAGCGCGCGCTTGGCGACCGGCTGGCCCTTGACAAAGGCAAGATCGAACTTTTCTTCCCCGTCCGCCGCACTGCGGTACACCGCCGCTTCCAGCGGCGCGAGGGGCGCGGCGCCCGAAAGGTGGTCGATCACCTGCGTAAGGGACTGCGCCGCATACGTCTTTGCCCCGGCGATATACGCCGCCTCGCGGGCGTTGCCCGCGGGGATGACAAAGGTATCGAATCCGTGAGATTTTGCAGAAATGAGCAGAGGAAGAATGCCCGTTACGGGGCGCAGAGCGCCGTCCAGCGCCAGCTCGCCCAAAAACAGGATCCCGTCCGTTTCGCCCGTCAGCTGAGAGGTGGCTTTGAGAATGCCGACGGCGATGGCGAGGTCGAAACAGCTCCCCTCCTTTTTCAGGTCGGCAGGGGCAAGATTGACGGTGATCTTCTGCGCGGGGAATTTTTTCCCGCTGTTTTTCAGCGCCGAGCGCACGCGCTCGCGGCTCTCTTTGACGGCGGCGTCGGGCAATCCCACCAATTCGTAGGAAGGCAGACCGCTGTTGATGTCCGTTTCCACTTCCACGGGAACGCCGTCCAGACCGTTGAGCGAAATACTTTTGATTTTCGATAACATAGTCCGTATTCTCCCCCTGATTTTACCCGTATGCACACGGATCTTTTGCAAAAAGCATGAAAATTCCGCGCCGCATACGCGGGCGCGGATCTCATTTACGGACGATAATATCCGTTGTTTAAAAAGGTCGTCCAGCCGAAACAGATGCTTGCGGCAAGCTCGGGTACGGAGAAGCCGAACACCATGGGCAGCGAAAGCAGGAAGAGCAGCGCGTACACGATGCACATTCCGAACAGTACTTTCAGTGTGGCGTTCATGCGGATCCCCGCGATCTTTTTATAAGCGCTGCCGTCGTGCGCGAATGCCGTGACAAACATCAGCACCGCAAACCCGCCGTAAAAGACAGTAAACGCAAAGCTCTGCACGGCGGATGTTTCGCCCGCAAACAGATATTGCAACAGGCAGGCGACAAGCCCCGCCAGCAGCAGGAAGTAGGCGTTGAGAATGCGCGGGGTGTGCTCAGACGCGTACGCGCCCTTTTTGCCGCCCGTGGCGGCGTACAGGATGACGTACGAAGTCATAAACAGGAACCCGACCAGCGACGTGATCGTCATGGCGAGGTTGAACTGCGCATTGACCGCATTGTACACGCCCTCACCGCCCGCAGAAAACAGCGTTGCGCCTTTCAGCGAGAGGAACCAGCCGAACGGGTTGATCGCATTTGCCGACGTGAATTGCGTGACGTTTGCAAGAGAGAAACTGTCCTTGACCGCCGCCCAGATCAGACCGAACAGCCCGAGCGCGGGGGAGGAAGGATCGGATTCGTACAGTTTGAGATAGGTAAAATAGGAAGGAATGGAAGCAAGAACGACAAACAACAGGGAGGCAACAAAGAAGGAAACAAAGAAGAACACCCACACCACGCGGTTGGAATAGCTCTGCGAGGACAGAGCTTTGCGCTCTTTCTCGTTGAACTCCTCGATGTTCGCCTGCATCGCTTCTTCCGATTTCTCGGAAGCGTTACGTTCGAGCAGCTGCGCGCGCAGAACGGCAAGCTCGCCCTTTTGTTCGCGGCGCTGGCGAACCCAGCCCGCGATAAACAGCGCCACCGGCGCCACGAGTGCGATCAGACACTTGGGATCCGCCGCCACCGCAAGCGCAAACAGAAGCCCGGAAAACAGAACGTTTGCCGCGGATTTGAGGGGACGTTCCTCCGAAATCCCGTCCTCGAAGTAGCGGAAAATAAAGTACAGCGAAGAGACAAGCAACAGCGCGATCAGCGAATAAGCAAGGCCCAGCCGCCCCACCGTCAGCGCAAGCCCGCCGAAAGCGGCAAAGCAGGCGAACAGGAAAGCAAATCCGTTGCTCTTGAACAGGTTTTTCCCCAAAAGATAGCACATCGCCACCAGCGCTGCCGTAAACAGCACGGAGAAAATGCGCAGCCCGAACGGACTGACCCCGAAGATCGCCGTTCCCAGCGCAGGGAAAATCACCGCAAGCGGCCCGAAATCGGTGTCCGCAAAGAAATCACCGTCCGTGGTCAGTCCCTTCATGCGCAGGTTGTCCAGCTGCAGCAGCGTGTACATCTCGTCCTGCGTGTAGTTGGAATATACCGTCTTGCCCGCAGAAAAACTCTTCTGCGCGTCGACAAGCGCCGCGGGATCGCCCAGCACGCCCAGTTTTTTCTCTGGATCTGTTTGGTCGTTTTTATAAAAATAATCACGAAAAGTAGACAGCCATAAAGTCTCTGAGAAAAACTGTTTTGCTTGTGCAACTGTCGTGTATGCGGGAATGACGTCGCCCGTCTCGTTGACGAACACCACTTCGTTGAGGAACAGATCCGCCGAAACGGTGATACGGATAACACTGTAAGAGGTGGAAAACGTCTTATCTTTCAGATCGAACACCTTTACCCAGTTGTAGTTGGTGCCGATGCTCTCGCCCGAAGGGACGATATTGGAAAGCTTGACCTCACCCAGCGTAGAAGTGGTAAAGGACGAGCCTTCCCTCGCCATGCACCTTGCAAACGAGAGAGAAAAATCTTTGCCTTCCTCCGCATACACGCTGCCGACGTTGACGTAAACTTCCTGCAGTTTTCCGCCGCCCGCCGAGGAATAGTCGAGGTAAAACACCACCTGCGACTTCTCACGCGCGAAATAGGGATCGCCGTACGAGGAAAATCCGCCGATCGTACAAGCGCCGATCACAAACACGGCGAGCACGAGGGCGATCGCCGCCCAGCCGAAGCGCGAAATGCGCGCAATAAACGCTTTCAGCCGCGATGTGCGGCCTTCCTTGATTTGCATAACAATAGCCTCTGTTTTCTTTTGCCGCCCGCAAGATCTTCCGCAGGCTATATTCTATTATAACGCAAAAAGCGTTTTCTGTAAACACATTTTTCCGTTTCTTTGAAAATTTGTATGCGGCTCACTTTTTTTGCGCGCGCGGACGGGCATATTTTGCCCAGAAACACGCCGCAACGGCGCACACCAGCGCCTCCGTGACGGGGAAAGCCAGCCAAACGCCGATTTCCTGCCACAGCGCACACAAGATGAACGCCGCGGGAAGAATGACGATCAGTCCGCGCAACAGCGAAACAAGCTGCGCCGGAAACGCCATTTCCTCCGCCGAAAAATATGAGCAAAGCAGAATGTTTGCCGCCGCAAAGGGAGTTGCCAGAAAGTACAGTTTCAGCCCGCGCACCGCGATCTCGCGCAGTGCGGCAGAGTTTTCGCTGTTGAAAAAATCGGATACGGGTACCGCAAAAATGTACAAAACCGCGTAAAGGACTGCCGACAGCACCAGCGCGGACAGAAGAGCGTATCTCAGCACTGCGCGCGACTGCGCAGCATTTCCGCCGCCCCGCGCGCGGCTGAAAAGAGGCTGGGCACCCTGCGCAATTCCGTTGAACAGCGACAGCACCACCAAAGATACGTTTGCGACCACTCCGTACGCCGCCACCCCCGTGTTGCCCGCAAGACGCAAAAACAGATAGTTAAAGGTGATGATGACCACCGCAGAAGAAAGCTGTTCGACAAAAAAGGGAAAGCCGAGGGAAAACACGGGCGCAAACAACCGCACGGACAGCAGGCGCGGGCGCAGATGAAATCCGTTTTTTTTGCGCAAAATATGCGCCACACAGAACGCAAGCCCGAACAGCGGCGAACAGCCCGTCGCCAGCACCGCGCCCAACATCCCCAGTCCGCAGGGAAAAATGAGAATGTAATCCAGCAGAATATTGGCAAGACTGCCCGAAAGGGTGGCAAGCATCGCCGTGGCAGGCGCCCCGTCGTTGCGCACAAAACACATCAGCGACGTACTGAACAGAAAAGCGGGCGAAAACAGCCACAGCACAAACAGATAAATGTCTGTCAGCGCCAGCGTCTCCTCGTTCGCCCCCAAAAGCCGCGCAAACAGTCCCGATCCCAAACCGCCGGCCAGCATGAAAAGCACAGAAAAGGCCGCCGCCAGCAGCATCGTGTCCGTAAACGCCGCGTCCGCCTTGTCCTGTTCCCCTCGCGCACGATATACCGAGTAGCGGATCGCGCCGCCCATGCCCAGCATCAGAGCCGTGCCGTTCATCAGATTGTACGCGGGTATGGCGAGATTCAGCGCCGCAAGCCCCGTCTCCCCTACCCCCTGCGCCACAAAAAACGTGTCCGCAAGAATGTAGCAGGAAAGTCCGAGCATTCCCAGCATACTCAGCAACGCGTATCTGACAAAATCTTTCCACAGATGCATAACTCTCTCCCGGCTCGCCGCGCCGCCCTCCTTTTTTCTATAAATATAAAGATACCATACCCGCCCCGCTTTGTCAAGCGCTCCCGCCTGCGCTGGCGCACCCCGACTTTTTTGTTTGTTTTGTGAAAAATTTTCATTCTATTGTGATTATTTAAAAAAATATAGAAATTTTTTTCAAAACCCTCTTGACAAGCCCCGAAAGTATGCTATAATGGAAGTACCAAAGGGGAAAAATCATAACCTTCCCCGCGGTACAACTCAACTTGAAGGCACGCAGTGCCGTTTACCCCACCCAAGACAAAATAATTTGCGGCGATCCTTTCCGGAAAGTGCACAAGAGGACGGCGCAAGGGTAAAGAGAAACGTAAGGAATTTCAATCGGGGGACGGCGGTGCGGAAGAGCCCGAAGGGGCGCCCGTATCACACGCAGGCTATCGGAAAAGGTTGCTAAGCGAGTGGGCGCGCGGGCGATTCGCGCCGGAGAGTACGGGAGGTACTGTTATGTACAAATCCGACCTGAGAAAACTTGAAAAATAGGAGGACGGTCCAATGTACGATTTTATGAGAGGGACGTATCAATAAGGCAGGTTTCCGATTTTGCGGACTTCCCGAACGCGCTGCAGGCGCAAGGGATTCGCGCCGATTATGGATTTTGCAATGAAACAAAGCCTTAAAGTATCCCTTAAAACTGAATAACGAAGATTTTTGCCCGCAGTGCTGTTGCCCTGCGGGCTGCTTATCCTCTGCAGACCTTGCCGCGCGAGGGGTTGCGCAACAGGAAGGCCCCTGCGGTTGTTCCGCAGACGTTGTGCGGCGCGGCAATCCTGCCGTCTGAGAAAAAGCGCACTTTGTGTTCCGGCTGTCGCCGGAAGGAATGTCTGCAGCAGAAATGTTTCATTTTCGGCGGCGGCGTATCCCATACGAAATTTGCGGCGAAACGACCGCAAAATACGCCTTTCCCGCCACCATCCGGACCTTTGCCGGATCGTCAAAATGTCCCCTTACATGTACTAAAGCACAGCGCCCGCCGTTCGGCGGGCGCTCTTTTTGTGTTTTCGGTTGTGTCCCGCTTATTCGGGACGGAGCGTACCGTCCCGAATAAAA
>CASFBD010000072.1 GCA_949292885.1 uncultured Bacillota bacterium
AAAAAACCTTGCCGAACGTCACATCCGCGGAGGCATTGCTACGCGGGAAAAATATATGCACAAATAACAAATCCGCGGCGCCCATGCAAAAGCACGGGCGCCGCGGTTTTTTATAAAAGAAAAGCCCGCGGGCTGACGCGGGTGCGTTTCTCGTATACAGCGGAACGCGTATCAGAATTTCTGTTCGCGCGTTTCGCGGTTTTTATAGGCGACGACGGCCTGTGCCAGCTGGTCAGGGCAAGATGTGTTGTTCCTGCACTTGATCCCGCGCAAAACGCTTTCCACTTCTTCCAGGGATTTACCCTCCACAAGTTTGGAAACGCCCTGCAGGTTGCCGCTGCAGCCGCCGATGAATTTAACGTTGTGGATCCTGTTTTCTGCATCCACGTCAAAGATGATCTGGCGGGAGCAGGTGCCTTTTGTGTTGTAAGTGAACATAAAATAATTACCTCATAGGGGGAAAGAAACATATGGACCAAAGCGCAATGCGTTCAGTCTACAAGGTTTTCATAGATTACTGCATAGACGTCCGCAGCTTTCAGTTCCCATTTTTTATAAATATTCTGCGCCGTTTTTCTGTCCGGCACAACAAATTTCAGTTCCAGCATAGGCTGGGCGGGGGCGAGGATGCGCAAAAACACCGTATAGGTGCCGTCCTTGTTCTGATAGTAATCGGATTTGCATTCTTGCCTGTTTCTGTACCTTGCACTGTTGTTTTTTACAAAGACGGATATTTCCTCGCGCGTGCTTTTGGGGATGTTGATATAGAAATTGGCAAGGCAGCTTCTTCCGTCGGGTGTGATGGTGTACAGAGTATCATCGTTGGTTTCCACCGTGCAGATAAAACCGTCCTCCAGAAGTTGGGAAATGATCATCATGCAGTCCATATAATTGATCCAGTCGTTGCTGGTGGAACACATATCGACGATCGTCCGTTCGGAAAGGGCGCTCTCCATTTTGTCAAAGACGAACAGTAATATTAATTTGTTAACAAACATATCGCCTTGGATCTGCATGGGGAATTCCTTCGATGTAGTGTTTTTCTACGGACAAAAAATCCGCTTTTTGGGAAAAAAGCGGATGATTTTGTCGCCTGTGTTTATCTTATGAAATTTAGGTTGTCAAGCAAATTTTTTGAGTGCTTCGACGAGATCGTCGCAGTTGTCGGAGTGGATCTCAACGACGAGCGGTTTGGAGAGGTCGAGGCTGAAAATACCGAGAATGGACTTTGCATCGACGACGTATTTATCGCTCTTCAGATCGATCTCATAAGGATAATCCTGCACGATCTTGACAAACTCTTTTACGTTCTGTGCCATTTGCAGAGAAATTTTTATGGATTTCATAAAGGCCTCCGAAATTTGTTTTCTTATATTATACATAAAAATTTCGGGAAAAGCAAGATATTTACGAAAATTAACTTAAACTTTTCTGAAATTTGTGCTATAATGATATTCGGAAGGGTCAAGTTGTCAAAACTGCACAGAAAAAGAGGAGGGAACATGGACACGAACCGGGAACAGATCAAACTTTTTTTGCGTCGCTGCGACGAGCTGATGCAATCGAAGTACATCATAGCGGACACCAAGATCGGCGAATTGCTTCAATCGATCGCAATGTCCGATCTTTTGTATGCGTTTTTCCGGGATGCCACGGCGCATTTCGATTATGCGGGGGCAAAGCGAAAATACATGAATTTTGCTCCTTACGGGGATGCGCAAAAAAAACTTCTTTTCCCTGAAGATCCTGTGGAGCGCCTGGCATTTGTGTTCTGTCTCTTTATGGAATTTGACAACAAGACGATGGATCTGGGCTGGTTCCTGCAGGAATACTTTTACGAGGACGGCAGTTTTTACGAAAGTTTCTATGCGTTCTGCAATCAGGTGGTAAAGCCGTTTCGGAATGCTGTAAAGGTAATGTTTGACGAGCCGCCTCGCGGCCGTCCTTCGCGCGCGTCTGCGCCGCAGGAAGAAAGGATCGAGTTCACCCCGCAGTGTATCGAGGAGGAAAAGAAGCTGGTCTATTCTTCCGCGCTTTCGCCTGCGGATAAAGTGGATGCGATGCTGTTGCTGAACGCGCTTGCCGGTGCGGTCAGTGTACAGCTTCGCTGTGCCTTGCTCAGCGGGTACGATCGGTTTGCCCGTACCTGCGGCAGAAACAATGTTTATATCGCCGCCATGCGTTCGGAACTTGCGCGGCTGAAGGAGAATTTATGAATCTGAAAGAAACGACTGTCAAAAAGAATTACGTGTTTCGCGGAAAAATCCTTACCGTGCGCATGGACGATGCTTTGTTGCCGGACGGGAAACCTTGTACGCGCGAGATGATCGAGCATCCCGGCGGCGCCTGCGTGCTGTTTGTCAAGGAGGGAAAGATCCTGCTGGTCAGACAGTTCCGCTATGTTTACGGGGAGGAGCTTTTGGAGATCCCGGCGGGGAAGTTGAATCCCGGGGAGGATCCTGCGCTGACTGCGGCGCGTGAGCTGGAAGAGGAAACGGGGTATGTTCCCGATAAAGTGAAGTTGCTCTATACCATGTATCCCACGCCCGGTTACACCAACGAGAAGATCTACATTTACGAGGCGGAGGGTGCCCGTTTTGGGAAAGAACATCCGGACGAGGACGAATTTATCACAAGCGCCTTTTATCCTGCCGAAGAGGTCTGCAAGATGATCGAAAGAGGAGAGATCAGGGATTCCAAAACCATCATAGCCGTACAGCATTATCTGCTCAAACAGAAAGGTGTGTTGTAAAAACAGGGGTACGTACCTCAAAAAAAAGAACAAGCGATCGGCGCAATGCTTGCACGGATCGCTTTGCATAAAAAAAGGGCGCCTGCGGCATAATTGCCGCAGGCGCCCCGTTTTGCAGGGACAGGAAAGACGGTCGGCGGATTATTTGCAGCCGCAGCCGTAACCGCTGAACAGGTTGCAGAGTCCGCCCTTTTTGCACACGCAGTAAGCGATCGCAAGGAGAATGGGGAGCCAGCAGCTGTCAAGAATGTTGTTGAGGACTCCCGTCTGCGAGCAACACAGGACGAGCAAAAGAATCAGGATCCACAGGCAGCCGTTCCCGCCAAGGCTTTCAAAACAGTTCATTGAATATTTCCTCCTGTTCGCCGCGGCGGATATGTATATTTTTTTGCGTCGCGGCGTAAATTAGGGGCAAGACGCGCATAGTGTCTGCGCGAAAAGCCTTATACTCATATGTATTCGGCCGGCGGAAAAAGTGTTCCGATTGCCAAAAAAATCCGTTTTTCGGCACAAAATACCGCAAATCGCGTGCGTAAAGGGGGCCGAAAAAACTTTTCACATTCATTTACTTGCCTTGCAACGCGCTTTTTGCTATAATAAATTACCGAAGAAAGTTATTTTTTCCGCGTTTGCGGGCATAAAAGCGCTATGCGTCGGATCTGCACCCCCGGGCGGGGCAGAATCCGTCTGATCGCATAAATACATTTTTTTTCACGGATATTCCGGAGGCGGAAATCCGATGGAGGCAATCATGAAAAAGAGCAAGTTTTACTCTGCGAAGAACATCGCAACTCTTGCCGTGCTTCTCGCGCTTGTCATTGTTTTGCAGCTGGTCGGCACGGTCATTGGGAACCTGGGCGTCACGGCTCCCAGCCTGGTGCTTATTCCCATTGTGCTGGGCGCGGTTTTGCTCGGCCCTGCAGGGGGCGCGATTTTGGGCTTTGCGTTCGGACTGGTCGTTGTGCTTGCGGGCATTTTCGGGATGGATAAATTCACGTTCATTCTGTTCAGCGATCATCCTTTTCTCACCGTTCTGCTCTGCCTGGTCAAGGGTACGGCGGCGGGCGTCGCGTCGGGGCTGATCTTTAAAGCCTTGCGCGGCAAAAACGAAAATGCGGCGGTGATCACTGCATCGCTGGCGGCACCGATCGTCAACACGGGCCTGTTTATTCTCGGCGCATTGCTGATGAGCGATACGCTCAATGCCAATTTTGTTGCAGACGGGCAGACCGTTCTCTATTTCCTCGTGATCGGTTGCGCGGGCCTGAACTTTATCTTTGAATTCATCATCAACGCAGTGGCTTCTCCTGCTATTTATACGGTGTGGCGCATTGTCGGAAAGAAGAGCGGCAAAGGTTCGGGTGTGCAGGAAAGTGCTGCGGAATCGGAACAGAATGTGCAGTCCGTGTCCCGCAAGGAAACGGTAAAATAAACACGGAAAGGCGGAACGTCCCATGATTTTATGTATCGACGTCGGAAATACGAATATCAAATACGGTTTGTTTGAAGGGGATACCCTCAAGGTGTCTTTCCGCGGCGCTACCGAACTCAAACGTACCAGCGATGAATACGGGACAATTCTCACGAATATGTTATCTATCCAAGGCATAGCCAAGGAATCCATCGACGGAGCCATTATTTCTTCCGTCGTTCCCGCGTTAAACTATACCATTCAGCATATGTGCGCCGGGTATCTGGGTGTGGAACCGCTGATGGTGGGGGCGGGGTTGAAAACGGGCCACAATCTGCGTGTGGACGACGCGCGCGAGGTTGGGGCGGACAGAATCGTCAACGATGTTGCCGCCATACAGAAATACGGAGCGCCTCTTATCGTCATTGATTTCGGTACGGCTACGACGTTCAATGCTGTCAACGAGCAGGGCGAGTTCATCGGCGGAGCGGTTGCGCCCGGCATCCGCGGCTCGATGGATTCGCTGGTTTCGGGAACGGCAAAACTTCCGCGCGTGGAGATCGAAACGCCGCGCTGCGCCATCGGGAAAAACACGACGACAAATATGCAGTCGGGGATCGTGTTCGGGTTTGCGGGCCTGGTCGATTACATCGTCCGCAAGATGAAAAAAGAGATGAAAAATCCGGACGTGCGCGTCGTTGCGACGGGCGGATTCAGCGAGATCATCGCCAAAGAGATCTCTTGCATCGATTATGTGGACAAGCTTCTTACCCTGCGCGGGCTGAAGCATTTGTACGATTTAAACAGTTCTGTCGGGAAAAACTGAAAGATTTTCCGGCAATCGGCATTATGCCGCGCTTTGCGCGGTGACATTACGGGACAGGAGGTTCATTCAATGAAAACGGTCGGAGTTGCTATTTTAGGTCTCGGTGTAGTGGGCGGCGGAACGTATAAGATCCTTACCGAACACAGGGAATTTTACCGCCGCACGCAAAACGTGGACATCTCCGTGGAATGCGTTCTCGAACTCAACCGCCAGCGCGCGCTGGATCTGGGTGTGGAAGAGAGCAGGATCTGCAGCAATATTGCAGAAGTGGTAAGCAATCCGAGCGTGGACATCGTCGTCGAAGTGATCGGCGGTGTAGAGCCTGCCCGTACATTCGTCCTTGCGGCGCTGCACAGCGGGAAAACAGTGGTCACTTCCAATAAGGAACTTTTCTGCAAGCACTGGTTCGAGCTGGAAAAAGCGGCTAAGCGCACCAACGCAGGGCTGTATTTTGAAGCCAGTTGCGTGGGCGGCGTTCCCATCATCCGCACCCTCGTGGACGGGATGCAGGCAAACGTCGTCAACAACCTCACGGGCATCATCAACGGCACCACAAACTATATTCTCACCCGCATGACAAAGGAAGGTCTGGATTACCGCGACGCCCTCAAAGACGCGCAGGCGCTCGGCTATGCGGAAAAGGATCCTACGGCGGACGTGGAGGGATACGATGCAACGTACAAGCTCTCCATTCTCGCAAGTCTCGCTTTCCACACAAAAGTTCCTCTGGATAAAATTTACCGTGAGGGGATCACGGAAATTTCCAAACAGGACATTGCCTACGGCGAAGAACTCGGTTATGTGTTAAAACTTCTCGCCATCGGCAAAAACGACGGGCAGGGAGAGATCGAGGTTCGTGTGCATCCCGCATTCATCCGCAAGGATCATCCGCTCGCTTCCGTCAACGACAGTTTTAACGCCGTCTTTCTGAAAGGGGATTGTGTGGGCGACATCATGCTTTACGGCAGGGGGGCGGGCGCGCTTCCTACCGGCAGCGCCATCGTATCGGACGTTATCTACGCGGCAACGCACAGCGATTCCAAATACGCTACATTCAAAAACACGCAGCAGGCGGAAAAGGGAGTTCGGTTTGTCTCCGATTTCAAGAGCCGTTACTATATCCGTTTCACCGCAAAGGATCGCCCCGGCGTACTTGCCAAGGTTGCGGGGATCTTTGCAAAGTATAATATCAGCATCATCGACCTCATCCAGAAGGGCGAGGGCATGGAAAACATCCCCATCATTCTCATCACTCACGAAACGGGAGAACTTTCCGTTCACCGCGCGCTTGAAAAGATCGCTGCGCTGGACGACGTGGTGGAAGTGAACAGCGTGATCAGGGTGGGCGACTGATATGATCGTCCGCGCCGATCTTCCATATACCGTTTCGTCGCATTTTAAGGGCGGGGACGGGGAAGTACTTCTCAAAGATCTTACGACGGGCAAAAAGCCCGCAAACGTGCGCGTATTCAACGAGATGGTGCTCAATCAGGGCTGTTCCATCGGTTTTCATACGCACACGGAGGATAGCGAGATCATCTACGTGCTCGAAGGGGAGGGCATCTGTTCCGAAGGCGGCCGCGAAAGTCGCGTCGGGCAGGGCGATACACTCGTGTGCTATGCCGGGGAGAGCCATTCCCTGCGCAACGAGTGCGAAAGACCTTTCAGATACCTTGCCGTCATTATTCAAAACTGACACAGCGGCGCCGCAGATTGCGGCGCCGTCGCCGTATCGGCGAAAGGAGAATCACTATGCGTGCAGCCGTGCTTGTCAATGCTTATATCCGTGCGGCGGGAATGATTCGTCAGGCGGAGCGCATTGCGGAAGAACTGCGCCTGTTGGGCGTGGAGACGGACATCGTCAAAAACGGTACGTTTTTAAGCGATGTTACAAAAAACGAGATAACGTACCCTAAAAATTATGACTTTATTGTCTATTTGGACAAGGATAAGTACCTGCCGCGGATGCTGGAAAAGGGTGGATTGCGGCTGTTCAACAGCGCAAAAGCAGTGGAGGAATGTGACGATAAGATGTTTACCTGCATTGCGCTGGCGGGGGGCGGCGTACATATTCCGGACACCATCCCCGCACCTCTTTGCTATTACGCGGATGCGCGCGTCCCTCAGGAGTTCGTGGGCGGAGTGGGCAGGCGGCTGGGTTTTCCGCTCATCGCCAAAAAGAGTTACGGAAGCTGGGGCATGGACGTGCGGCTGATCGAAAACGAGCGCGAACTTGCCGCCGTGGCGGAAGAATTCCGCCTGTTTCCGCATCTGTATCAGAAGCGCGTGGGCAAACCGGGGGAGGATTACCGTATCCTTGTCGTGGGCGGCAAGGCGATCGCGTGCATGAAGAGGAAGAACGAAGGGGATTTCCGTTCCAACATCGAGGCGGGAGGAAAGGGAGAAAAGGCCGTGCCTCCGGACGAATTTTTCCGCACGGCAGAAAGATGCGCGCGCATTCTGGGGCTGGATTACTGCGGGGTGGATCTGTTGGATGAGTGCGGCGTTCCGTATGTGTGTGAAGTCAATTCCAACGCACTTTTTAACGAGGCGGAGCGCGTGACGGGAGTCAATGTCGCAGGCGCCTATGCTGAATATATGATAAATTGCATAAAAAGGGTCAAGTAAGCGGATAAACGCAAAATTTTTTTGTATAAAACGAATAAAAATGTAAAACGCACCGCGAAAGGCTTGCCTTTTTTTGCGGTGCGTGATATGATAAACACACTTAAGCGCGCCCGCGCGCGGGAGTTTTGTGTGCTATCTGTTCCCCGACTATGGTTTCGGCGGATGAGGATAAATTTATTTTTGAGGTACTGAAATGAAAAAAGTACTTTTTGCGGTAGTTTCCGCACTGTTGGTTGCGGTAATGGCGGTTTCTGTGGCTGCCTGTGCAAAGACCGAGCGTGTGAAAGTCATCGGCATCGATCTTACGGACGAAGAATATGGGTTCTGCGTGGCGAAAAGTGACGAGGGCAACACTCTGCTGAACGAGATCAACGACATCATCGCGCAGCTGAAAGGGGACGGTGTCGACGGCGTCACCATCGATTCTCTGTTCGATGCCGAAGTCAACGGAACGGCCGAAAACATCGGCGAAGTTGCAACTTCCGTTTCCGCGGCGGGCGTGGATCGCGCGGAATGCTTTGTGGTTGCCACCAACACGGGATTCAAACCCTTCGAGTATAAAGAAGGCGCATACTTTGCAGGCATCGATATGCACCTGGCAAAGATCATTGCGGAGGAACTCGGCAGGACGCTCGTCATTATAGACATGAACTTCGACGCCATTGTCGCAAACGTGCAGAACGGCACGGCGGACATCGGCATGGCGGGCATGACCATCACGGCGGAAAAGGAGGAGAACGTGCAGTTTTCCGATCCTTATTACAACGCATCCCAACAGATCGCCGTTGTGGAAAGCAACACCGATTTCGACGCGTGCAAAACGCGCGATGACGTTGCGGCTGTCCTGAAGGGACTGGAAGGCAAGAGGATCCAGGCTGCTGCGGGCTACACCGGATACGATTATGCGGAACAGTTCACCAACCTGAAGCTGACCGCGCAGGAAGACATTGGCACGTCCGTCCGCGAGCTTTCCAACGGCAAGACGGACATCGTTGTGGGCGATAAGTACACCATCAACGAGATGGTCAAGGCCATCAACGCGGATATTGCCTGATAAAAGAAAACTATGTGGAAATCTTTTTATCGGAACTTCATCACGGATGAAGGATATAAGACGGTATTGCAGGGACTGCAGAACACGCTGATCATCGCGATCTTCGGCCTGTGCATGGGGATCCTGCTCGGAGCGCTCGTCGCCTGTTTCCAGGTGGCGGGAAAGCGCAACAAGGTGGCGCACGCCATCTCCTACGTAGGGGATCTCTATGTCGCCCTGTTCCGCGGGACGCCGATCATCGTGCAGATCTTTGTCTTTCATTTTGTCATCTTTCCCATGCTCGGATCCACTCTTTCCGGGCTTTGGGATTGCTGTATCGTGTTCGGGCTGAACAGCGGCGCGTACGTTTCCGAGATCATGCGCGGCGGAATTTTGTCCGTCGACATCGGTCAGACGGAGGCGGGCAGAACGCTGGGCCTTTCCTATACAACGACAATGTTCCGCGTCGTGATACCGCAGGCGATAAAAAATGTGATTCCCACGCTCGGCAACGAGTTTATCACGCTTACCAAGGATACTTCCGTCGCGGGATATGCGTCCATTATGGACCTGACGTTTGCCTTCCGTTCCCTTTCGGACGGCGGCACAAACGTCATGGCGCCGTACATCGTGCTCGCCCTTTGCTATCTCGTTCTGATCGCCTTTTTCACGGTGATCATCCGCATGGTCGAAAGGAGGTTGCGCAAGAGTGAAAGACGTTAAAGAGAAAAATCCGAAGTTCATCGCTTCGGAAAAGACGCCTGTCGAGCCTTTCGATCCGGATGCGCTTATCGAAGTGCAGCATTTGACCAAGCAGTACGGAGATCTCGTCGTTCTCAACGACATCAGCGAAAAGATCATGCAGGGCGAAAAGGTCGCCATCATCGGGCCTTCGGGCAGCGGGAAAAGCACCTTTTTGCGCTGTTTGAACGTTTTGGAAGATCCTACGGACGGCTACGTCTTTTTTGAGGGCAACAACCTGTGCGATCTGCGCGTGGACATCAATCTTCAAAGGCGCCGCATGGGCATGGTATTCCAGCAGTTCAACCTGTTTAATAACATG
>CASFBD010000073.1 GCA_949292885.1 uncultured Bacillota bacterium
AGCCGCGCTCCCTGTCCGCTGTATGCGGAAACCGCCGTACGGTCGCACGCGGAAATCTTTGCCGCCGCAAATGCGGCATCCGCCTTGGAAACGCCGCAAAACACGCGAACGTCCCTGATTTTCCGCAGCAGGATCTGCGCGGAAACATCCTCGGCGACGCTGCCATCCACGCAGTACACTACGTCCCCGTTTTTTGCCTCTTCCGCCACGGCGGCGGCAAGTTTTTTGTTGAGGGTATCGAAGTTGCGGCTGCCCTCGTATATGTAGTCGAGCGTGACGCAAGACACGCCCGACTGTATCAATGCCTGCGCGGCGGGCGTTTCGCCCGTACGCAGAATAACTTTTGCACCGCTTGCAACAGCGTTGCAAGCCCCTTGGGACAAGTCCTCAGGACTGCATCCCAACCCGACGATCGTGAGCATGATGTTTCCTCCGTGAAAATTGCAGCTCCTGCACGGAAAACGCGCGTAAAAGCACGGCAAGCGCAAGATAAACGAGAGCCGCCGCCCCCAGCGCGAGCAAAACGTGTACTCCCGCCGCTGCCGCCGCGCACAGAACGGCGACGGCGGACATCGCGGAAAACTTGAAAAAGTACCCGAGAACCGCAATCCGATTTTTTCTTTCCCCTATACTATATAACAAATCGACGGCAAGTGCAACAAAATAACACCCGATTGCGGCATAAGCCGCGCCGAGAACGGAAATTTGCGGAAATTGCAGGAGCACGAACTCCGCCACCAATTTGAACGCGACCGCACCCGTCATTGCAAAAGCGGCGACTTTGGGTTTCCCCCTGCCCGTCAGGCAGGCGGCGAGCGTCTGCACGCAGGAGAGAAAGACGGCAGTAAGCGCCAGAGCGCGCACGAGCGAGGCGAGCGTCTCCCCTTCCGCGCCCGTCACGGAAGAGAACAAAAAGGTAGTGACGCCCGCGGGGAACGCCAGCAGGAACGCCGCTGCCGGCAGGGAGAGAAAGAGGGTGCATTTAAGGGCAAACAGGGTGCGCTCCTCCGCCTGTTGCAAAAGCCCCTTGGACTGGCAGGCGGACACGGCCGGAATGATTGCCGCAGCAATGCCGTAACACACGGACACTGGTAAGTTGACCAGCGTTGCCGCCGCGCCCGCATACAGCCCGTACAGCGCCGTGGCGTTGGAGGCATATCTTCCTACAAGCCGCACGATAAGGATGCTGTCCAAGAGGTTAGAAAGAGGCAAAAGTCCCGCCGCCACAGTGACGGGAATGGTAACGCGGAGCAACTGTTTTGCACGCAAAACCTGCGTACGTTCGCGAAAAAGCGGCCGTTTTGTACGTTCCCCCCATGCTAAAAAGGCCAAAAGGAGGCAGGCGGCAAACTCACTGAACGTGACGGATGCAAGCGTCCATGCGACGGCTTTGAGAGGTTCTCCGCGGAAAATGCGCGCCAAAAACAATCCCAATGCCACCTTGACCGCCTGTTCGCAGATCTCAGAAAAGGCGGTTGGCAGAAAATTGCTTTTCCCCTGAAACCAACCGCGGAAACAGGAGAGCACGGACACGAAAAAAACGCCCGGCGCCAAGGCGCGGTAGGCGGCTACGGCGCCAGGCTCCCCCTGTGCCGCGCTCATGGCAGGCGCGAGCAGGAACATCAGCGCGCTGCCGCATAATCCCACCGCCGAAAAGAGAGCCAGGGCGCGGAAGAGCACCGCGCGGCTTTTGGCAAAATCCCCCCTGCTTTCCGCAGAAGAGACGATGCGCGCCAATCCCGAAGGGATGCCCGTTGCCGAAACGGTGAGCAGCAGACAATAAAGAGGGTACACCATCTGGTACACCCCCATCCCCTCTCCGCCGAGAATGTTTGTGAGCGGGATCCTGTAAAACGCACCCAAAATTTTGGCAACGATCCCCCCGACGGAAACGATGATCGCACCCTTGAGAAAATTCTGTTTCATATGTAGAAAGGGGAAACCCCTTTCTTACAGAAACTGATTGGCGAGAATGTCCGCCGTCAGTCTGCAAAGTTTCACCGCACCTGCTTCCATGCGCGCCCCCTCTTCCGCAGACAGCAGGGAAACCGCGCCCAGGCAATCCCCTCCCGCCACGATGGGAACGATGATCTGTGCCGTGATATTCATGTCCGCGCCCTCGGCAAGGGGAACAATGTCTCCGCCCTCGGCAAGGTTTGCAATATAGCTCCTGCGCTCTTTCATCACCTGTTCGAGGCGGGAAGAAATCTGTTTTCTTGTCAATTCCTTTCTTCCCTCTCCCGAAGCGTACAAAATTTCATCCGTATCGCAGATGACGGCAAGACAGCCGCTCAGGTCGCTCAGAGAACGAGTAGTGCCCTCCGAAAATTTTTCCAATGTGGCGATGGGCGAATATTTTTTCAGCATCAGTTCATCGCGGTCGGTAAAGATCTCCAGCGGATCGCCGTCCTTGATGCGTAAGGTGCGCCTGATCTCCTTGGGGATGACCACGCGTCCGAGTTCATCTATACGTCTTACAATTCCCGTAGCTTTCATACTTTCCTCCAAATCTGCGCTTTTTGCGCGTCAAAAAAAGTATGAGGCAAAATTTTGTTTTTATTCCACCCTTTTCCGAGACTCTCACCGCAAAACAAACGGCGCCGCGCAGAATTTTCTGCGCGGCGCCGCACTCTTTAAAATTGAGAGATCAGCCGCAGATAGAAATGCACCGTCTGCACGATCTTTTCCGTGGGGATCCTCTCGTCGTTGCCGTGAATACTCGCACGCTCCTCTTTGGAGAGCGCCATCGCCGAAAACCGATACACGTGATCGGAGATCTCGCCGTAGTGACGGGAATCACTGCACGCCAGCATAAGGTAGGGAGCCACAAGCGCCTCCTTCCAGGTCTGGGAGACCGCCTTTTTCATCATCTGCCATGCCTCCCCCTGCGTTTGAGAAACATTGGACGGATCCATGCCGTACACAACCTCCACCCTGACGTCATCGCCCGCTTGTTTTTTGAGGTATTGCACACAGCTTTCCACGCTTTCTCCGCACATGATACGCAGGTTTGCAAGCATTTCCGCGTGTGCGGGAAGCACGTTCATGCCCTTGCTCCCGCTCATCTGCGTAAAGGCAACCGTCGTGCGCATGAGTGCATTGAGTTCTCCTCCGCTCTTTTTGCAGACGGAATCCAGCACGCCGCGGAAAAGCCCCAGGTTGGCAAAGATGAGCCGATAAGCAAAGGAAGAATGCCTGCCCAGCGTATCAAACAGTTCTTCGGCGGGTTTGGAAAGGTGCGCGGGGAAGGGATGATCCTCCACCGCACTGCACGCCCTGCTGAGTATGCCTACCGCCGTATGCGCAGGCGGAGCGCTGGCGTGGCCGCCTTTACCTTCCACCGAAAAACGGACGTTACACAATCCCTTTTCGGCTATACCGATCAGCGCGCAGGGCGCGGATACGCCGGGGAACACCTTGTCCACCACGGCACCGCCCTCGTCGCACACCAGCGCGGGACGGATCCCCTTTTCCTGAAAATATTTTACGATGGTCGGCGCGCCGGAACCGTTTGTTTCCTCGTTGCCCGAAAAAGCGAAGTAAACGTCGTTTTGCGGAACAAAGCCCTGACCGATCAGTGTTTCCGCCGCCTGCAGAATCCCGTTGAGCGTCCCTTTCGTATCCAGCGTTCCCCTGCCCCAGAGCACGCCGTCCTCCAAAATACCGTCGAACGCGGGTTTTTTCCACAGCGACTGCTCAACGGACACCACGTCGTAATGCGCCATCAGCACGCGGCTGACAGAAGGATCCTTCCCCTTCCAGCGAAAGAGCAAAGAACGTTTCCCGAGTTTGGTAAATTCGCAAGCCTTATGCACGTTGGGGAACAGTCGGGGCAGAAGCCGTTCAAATTTCTCAAACTCCGCCTCGTCTTCCCTGCTCTCGTCCGTGTCCGAAACTGTCCTGCAGCGGATCATTTCCGCCAGGTCGGACACCGCCTTTTTTTCGTCGCACTGTACGGGAAAATCGGGATACGTCTGTTCTTTTTTCGGACGAAAGCACAGGGCGCGGATCACGGGGATCCCGAGAAGGATCAACACCAGCAAAACCGCAAGGACAATATAAAGCCAGGTCATTTGTCTTCCTCCCCGTTTTCATTCGCCTGCGGCACTTCTGTCTGTGCCGCGCCGTTTTCACCCAGCCAGCCCTTTTTATACATGATGCGGGAAGAGACCAGAGTAACGATGACGCCGACAGGGACCATCACTCCGATGAGCGTCCCCGCAAGGTCGCCGCTGCCGGTGGCGTACGAAGAGATGATGAACACCAGCAGCATGAGTACGCAGGGAATGACGGAAATTTTCCAATTTTTGGAGATATAGACGACAGCCATTCCGCCGAACAGAGCGGGCAGAACGTTGTCAAAAGCGGGGGCAAGCGTTTCATTTTCAAAGACGGGCGTCAGGAAAGAGATGAGCACCACGCCGAGGATGAGGATGACCATGGTGACAATGGAAGACACGGCGATAGAAATGGTGGAAACGATCTCCGCCTCTTCCGTTCCCTTTTCCACGCCCGCCTGCTCCATGCAGTTGAGCGCGCAGGGAACTTTGAGGTTGGAAAGATTCCCCGTCACAAATCCGAGGTACGTTCCGCCCGAACCCAGCATGGGCGTATAGGTAAAGGTCTCCACGGCGCCCACAACACAGTATAAAATAATAATGGAAGCGCCTGAGGCGAACAGCCCCCAATCAATAGACGCGCCGAAAATGATCATGCACACAAAGGGATAGGAAATAATGAGCAGGGCAGCGATGATGCCCCAGATCCTGCCGTAAAGATGGGTATTGTCGTCAAAAGAACGAAGCGGTTTCATTGTATTTCCTCCTTTAACCCAAGAGCATGGTGATGGGAACGGCAGACGCCATGCCCACGATGATGCAGAACGGAAGCGCGTAATCGTTGATCCAGCGCCATTTTGTGACCTTCAGGAGCAATCCGCACAGCGCCATGACGATGGCGGACACGAAGAACACGAGCACGGGGATCCAGCCCGAGCCGCCCTCTCCCACGCCGCCGAACACATATCCGAGAAAGGCGGAGATCATGCCGAGGAAGAGCGCCGTCATAAAGATCTCGCCCCATTTTTTATCCTTGCTGCGCATTTTCATCAGCCCGCGCTGGATCTTTTTTCCCGTAATGAGGGGCAAAAACATGGAAACGAGCATTCCGCAGGTCATCACGAGCGCGACGGTGACGTAAGCAGTGGCGTCCGTCACGTTGCCCTTGAAGATGTTGGCGGCGATGGTCTCGTAGCTGAAACTGCCGATCACGGACAGGCGCAGCCAAGGCAAAGGAATGCCGAGCTTTTGCGAAAGGGCGACAATTCCGACAAGGATGGCGATGGCGGGTGCAACGGTAAACACGCCCGCGCGGACCATTGTCTTGTTGAGCACTTGTTTTGACATTCCGATCTTGATACCGCGCCGGTACGCCCGCACAAGGAAAAAGACAGCCTGAGCGACGACGACGGCGAGAATGATGCCGACGATGACGTACAGGACGGGCGCATTTTTGTCGAACTGCGCCGCATTGAGTTGCAGGATCATAGCATTACTCCGTGAATAAATTTGCGCAATGCGCTTTTTTTCAGTATAGCATAAATATACATTATTTTCAAGCTTATGCCCGAATTTCCGCGCAAAAAGAGCAAAAAAACGGACAAATTATTGAAATATGCAAATTTATACTGTATAATAAATACTGCGAGGGAAAATCAATGGCAGGATACAGCGAACTCATCAAAAACTTTGAGCGCGTGCGCGCCTACATACGCGAATTTTACGTTTACGGCTGCAAGAGCCGCGAAGAAGCGGCAAAAAAAAGCTCGCGCACCTATGACAATGAAAAACGTCGCATCGAAAGCTGGCTTCACGAGTACATGGGAGCGCGCAGGGACAAAGAGGGCAAAACAGTCTTTCTTTCTCTGGACAGCCGCAGAGCGGCGGAAAATCCCTTTTTCCGCGCCTTTGCCGCCAAAAGTTTTACCGACGCGGACATTACCCTGCATTTTTTGCTGTTCGACGTGCTTTTGGACGGAGAACGGACGCAAACACAGCTGACGGAGGAAATCACCTCCCGTCTGAATGTCTTTGACGAGCCGCTCCCCTTTGACGAATCCACCCTACGCAAAAAACTTGCCGAATACGCGGAAAAAGGGCTTATCCGAAAACGGACGGAAGGCAAGCGCGCTTTCTATTCTCTGCCGCCCGTACCCGACCTTGCGCCGCTGCGCACGGCGCTGGAATTTTTTTCGGAAGCGGCGCCGTTGGGCGAACCGGGCGCATTCCTTCTGGACAAACTGCCGCAGCGCCCCTCCCCCTTCCGCTTCAAGCACCATTATGTGACGGGCACGCCCGATGACGAGATCCTGCTCGCCCTCTTCGAGGCGATGCGCGAAAAGAGATGCGTCCTGCTGCACAAGACAAGCAGAAAAAAGGAGAACGACAGCACTGTCGTTCCCCTGTGCGTGGGTGCGGGCACGCAGAGCGGCAGGCAGTATCTGTTCGGCTGGGACACCGTTTACAGAGTATTCCGCTCCTACCGATTAGATTTTATTTTGCGCGTAAAATCTCTGGACGTATGTGAAAATTTTGACGACCTGTGCAAAAAATTTACGCAGATCAGGCCAAACATCTGGGGCGTTTCTCTCGGCAAAGACGCAAAGACGTCGCGCATACAGTTTTCCTTAAAAATCGAAAAGGGCGAGGAATACATTCTGCGCAGACTTCTGCGCGAGGGGCGCGGCGGCAGCGTGGAACAGACGGAAGAAAACGTCTTTACCTTCCGGGCAGACGTTTTTGACAGCGAGGAAACGCTGGGCTGGATCCGTACCTTTACGGGGCGGATCCTGTCTCTCGATTTTTCCGACAGAACGGCGGAAAACAAATTTAAAAATGATCTGCAGACGATGTACCGTCTGTACGGATTGGAGGAATGATGCAGCTGTTTGACGAAGTATACGGCGCCTATTATAACGCCGTGGCGCGCATTCTGAAAGAGTCGCTGCGCGCGCCGCTCACCCGCGAGCGCATGAAAGAGATCTGCGACCAAGAGGCGTTTGCGGAAAGCTTTCTCACCATTCTTCCCGCATTGGAAAAGGGAGAATGGCAGCTTCTCAAAGAAGGAGTTCCCCTGCTGCGGCATCCGCCCGTCCTGCCGCCGACAAAATTACAACTCTGCTGGCTGAAAGCGATCTGCTCGGACAGGCGGTTCCGCTTATTCTGCGACGCGCCGCCGACAAAAGAGCTTTCCTCCCTTCCGCCCCTGTGGTCAGAGCAGGACTACTTTTATTTCGACCGTTATTCGGACGGAGACGATTACGAAAGCGAGCAATACATACGCAATTTCCGCGCCCTTCTGCTTGCCATCGAAGAGAAAAAACAGGCGTTTATCGAATACAAAATGCGGGACGGAAACTTTCATTGGCTGCGGTGCAGTCCGTACGCACTGGAATACTCGGAAAAGGACGACAAATTCCGCGCGTGCGTTTCCGGGATCAAAAAAATACGCTATCTCAACCTGGCGCGCATGAATCGCGTAACCGTATCGGAGCGGGATGCGGCACCCCCACGCGAACCGCCTGAACGGGAAAAACTCGTCTTTGCACTGAAAAACCAAAGAAACGCCCTTGAACGCGCACTGACGCACTTTGCGCACTTTGAAAAGGAGGTGGAACGCACGGGCGAAGAAGAATACTCCGTGCGGATGTATTACGATAAGGAGGATGAAACGGAGGTATTGATCCGAATTCTTTCCTTCGGGCCGATGATACGCGTACTGGCGCCTGAAAATTTTCTGACACAGCTGAAAGAGCGCCTGAAAAAACAAAAAAGTTGCGGGATCCGCTGATCTCGCAACTTTTTTTCCGTGATTTTTGTATTTTTTTGCCATATAATGACAACGTAACGTGACCAGCGCGGGCGTATGACGTGACGCCGCGGTGCGCGGGGCAATGCCGAAGCGTATGCCGGGATCGTTGCCGGGAAAGCGCAGATGCGCGGCTTTCCGCAACAAAGGTTCGACTCCTTTGCTTTGCCGTGGTTTGGCAAATCTCCTGTTAAGAGATCTAAATGAAATGCGCATAGCACTAATTGAGCGGTTCGCCGCAAAATCCTTATAGGAGCCAACCTGAAAAACGGGTCACGCGTTTCCCGACTTCTTTCGCTGCGGCGAAAAAAACGGAAAACGCAACGGGGGCGAACGCCCTGCCGGGACCGGGATACCGCAGCTACGAACGGCGCGCCGCGGCCATTTGGCCCCCGCCGCCGCAAGGCGCTGCTCAACGGCCCCGCCGCGCCGCCCGCGCGATCCGTTTTAACCGAAAAATACATTGTAAGAGGTGAAAAGATATGAAAATGATCATCCATGAAAACGAACGCGGACTGCTTTTTGTCAAGGGGAAATTTGTCAAGTGCCTCGGCGCCGGGACGTACCGCGTCCCCCGCCGCGGCGAAATAGAAACCGTACGCGCGACGGGCGAACTCGTTTCCGCCCACGCAAACACGGATACCCTGCTCTCCGATCCCGTTCTGGCCGAACAGACGGAACGCGTTGTCGTTACGCCCATGCAGGCTGTCATTCGCTTGCAGAACGGGGCATTCGACGCCGTCGTACCCGCGGGAGAGCACCTGTTCTGGAAAGAGGGCGGCTCTTTCCTCCGTTTTGATACTTCCCGCCCCGAGATTGCGGCGGACGTCCCCCTTTCCTTTGTAGAAAAATGGGCGCCTTTCCTGCTCGTGCGTGCAGAGGTAAAGGACGGCGAAATGGCAAAACTGTACTTCGACAACAAATTCGTGCGTATGCTCGAACCCGGCAAATATCTTTTCTGGGCAAACGGCACGCAAGTTTCCGTCAAATCCTTCTGTATGCGCCCGCAGATCGTGGAGGTCGGCGGCCAGGAAATCTTAACGCGCGACAAAGTAGGCGTGCGCATCAACTTTACTTTCTGCTATCGTCTGACGGACGCCGAACGCGCCCAGGACGCTTCCGACATCCGCTCCCTTCTCTACACGACGGCGCAGCTTGCCCTGCGCGCAGCGGCGGGCACCTATTCTCTGGACGAGCTTTTAGAGAAAAAGGACGAACTTTGTACATACGTACTTGAAAAACTGGAACGTTCCGCCAAGGAAATGTATGCCGAGATCTGCGAGGCAGGCGTGAAAGACATCATCCTGCCGGGCGAGATCCGCGACATCATGAACACGGTTCTCGTTGCCGAAAAACGTGCGCAGGCAAACGTGGTGACGCGCCGCGAGGAAGTCGCATCCACGCGTTCCCTGCTCAACACGGCGCGCCTTATGGAAGAAAACCCTACCCTTTACAAGCTGAAAGAGCTTGAATACATCGAAAAAATCTGCGAACGCGTGGGCAACATTTCTCTTTCCGGCGGCGACTTTGTCGAACAGCTGAAAGAAATCCTGCACCTGCGCAAAGGAGCTAACTATTGAAAAGTCAAGCAAAAAAGAGAAAGAATTATAAAAATTTTTGGAGAAAAAAAGAGCACGACGAAAAAGCGGGGTAAGCCGCTT
>CASFBD010000074.1 GCA_949292885.1 uncultured Bacillota bacterium
CTGTTTGAGAGAGAAAGGCTGAGTTGGTATACCTGTTTTTGCGCGGGGGTGAATCGTTTGTCTTTGTGAAAGGCGATGCAATACTCGCGGGTAAGGCACACGTTTTCCATAGAGATCTCGCGGAGTTTTCCGCAGGTCAGGAGTGGTTCAGTAAGTGCCTGCGGGAGGATTGTTATGCCTTCTCCTTCGGCGGCGAGTGTGAGCAGCGCCTGGTTGCTGACCGATTCCACGATGGGTTCGGGGTGCAGGTTTTCCAGGGCAAACAGGCTGTCAATAAAATTGCGGGAGGCGCTTCCGCGTTCGCGCAGAAGAAGTGGATACTTGCTCAGCTGTGCAAGCGTCAATGTGTCTGCCGTAACGAAGGAGGGGGCGCATACGGCACTCAGCCGATCCCCCGCAAAAGGGACGTGCCGCAGGGAGGGGGAAGAGGGCGTTCCTTCCAACAGGGCGAAGTCAACCGTTCCTTCAAGCAGTTTTTGTTCCAGCTGCGCTGCGGAGCATACCTCGGCGCGCAAGCGTATTTTCGGAAATTGAGAATGCACACGCCTGAATAGCTTGGGTAAAAGCAACCTTCCGATGGTCAGCGAACTCCCCACCTGCACGGACGGTTTGTCCTCGGCAGTGTGTGCAAACGCGTCAAACTCATCAAATGCCGCCACCGCCTCCTGCGCTTTGACGGCAAGCTGCCTCCCGAAGTCGGTGAGGACAAGCTTTTTGCCTATGCGGTCGAACAGTACGATGGAATAGTGCTTTTCCAGTTCGGAAACGGTAAGGCTTACGGACGGCTGTGCCGTGTGCAGTGCTTCCGCGGCCTTTGTGATGCTGCCGTATTGGCATACGGCAAGGAATACGCGCAGATGTCGTAATGTCATGGCGGCTCCTTATAATAATTTCTATATGAAAACAATAAAATTATAGTATTTTACAATTATTTTGTCAAGGTGTATAATAGAGCAGAAAAATTGATGCGGGAGGAGATTATGCAAAGCAAGAAACAGAAAAGGGAGCGAGTGGGGCTGAAACGTCTGCTTATTCTCGGTCTCAGCTTCTTGAAGATAGGGTTGTTCACATTCGGTGGCGGATACGCAATGATTGCCCTCATTCAAAAGGAGTTCGTTACGAAGAAAAAATGGGTGGGGGAAGAGGAGTTCCTGGATTTGGTAGCCATTGCGGAATCCACCCCGGGACCTCTTGCCATCAACAGCGCTACCTATATCGGCTATAAAGCGGGAGGCGTGTGGGGAGCGGCGATTTCCACGCTGTGCGTGTGTATCCCGTCCTTTCTCATTATTTATCTGATCTCCCTCTTTTTTGATGCGTTTTTGCAGTTTCAGCTGGTCAATTATGCCTTTAAGGGGATCCAGGTTGCCGTCGTCTTTCTCATCGTCAGTGCGGGCTGGAAGATGTTTAAACAGATAAAAAAGAACGCGTTCAACGTTGTATTGTTTAGCGGCGTGTTCGGGTGTCTTGTCGCTTTTTCCGTGTTTGCGGTAGATTTTTCCACTCTCTTTTACATTCTCATCTGCGGCGCATGCGGCCTTGCCGTGTACCTTACGTCGCTTGTCGCAAAGCGCCGCAAAGGGAATGCGGCCAAAGATACGCAAAGCTTGTCTTTGACCTCTCAGGAAGCTTCTTTGTCCGAAAAAAACGGAACCGTATGCGTAAAAGAGGAGCAAGATGCGGAGGTTTTAGCGGAACGTCCCGTTCAGAAAACAGAAGACGTCTGCAATGAAACGGATGCCGGGGAGGAAAAGAAATGATCTGTCTGGACTTGTTTCTCATTTTTTTGAAGATCGGCGCCGTTTCTTTCGGAGGCGGCTACGGCATGATCCCGCTTATACGCGACGAGGTGGTGTCGCATGGCTGGATGAGTGAGGAAATGCTGATGAACCTCATCGCTGTGGCGGAGTCCACCCCCGGACCCATCGCGGTGAACGTGGCTACGTTTGTCGGTTCGTCGCAGGCGGGAGTTTTGGGTGCGCTGTGCGCCACGCTCGGCGTGGTTTTGCCTTCTTTCTTCATTATATTGCTGATCGCGGCGATCCTGCGCAATCTTTTGAAATTTGCAGGCGTGCAGGCGGTGCTCGGCGGGATCCGTCCCTGCATTGTGGGAATGGTGCTGGGAACGGGGCTGACCATGCTTTTAAGTACTGTTTTGGGGTTTTCTTCCTTCGGAAAGGGGATGTCCTTCGATTGGCGGGCGCTTGTTATCCTCTTCTTGCTTGCCGTTGCATTTTTCGCCTTTAAAAAGTGGAAAAAGCATGAGCCCTCGCCCATTGTTCTCATTCTGTTTGCCGCCGCGTGCGGCATGGGACTGTACGCCATTCCCATGTAATAAAATTTTTTCATAATTAAATTTTTTCTTCCCCCGCGGCGATGCCGCGGGGGAATATTTTTTTGTTCCGACTCATAAGTATAGACAAAGGTCGGACGATTAAACTACGCATCGGGAAAGATGCGCCAAAAACAGTTTTTATTCGACACAGAGTGTGAGAATTTTTGAAAAAAACCCTGATAAAATGAGGAGGACAGGATGAAATTCGGCGTTATTTCTGCGCGTCGCGCCGGTACGGCCATTGCCTTGGCGGCGCTGCTGGTGGCATTGGTGCTTTTGGTGCAGTTTACGGGTGCGTACGCTGTCTTTACGGGCGGAACGGTGAGAAAACTTCCCGTGTACAGCGTGGAGCGGTCGGACAAAAAAATTGCCATTACCTTTGATTGTGCCTGGGGTACCGAACATACAGACGCAATTTTAAAGGCTTTGGAGGCTGAAAAAGTACACGCTACCTTTTTTATGGTGCAGTTCTGGGCGGAAAAGTACCCAGAATACGTCAAAAAGATCGACGCGGCGGGGCATGAGATCGGCACGCACAGCGCCACGCATTCGCAGATGTCCAAACAATCCGAAAGTGAGATACGAAAGGAATTGCAGACCTCCTCACAGGCGATCACGACGGTCACGGGGAAGAAAGTGGAATTGTTCCGCGCTCCCTTCGGCGATTACGACGACCTGCTGGTGGAAACAGCGCAGTCGATGGGGCTTTACACCATTCAGTGGGATGTAGACAGTCTGGACTGGAAAAATCTCACCGCGTCTGAGATCACGCTGCGCATCGTGGGCAAGGTACAGCCGGGCAGCATCATACTTTGCCACAACAACGGACTGCACACGGCAGAGGCGCTCCCCGCGGTCCTTGCAACCTTGAAAAACAGCGGCTACGAGTTTGTCCCCGTGGGGGAACTCATTCACCGCGGCAACTTTACCATGGACGCAAACGGCAGACAGCACGCCGCATCCTGAAAAAACAATCAGAAATCCGGAGGTACTATTTATGAACGGCACAGAGAAGAACAACAGGGTATTCATTCTGGGCGAGATCGTCAGCGAAGCAAATTTTTCGCACGAGGTGTATGGGGAGGGCTTTTACGAACTTTTCGTCAAGGTGATGCGGCTTTCGGGACAGGCGGACATTCTGCCCGTCACGGTGTCCGAGCGGCTGATCAGCGAACACGACCTGAAAGTGGGTTCTACCCTCTGCGCGTTGGGGCAATTCCGCTCTTATAATAAAATTGAAAACGGGCGTTCCAGGCTGATGCTCACCGTTTTTGTACGCGAAACGGTGCAGGCGCCGCCCTCGCGCAATCCCAATTCCGTCGTCCTGAGCGGATACATCTGCAAACCTCCCGTGTACCGTACAACGCCGTTCAACCGCGAGATCGCCGACCTGCTGGTCGCCGTCAACCGCGCTTACAATAAATCCGATTACATTCCCTGCATCGCGTGGGGCAGAAACGCCCGATTTGTCAAAAATCTGCAGGTGGGCGACCGAATTGCCCTGTCGGGGCGCATTCAGAGCCGTGAATATCAGAAGAAGATCTCCGATTATGAGGTAAAGACGATGACCGCGTACGAGGTGTCCATTTCCAAGCTTGCCGCGTTTGACAGCGCAGACAATTTCGATCTGGAACGGGAATTTTCTCTGTATACGGGCGCGGAACACGCCTTTTTCCCTGGGGATGCGGAGGGGAGAATGTAGACAAGGCGGCCGAACGGGCCAAACCGGTTTTTGTTTTCGGGCGGAACACGCAAGTTGTTCCGCCCGACTTTTTTGAATAAAACAGCTCTGCCCGATCGGTACGGCGCAATTGCGCCGTACCGATTTTTTTTGCAGAAGGGGGAAGAAAGTTGACGGGAAAGCGTCTGCGGTGCTATAATAAACGGCGAAAAAGTCAAATCGGGAGAAAACCATGCTTTTAAGCGAAGCAGTCATGGGCGAAAGCTACATCGTGGAAAAAATTCATCTTCCCTTTGAAACGGAGCGGCGGCTGGAAGCGCTCGGCATGACAGACCGTACCCGCATCAGTGTACTGAACAGAAAGGGAAGGGGCATTCTCATCGTAAAACTGCGCGGTTCGCGCTTTGCGCTGGGCGCAGCCATCACACACAACATCGAGGTGAGCAGGGCAGAATGAACGAAGAACGGGACAATACATCAGAAGAACGGGAAATGACCATCGGGTTTATCGGAAACCCGAACTGCGGCAAGACAACGCTTTTCAACGCCTATACGGGCGCAAATCTGAAAGTGGCAAACTGGCCCGGCGTTACTGTCGAAAAGGTGGAGGGTGCCATCCGCAACCACAACCAGAAGATCCATCTCGTCGACCTTCCCGGTACATACAGCCTCACCTCCTATACCATGGAGGAAACGGTGGCGCGCAACTTTATCCTCAGCGATGAAGTGGATGTCGTCATCAACGTCGTGGACGCCTCCGTGCTGGAACGCAGCCTGTACCTGACTTTGCAGCTCCTCGAACTGGGTAAACCCGTTGTGATGGCGCTCAATATGATGGACATTGTGCAAAAGCGGGGCATGGAAATTGATATGCACCGCCTGCCCGAAATGTTGGGCGTTCCCGTCGTGCCTGTCACGGCGAGAAAACGCCGTGGGCTGGATTCGCTTCTGCACGCCGCCATCCATCACAGGGGACACAAGGCGTGCGAAGGACTGGTGCACGACCATGCGTATGTATCCCGCCATCGCCACGACCATCATGAGGAATACGCCATGGTGTATTCGGACGAGATCGAGGACAAACTGGACAAGATCATCCCCGTATTGAAAAAGAAATATCCTGACATCGTCAACGAACGCTGGCACGCACTCAAACTCCTGGAACAGGACAAGGAGATCACGGAAAAATACCCCGTCGATCTGCCTGACGTTCTTGACAAGAGCTACGAATCGCAGATCATCAACGAAAAATACGATTTCATCGAAGAAATCATACACGAAGTGCTCCTGCATAAGCAAAAGCAGGACGTTTTCACCGAAAAGATCGACCGCGTGCTTACGCACAGGATCTGGGGCATTCCCGTCTTTCTGTGCATCATGGCGCTTGTGTTTTTCCTCACTTTTTTTGTGGGGGACTGGATCAAGGGCTTTTTTGAACTGGGCATCGGCTGGCTTTCTGAGGCGGCGCAAAGCGGACTTTCTTCCGTCGGTGCGCACGAGATCGCCGTGTCTTTGGTGGTGGACGGTATCATCGGCGGCGTAGGCATCATCATTACTTTTCTGCCTAACATTCTCATTCTCTTTCTGGCGCTCGCATTCTTGGAAGATTCGGGATATATGTCCCGCGTTGCGTATGTCATGGAAGGATTGATGAGCCGTCTCGGACTTTCGGGCAAAGCGTTTATTCCCATGTTGCTCGGGTTCGGCTGTACCGTTCCCGCCATCATGGCGTCCCGCGCCCTCGAAAGCAGACGCGACAGATTCAAAGTCATGCTGGTCACGCCCTTTATGAGTTGTAACGCGAGGCTGACTATTTACATCCTGTTTTCGGAAATGTTTTTTGCGCAGTATGCCATGCTTGTCGCCTTTTCCATGTACCTCATCGGCATTGTTGTCGCGATCGGTGTTTCCGCCGTCATTCACAGTATAGACAGGAAAAAGAGCGTCAACTACCTCATCATCGAGCTCCCCGAATACAAGCTCCCCGATGCGCGTACCGTCGCGATCTATGTGTGGGACAAGATCAAGGATTGCCTTGTCAAGGCGGGCACGACCATTTTCGTTGCCACGCTCATCATCTGGTCGCTGCTGCATTTCGGTCCGACGGGATTTGCCGACGATATGTCGCTGAGTTTCGGTGCATACATCGGGAAATTCCTCGTGCCCGTGTTTTTGCCCATAGGGCTTGGGTTCTGGCAGATCACGGTGGCGCTGATCGCCGGTATTTCTGCCAAGGAAGTGGTGGTTTCCTCCTGCGCCGTGCTGTTCGGGATCGTCAACGCAAGTTCTCCCGAAGGGATGCTGGCGTTCGAGCAGGTGCTCGGCGGAATCGGGTTTACACAGCTCAACGCGTTCTGTCTGATGGTGTTCTGTCTGCTGTATATTCCTTGCGCCGCGACGCTTGCAACCATCCATAAAGAGTCGGGCAGCTGGAAATGGACGGGATTCGTCACGATCTTTCAGCTTGCCGTCGCGTGGCTGGTCACTTTTGCCGTGTATCAGATCGGGCTCGCCTGCCAGGGCACACCCAGCGTGGCGGGGATCACCGTGCTCATCGCGCTTGTCGTTGTCGCATGGGCGGCATTCGCCGTGCGCGCTATCCTGCGCCGCCGCCATAAGAAATGCGAGGGTTGCCCGCTCTCTTCCGACTGTAACAAAAAATAATCTGAGCCGCGGATACCTTTCCGCGGCTTTTTCCATGCCTCAAAGGTATTGTACTCCATAAAAAATAAGTATTTGACATATTTTGGTACCTGCGTTATAATAAACGGGAAAAGAGCCGCAGACAGCGGCGCAGGAGGTCATTATGTTAGGCAATTTTGTTTATTGTAATCCCACAAAACTGTATTTCGGAACAACCGCGTTGGAAGGTCTGCGCGAAGAACTGCCTAAATACGGCAAAAATGTTTTGTTGATTTACGGCGGCGGATCCATCAAAAAGAACGGGATCTATGACGCTGTTCTGAAAATTTTAAAAGAATGCGGCAAAAATGTGTACGAGGACGCTGGGGTGATGCCTAACCCCACCTCTGAAAAAGTGTACGACGGCATTCGCCGTGCGCGCGAAAGCAAGGCCGATCTGCTCCTCGCCGTAGGCGGCGGCTCTGTCATAGATTACGCCAAGGCGGTCTCCGTTTCTGTGCACTGCAAGGAAGACTTTTGGGAAAAATACTACGTCGGCGGCGCGGAACCCGATTGCGAGATCGTTCCCGTCGGAGCAGTGCTTACCATGGTCGGCACGGGCAGCGAAATGAACGGCGGTTCCGTCATCACAAATCACGAACAAAAGCTCAAGATCGGCCATGTGTTCGGGGAAAACGTGTTCCCCAAATTTTCTTGTCTGAATCCGGAATTTACTTTCACGCTCCCTGAATACCAGATGGTGGCAGGGTTTTACGACATCATGTGCCATATCCTCGAACAGTATCTTTCGGATACGGACGACAACACTTCCGATTATGTGATGGAGGGGCTGATGCGCTCGCTGATCCACAGCTCGCTCATCGCGCTGAAAGATCCCAAAAACTACGAGGCGCGCTCCAACATCATGTGGACGGCTACCTGGGCGCTGAATACTTTCGTTGCCATGGGCAAGACGACGGACTGGGAAGTGCATATGCTCGGCCATGCCGTCGGCGCTTATACCAACGCCACGCACGGGATGACGCTTTCCGCTGTTTCTATGGCATATTATCACCACATTCTGCCGTACGGGCTTGCAAAATTTGCGCGATTCGCCGTCAACGTGTGGGGTGTGGATGCTGCGGGCAAGACGGAAAAACAGGTCGCCGAAGAAGGGCTTTCCCGTATGGCGGACTGGATGCGCAAGCTCGGGCTTGCCATGGATCTGAAAACGCTGGGCGTCACGCCCGACATGATCGAGGGCATTGCGGACGCCACGTTCATCAACCAGGGCGGTTATAAAGTGTTGGAGAGAAAGGACGTCGTTTCCATTCTCAAAGAAAGCCTGTAAACGGATCGGATAAAAAGGCGGGGAGTTTTCCCCGCCTTTTTCGTTGATAAATCTATTTTTCATATTCAGCTAAATTTATAAGTTTCTTTCGTTTTTGTTTTGCATACAAATATGAGGTGTATGCACCTCCCCAAGTGTATTTTACATATGCAATAATTAGATCGGAAACATCGACCATAAATTTATTTCTTTTGCATATTGCAAATCTATAAGGAGTATTCTCAATGGGAGGATACAAAATATGGTCGTAGAGTCCGCTTTCCCAAATATCCTTAAGTTGTTTAGAATAATCATTAAAGTATGGGGTTATGAAAAAAGAAATAAAGTTGGGATAGGTGTTCTGTAATTCCTTTACTGCGCAAGCACAAAGATGATCAAAATTTCCATATCCGCCCAAATAAAACAAGGCGGTTTCTTTTTTGTTTGTATAATTTAAAATCGTTTTTTGGATTGCTTCTTTTAATTGAGAAGTTTGTGGAGTTTTACTGTGACCAATAAAAGAGATAATCATTTTTTTCCCTTAATCATGGAATTCCATGATACATTATAGTTTGTTTTTTTAAAAAAGTCAATAAATCGTGGAACTCCACGAGAAAAAAGCAATATGATTGCATATAATATTCACGGAAATTCAGGAAGGATGCCCGTGAAATGAAACTCAGCGAAGCAATTCTAAAACGCATGGACGAGATCTGCCGTGAAAAGGGGATCTCCGTATGCGGCGCCGCTCTGAAAGGCGGTAAATCGCCATCCGCGTTGTACGATCTTGCCAAGGGCAGGACGCAATGCCCGAAAGTGGCAACCGTTCAAAGCTTTTGCGAGGGTGCGGGAATCACTCTTTCCCAATTTTTTGACGCAGAATATTTTAACTATACCGATGATTGAAAGGCGGGGAGTTTTCCCCGCCTTTTTTAATACAGAACGCCTGTCGGCACAGGGTATGCGCCGGCGGGCGCTTTTTGCAAAAAAATTTTGTCTTTTTTTCAAAAAGGTATTGACAAACGTGCGGCAAGGGTGTAATATAATAATCGTTATATAACGAGTGTTATATAAAGGAGGAAGAGATGCCGCCCAAACCCAAAGTAACAAAAGAGCAAGTTATCGAAGCGGCGGCGCACATCGTGCGCAAAGAAGGAATGTCCGGCTTGACGGCAAAGTCGCTGGCGGCTCAGCTGCATTGCTCCACGCAGCCTATTTTTTGGCTGTTCGAGGGGATGGAAGAGGTGCGCGGTGCCGTCACGGAAAAAGCGCTGGAAAAGTTTGACGAATACCTGCGGACGGAAGTGGCGGACGTTTCGGCGTACAAGGCGATCGGGTTGAATTATATCCGTTTTGCCGCCGAGGAGACAGAGTTTTTCAAACTTCTTTTTATGAGCGAATCTTCCGGAAAGGACATTCTCACTTCGCACACGGAACAGGCATACGTGCTCCACGTTCTGGAAACGAAGGAGA
>CASFBD010000075.1 GCA_949292885.1 uncultured Bacillota bacterium
ACACGTGTTCAAGGCGGGGAAAACCGCCTTTCAGCGCGCATTAGCGCCGGCGTTTTCAGAACGGTCGGGCGCGGCAAGACGGGGGAGGCAAAAAGAAAATTTTGCCCGGCTTTTTTGCTTTTTACAAGTCCATAAAAAAGCCGTTGTAACGCGTAAAATCATGCGGCATTGCCGCAATCTCAGTATTTATCGGAGGTACACATGATAACACACGGCAACGAGATCAAACTGTTTGCGGGAAACTCCAACCGCCCGTTGGCGGAGGCCATTGCCAAGAAGCTGAACACAGAGCTCGGCGGTGCGGAAGTGGGATGTTTTTCGGACGGTGAAACCGCAGTTCACATTGATGAGACCGTGCGCGGCAGGGATCTGTTTATTATTCAGTCCACGTCCGCACCCGTCAATGACAACCTGATGGAGCTGCTTATTCTTATCGATGCGGCCCGCCGCGCAAGCGCAGGGCGCATTACGGCTGTTATGCCTTATTTCGGATATGCCCGTCAGGACAGGAAAGCGCGCTCGCGCGACCCCATCACGGCAAAACTCGTAGCCGATCTTATCACCGCCGCAGGCGCGGACCGCGTCCTTACCATGGACTTGCACGCCGCGCAGATCCAGGGATTTTTCAATATCCCGCTCGATCATCTGCTGGGAGGACCTACCATCTATAATTATTTCAAGAAAAAACAGATCATTGACGAAAATTTCGTCGTTGTTTCGCCTGACATCGGTTCGGTCACCCGCGCTCGCAACGTCGCGATGAAACTGAACTGCCAGATGGCGATTATTGACAAGCGCCGTCCCAAGGCGAACGTGATGGAAGTCATGAACATCATCGGCGACATCGAGGGCAAGAAGTGCCTGATGGTGGACGACATGATCGACACGGCAGGCACCATCTGCCAAGGCGCGCAGGCGCTGATCGATCACGGTGCAAAGGAAGTGTATGCCGGTTGCACCCATGCGGTGTTCAGCGGTCCCGCCATGGAAAGGCTGGAAAAGGCTCCTATCAAAGAGCTTGTCATTCTCGATACTATTAAGCTGCCGCCCGAAAAGAAATTGGACAAGATCTCCGTTATTTCCGTTGCGGACATTTTTGCTGCTGCTATCGAAAACGTCTATCTCGACAAACCGATGTCCAAAATTTACGACTAAGCTTTCAGATAGGGTTAAAAGAAAATGATTTTGCTTTCCAGCTCTGTTGCCGTAGAGATCCCATGGCAAATAGGAATACCCATTGCCGGATTGTTCATTTTGTTTGTCGCGTTGGCATTGATTGCTTTTTTCATCGAAAAAGATATACGCGCACAAGGGCAGACAGTACAAGAAAGCAGAAGCTTGTCGTATCTTTTGTTCTGGCCTCGGGGAGTGATTCGTTATCTCAAAGAGTATGGAGCCGGCGCCGGCGTAGTTTGTCCGCAATGCGGAAAGAAAAATCCGTTTCATCATCTGAAGTTTACAAACGGAAAATGTCTGTATTGTAAGACAGAGATCTCTCTGTCGGAAGCCGATAAATACGATGCAAAGTATACAGCGTTACAGAAAGCGGTGATGGTCTGTCATCTTTTTGCATGGTTGGGTGTAGCTCTGCTGATAGCTTTCGTTGTCCTTTTGATCTTAAATGCGCTTTAAGCATTTTACCGAAAGTAATAAAATGATTCGATTTGCCGCGTTTTTTATAAAACGCGGCGTTCGTGTCTTTTGAATAACGCGGCTTGCGCCGCGTGAGCGAGGAAATATGTTTCTCATTGTAGGGCTTGGAAATCCCGAAAAAAAATACGAAACCACTTTTCATAACATGGGTTTTCTTGCCGTGGGGGACGCGGCGGAAAAACTGGGCGTAAAATTCAAGAAAAAGGAATGTGAGGCTTCGGTGGCGGAAGCGTTTGTGGGCGGGGAAAAGGTGATCCTTGCCCGTCCCGTCACGTACATGAACGCCAGCGGCAGGGCGGTAAAACAGCTGATGTCCAAGTACAAAGTGGCGCCTGAAAACCTGCTTGTCATCTACGACGATTTTGACCTTCCGAAGGGGAAACTGCGTATCCGTGCATCGGGCAGCGCGGGGACACACAACGGAATGCGCAGCATCATCGGCGAGATCGGAACATCCGAATTTCCGCGTATCCGTATCGGGATCAAGGATCCGGAAGTGAACATTCCCATCATCAACTATGTCCTTGCGGACATCCGCAAGGAAGATTACCCCCTGTTTGCGGATGCCTGCGGCAGGGCCGCTGAAGCGGCGATCCGCTTTGCAAAGGGGGAAACCATCGAAAACGTGATGAACGCTTTCAACCAGTAAGGCGTTTTCCGGAGAAAGGATATGCCGAAGGCATTTTTCAACGCACACAATTTAGGGGGCGATTTTCTCGACCTCGAAAACGACCTCCGCCTCGGCACGCCGACGGCGGTTTTTGGCGTGAATCTGTCTTTCAAGGCGCTGCTCGCCGCCTGCTGTACGACGGGAAGGGTGGTGTATGTTACGGACAACGCGCAGACAGCTTCCCGCGCGGCGGCAGAGATAGCAGGTTTTTCGGGCGAGGAGGTCGCGCTCCTGTGCGCCAAGGACGAAGTCCTTCTCTATAAGGACGCCGTCTCCAAGGACGCTTTATATCGCCGCCTGGAAGCGCTGTGGCGCATTCAGAACGGCGCTCGGCTGGCGGTATGCGACGTGGAAAGCCTTCTGCAGCTGTTTCCGCGGAAGGTGCGTTCTCTCACCCTGCACGAAGGGGAGGAAACGGATTTTTCCTCTCTTCCCGCACTCCTCGTTTCTCTGGGGTATACGCGCACGAATACGGTGGAAAACCGCGGTCAGTTTGCCTTGCGCGGCGACATTCTCGATCTTTATCCCACGGTGGGCGAGCCCGCGCGCGTGGACTTTTTCGGGGATACGGTAGAAAAGATCAAACCCTACAATTTTCTCACGGGGGAACGGCTCTCCACCGTTAGGGAATGGACGATCGTCGCCGCGACGGACGTCTTTATCGAAGAGGGTGAAGCGGAGGGGATCCGCGAAGTTCTTTTCGGGGAACTGAAAAGTTTCAAGGATCCCGCGGCATACGAGCGCGCCCTGACGATTGCAGGGGAACTTTCGGCAAAGCTGGATGAAGGGACGGCGTTCGGCGGGGCATCTTACTTGCTGCCCCTTTTGAAGAATACCGTCGATTTCAAGACGTTTTTCGGGGACGTGCTGTATATTTTCGACGAGTGTAAGCCCATCGAAGACAAGGCGGACGCGCTGTATAAGGAACATGAAGAGCGCTGTGCTCTTTTGCGCCGCGGCGGCGAAGCCTTTTCGTTTACGCGCGAACAGTATCTCGAACGGGAAGAACTGTACGCGCTCCTGCACTCGGTGCGGGCGGCGGCGTTCCAGACGTTTGCCTCGTCCACGCGGTTTTTTCAGCCGCTGAAAGTTTACAACCTGCATTGTTCACCTGTCGGAAAGTATCTCAACAGTTTTCAGAACCTTGTCAGCGACGTGCGCAGTTGGCGCGCGAACAAATATCGTGTTCTCATTTTCTGCGGTACGCAGGCGCGCGCGGAGAAACTGCGCGAAGTGTTTGACGAAGAGGGGATCGGTTCGTCTGTGCCGCCCGCATCGCTGGAACTTTTAAAGGGCGTAGCGGTCAGCGCCGAGGAGCTGGAAAGCGGTCTTATCCTGCACGAGCAGAAGATCGCCGTCATCGGCACGGGCGAGCTCTATACCAAGGCGGCGGTGAAAAAGCGCATCCGCCGCAAGCGCAACGATCTGTTCACTTCGCCCGAAGTGGGCGATTACGCCGTGCACGAAACACACGGCGTGGGACGCATCATCGGTACCAAAAAGATCGAAACGACAGACGGAACAAAAGAATACATCGCCCTCGAATACCGCGGCGGCGACGTTTTGTACGTTCCCGTCGAACAAATGGATATCCTTTCCCGCTATATGGGCGAGGAAACGCCCTCCCTTTCCAAGATCGGCGGCGCGGAGTTTGAAAAGGTCAAACAGCGTGTGCGGGCGTCCCTCAAAGCGATGGCGTTCGATCTGAAAAAGCTGTACGCCGCACGTTCGGAAAAGAGGGGATTTGTCTTTTCTCCGCACGTGGAGGCGATGGACGAGTTTGAATCCGCCTTTGACTTTGAAGAGACGGCTGATCAGCTCTCTTCCATCGAGGAGATCAAAGAGGATATGTGTTCGCCCAAGGTCATGGACAGGCTTTTGTGCGGCGACGTGGGTTACGGCAAGACGGAAGTTGCTTTCCGCGCCGCGTATCTGTGCGTTCTCAACGGCAAGCAGGCGGCGCTCATGTGCCCCAACACCATTCTCTGTCAGCAGCACTTTGAAACGGCGCAGAAACGCTTTGCCGATTTCGGCGTCAACATCGAGGTGCTCAACCGTTTCAAGACCCCTAAGGAGCAGGAAGACATACTCTCTCGGCTGGAAGCGGGAAAGATCGATCTCATCATCGGAACGCACCGACTCCTTTCCTCCGACGTGAAATTTCACGATCTGGGGCTCCTCATCCTGGACGAAGAGCAACGGTTCGGCGTCGAGCATAAGGAAAAGATCAAAAACATGAAAACAGACGTGGATTGTCTGACCATGACGGCGACGCCCATTCCCAGGACGCTGCATATGTCTTTGTCCGGAATCCGCGACATCAGCACCATAGACACGCCTCCTTCCAACCGTCTGCCCGTGCAGACGTACGTGGTGGAGGAGACGGAAACGCTCATTCGTGACGCGTGCGTGCGCGAGCTGGCGCGGGGCGGGCAGGTATTCATTCTGTACAACCGCGTGGAGAGTATCTATTCGTTTGCCGCGAAAATCTCTCAGATCGTCCCCGAAGGCAAGATCTGTGTGGCGCACGGCAGGATGGACAAATCGGTGCTGGAAAACGGGATCATGGGCTTTTACCGCGGTGAAACGAACATTCTCGTTTCTACGACGATCATCGAAAACGGAATCGATCTGCCCAAGGCAAATACGCTCATCGTTATCGACGCAGACAGGTTGGGGATCTCCCAACTGTACCAGCTGCGCGGCAGGGTGGGCAGAGGAAGTATCCTTGCACACGCCTATTTCACCTTCAAAGCAGAAAAGGTGATGACGGAAACGGCGAGCAAACGTTTGCAGGCGATCATGGAATTTACCGAACTGGGCAGCGGTTTCAAGATAGCGATGCGCGATCTGGAGATCCGCGGAGCGGGCAGCGTACTGGGCAGAGAACAGCACGGCCATATGGACAAAGTGGGGTACGAGCTGTACGCAAAACTTCTCCAGGAAGAGCTTACGGGCGAGGAACAGACGGTGGCGGAGCTGGACATCCGCGCGGCGGCATACATTCCGGAAACGTACATCGAAGCAAGTGCTTCCCGTCTGGACTGTTACAAGCAGATCGCGGAGATCCGCGGGGTGGCGGATTACAAGCGCGTGTGCCTTTCCATGGAAGAAAATTACGGAAAAGTCCCGCCCGAAGTGCTCAATCTTCTCGTGATCGCGGTACTCAAAGCGTACGCGGCAAAGTTCAATATCCGCAAGATTGCGGTCAGTGCCAAGGGCGGCAGGGCAGAGCTTCCGTCTGTGAAGAGTCTGGCGGATCCCAAGCTGTGTGCCGCACTGGACAAATATTCTTCCATGGTGCGGCTGGAAATGTCGCGCTGTCCCGCCATCGAGTTCGGCGGCGGCGCGGACGCGCAGAAAGTGATGTTGGATATGACAAAATTCTTTAAATTTGCGGAAAATACGCCCGTTTCCTGAGCATATAAGAATTTTTCATGAAATTCACGCGAATTTCTTAAAAATACGATTGCTTTTCCGCTCAAAATACGTTATAATAATTTATATTGCGACTCTAAAAAAAGAACTCGGAGCAAATTCAGGTATGAAGAAAAAACTCATCAGAATCGTATGCCTTATGATGACGGCGATGTTTGCGCTCGGTCTGTTCTCGGGATGCAGCCTCGGTATCTTTTCGGATATGGGCATCCTCGTAACGGACAACCAGCGCGATATGCAGCAGGTCGTTGCGGAAGTCAACCTCGGCAACGACAAGGAGTCTTTGAAAGAGACTTTTTCTCTTCTCTCCGAAGAGTTGGATTCGTCCGTGTCCGATAAGCTGGATCAGGTACTCACCACGGACGAGATCTACAAGCGCGACCTCGTTGCCTATTTCATGAGCTACGGCTACAATTACTATTCGCAGAGCAACAGCTACTCGGAAGCGTTTGAACAGGTCATGCAGGATCTGGTCGACCGCAAGATCTTGTCCCAGTTTGCAACCGTCTATTATCTCAATGCGGGCGAAGTGGTTGTGGACAGAGACAGCGTCAGCATCAAGGGCGACGACGGGTATACCGAGATCTCCGGCACAGACGGTTTAAAAATGAACGGCGAGGTCAGTCTGGACGGCTATCTCAAAGCCATCGAGGGCAAGACGGGCGACGAAGCGGCTGTTGCGGGATATTCGTACCTGCTCACGGACGCAGAGATCAAATACGCCACGTATGTCGTCATGGTTTCCGTCAACTCTGCCATTGATTCCTATGAAGAGGACTACATCAAGGCGGAGGACGAAACGACATCTGACACGGAAGCGAGGACGACTCCCACGGGTGCAAACACTCTTCCCGACGGATATTATCCCGTCAAAGAGGACGGTAGCATCGACTATGATATCTATACGGGTTCCAACAGTGCATCCGAGTGCGGTGAATACGAAAAGAAAGAAGGCTCCACTTCTTATACCCGTTCGAGGGCGTATGCGCAGTTCATCCACGCTCTGCGCGAGAACTACCTCATCGGCGAAGATGAAAAGAACGTCACCGATATTACGGCTCTTTCCTATTTCGATACCGAGCTGAAATCCCAGCTCGAGCAGATGCTCATTAACAAGTTCTATGCAACGCTTGCTTATAAGGCGGCTGAAACGATGAGCCCTGCAACGCTGGAAGAATCGTATCAGACACTGTTTAACTCGCAGCAGGCTTCCACAGAAAGCTCGTCTTTCACCACCACAATGGACAGCCTTTCGGATACCTCTTTTGTCGTCTACGCTCCCGAGAACAGGACGTTCGGATTTGTGTACAACATTTTGCTCCCGTTCAATACCAATCAGTCCAAACTTCTCGATTCCATCCGTTATACGGAAGGCACGAAAGAATATTACGCTGCACGCAACACCAATGCAGGACTTCTCGCCGCTATTGAGGCGAAAGATCAGCGCGCAAGCTGGTTCAACGGCAGTGAAGATTACAGCTTCGAGGCGACGGGCGACTACTACAAAAACGCTTACAACAGCGCGGAAAGCAAGACCAATTATCTGTTCTTTGAAGACAGCTATGTGAAAAACGGTGAAGGCATCGACCGTTATGCGGGCAAATATCCCTTCAACGGCACGGCTGAAAAGAAAGAGGACGGCGGCTATAAACTCACTTATAACCTGCTCAACATTGATAGTTTCATTGATGAAATGGAAAGTTATATCGGCTATGTGACGAAAGACTCTTCCGTTGCGAGCGGTAAATATTACAGCGGTACGGTCGGCAATCTTGCTCAGTGGAACGCTGCGGACAAAGAGGATTCTACTTTCTATTCCGTGACGGCAGACTACTTCCCCAAGAATGCAAACGGCGTCATCGATCAGAGCGCGAACATTTACTACAAGGGCGGTGTTTCTAACCTCGGCTTTACCACGGACAGTGCATTGGACAAGACCACCAACTCTTACAAAGTGATCTCCGCGGTCAACGAGCTGATGTTTGCTTATTCCACGGATACGGGATGCCTGAACTCTTATCTGGGCTATTCCATTGCGGCAAAAGAAGAGGCGACCAGCTACGTTGCAGAGTTTGAATTTGCGGCACAGCAGGCAATCAACGACGGCGTCGGAACGTACTACGTTGTCGCCACCGATTTCGGTTGGCACATCATCTATGTTTCCTTTGTATACGACGGACAGAACGGCGGCGAAGTTTACAGCGGGTTCGATTATGATCAGCGCAACACGGAAGGCACCTTCTCCTATTACTTCTATCAGAGCAAGAAGAGCAGCACCGTCAGCGAGTACAAGGAAAACAAGGACACGATGATCCGTTACAACGCAAACAATGATACGGTCGTTACTCTGCACAAAGACAGGTATGAAGACCTTCTCAACATCGGCTGAGAAAAATTAGAAAGATAAAAAGGTTTCCGCAAAGACGGCGGAAACCTTTTTTTTAATTTGCTTCGATAAATAAAAAGCGCCGCGCAATGCGCGGCGCAGCTGCCTGCACGGCAGCTATTTGCACAGAGTTTAAAAAACAGGAGGGCGGAGTATCCGCCGCAAAAAAAGAGGCTTTCGCGAAAGCGAAAGCCTTTGGAGCAAGAGACGGGAATCGAACCCGCGGGAACCAGCTTGGGAAGCTGGCGCCATACCATTAGGCGACTCTTGCATCGTTATTATTATACTATATCCGCGCACATTTTGCAATCGAATTGCGCGTTCCTTTAAAAAATTTTTCCCGAAAATAATTTTCCTGCTCCATATATTTTTGCGCCGCGCTAAAATTTGCGCGGCGCAAACAGTGTTCAGGAAAAGAGTTTTTTCATCAGAAGGGTACCGTCGCCGATCAGCTTTCCCGTGTTTTTCGCCTGTTCTTCGTCGTAGGACGCTGCGCCGTCAGAGTTGTCCTTTCCTTCTTCGTACAAAAGATAGGGGATGGGATCGGAGACGTGCGTGCGCACGGCGATGGGCGTGGGATGATCGGGACAGATGAGCATACGGAAGGGCTCGCCCGCACTGCGCAGTCCGTCTGCAATGCGTTTGACCACGAGTTTGTCGATGCACTCGATGGAATAGATCTTATGTGCCGTATCCCCCTGGTGGCCGCATTCGTCGGGGGCTTCCATGTGGATGTACACAAAATCTTTTCCTTGTTTCAGCAGGGCATTGAGAGCGGCGTCCGCTTTGCCTGCAAAGTTGGTATCGTAATTTCCGGTAGCGCCTTCTACTCCTATCACGTCCATTCCCGCGAGAATGCCGATGCCTTTGACGAGGTCGACTGCGGAGATAACGGCGCCCTTTTTGCCGAATTTGCTTTCAAAGTTTTCCAAATGCGGTTTGGTGCCTTCCCCCCAGAACCATACGGAATTGGCGGGACGTTTTCCTGCGGCAATACGCGCACGATTGACGGGATGATTTTGCAAAAGCGCGGCGGAGCGCTTCATCATGTCCAGGTACGCCTGTGCCTGCGGGCCTTTGGGCAGAAAATTGCGGATGGGTTTGTCCGTAATGTCGTGGGGAGGGGTAAAATCGTGTCCCGTTTGCCCGCAGTCGGCTACCAGACAATGACGGTAGCTGATGCCGGCGTAGAGGGTAAACTTTTCGTTGTCGAAATGCTGTTTGAGGAAGGAGATCAGCTCCTTTGCTTCTTCTGTGGAAATTTCTCCCGCGCTGTAATCGAGCATGGTCT
>CASFBD010000076.1 GCA_949292885.1 uncultured Bacillota bacterium
GAGTTTTTTTGTATACCTGCTTCTTTCTGCTGCTAAAGCCTGTGTCGTTTTCCTTTTATCCACCGGCATAGCCGGTGGTTTTTGCTTGATAGAAAAAAAAGAGGCAGGGACTTTTATCCCTGCCTCATAAAAAAATCCCCCGCAATGCGGGGGATCTTGGTTACTGTGCCTGATAGACACTGACCTGCTTTTTGTCTTTGCCCAGTCTCTCGAACTTAACGACGCCGTCGACGAGAGCGAACAGAGTGTCGTCCTTGCCGATACCGACGTTGTTGCCGGGATGGAACTTGGTGCCGCGCTGACGAACGAGAATGTTGCCGGCGAGCACTTCCTGCCCGTCGGAACGCTTTACGCCCAGGCGCTTTGCCTGACTGTCGCGGCCGTTGTGCGACGAGCCTGTTCCTTTTTTATGAGCGAATAAACTGATCAAGATCATGTTTTTATCCTCCTAAAAAAATGTGTTTGCGCCTTACAGCGTGATCTTTTCGATTTTGACCGCGGTGAAGGGCTGACGATGGCCTTGCTTTTTGCGCTCGTTCTTCTTAGCCTTGTACTTGAAGACAATGACTTTTTTGAACTTATCCTGCGCTTCGACGGTGGCGCTCACCTTAGCGCCCGCAACGTCCGCACCGACCTTGATCCCGTCATCGGTGGACACGAGAACTGCATTGAATTCGACGGTAGCGCCGACTTCCGCATTCAGCTTTTCCACGCGAACGACGTCGCCTTCGGAAACCTTATACTGTTTGTTCCCGTTTTCGATGATTGCGTACAAAATAGTTTACCTCCTCTATCCAGTCTCGCCGTGTGCCAAGGCGGTGCGCAAGCGCACGCTTATAAAGCCCGCTACGAGCGGCTCGCATATAATATTAACAAAATACGCGCGCGGTGTCAAGCATTTTTGCCTGCCGGCGCACTTTTTTTACTTTTCGTAAACGCTGCGTTTGAGAATACCTATGTACGGGAGATTGCGGTAGCGCTCGGCATAATCCAGCCCGAACCCGACGACAAACTCGTCCTCGCAGTCAAACCCCTTGTAATCCGCCTCGATGGGAACGACGCGGCGGCTGTACTTATCCAACAGGGCGCAGATCTTTACGGAAGAGGGCTTTCTGGAATACAGCATGCGTTTGAGATAAGAAAGCGTGTAGCCCGAGTCGATGATGTCCTCGACGATGATGACATCCCTTCCCTCGATCTTGCGGTCGAGGTCCTTGATCAGTTTGACTTCGCCCGAGGATTTAGCGCCCGCACCGTAGGAAGAGATCGCCATAAAATCCATCTCCACGGGGATGGTCATGGCACGCAAAAGATCGGCGTAAAACATCACGCTCCCCTTTAAAATGCCGACCATGAGGGGCGTTTTGCCCGCATATTCGCTATCCAGCTGTGCCGCGAGTTCCGCAATGCGCGTCTGGATCTGTTCTTTGGAAAACATGATGCTTTCTACATCCTGATGCATGAGTTTGTCTCTCCTTTTTTTTTCAAAAGTATATAAAAAATATTTTTTGAATACAGATCTGCCTTGATCTTTTCGGAAATTTCCGCACCACAGACGGCATACACTTCCGCGCCGCAGGCGAGGACGGGAAGGATCTCGCGCAGACGGCGAGGGATCTTTCTGTCGATGAAAAAGTCCTTCAATTTTTTAGAGGTTGAACCGAATTTTTGGAATACGTCCCCCTCTTTTCTGGTACGCAGCACACTATTTTGCGGAAGTTTGTCCGCATCGAAATACAGGGCGCCCTCCCTTTTTCCGCGCCCCACGCAGACGAGATATTCGCCGAACGCGATCTCCCCTTCCGCAAAGGGAACGCAGGACTTCTCCCCCTGAGCAGGCAGATAGACGGCGATATTTTCGTACTCCTTTGCCGCGCACAGCCCTCGGGGAAGACGCACGGATTTTCCGCAGTCTTCGCGGGAAAGAGCATACACGTCCTCCAAATTAACGATCGTATAGTCTTTTTCCACGCCGAAATGCTTCATTGCCAGCACAACGCACCGCACGAACAGCGGCTTTTCGAGGGAAGCGGGAAAGCTGCACACATCCCCCGCCGTAAAATGCTTTGCCGCCTGCGCATAGAGAAATTCATCCTCTTCCCGCGCCGTGCGCGAAAAGGTGTACAGCGCGCTTTCCAGCTGCGGGAACCGTTCCCTTGCGGGCACAAGCACGCAGTGGCGCAGAAAATTTCTGGTATAGGCGGTATCGGCATTGCTCTCGTCCGTGCAGGGCGTGAGGGAATGTTCTTTGAGATATTCTTCGATCTCGGCTTTGGACGCGCCCAGCAGAGGGCGCACAATGCCCTTTTCCGCGGGCATTTTCTCCCCCGTCAGCCGCTTTGCAAGCTCCGCGGCGGGCAGAGAGGAGCGGATCCCGCCCGCGCCCGTCAGCGAACAGCCGCGGAAGAGATGAAAGAGTACGCTCTCTGCGTTATCGAGAGCATGGTGCGCGGTAGCAATGACGTCCGCCTTATCCTCGCGCAGGACGCGCAGAAAGCACAGATAGCGCGCTTTTCGCGCCGCCTCTTCCAATCCCATGCCCCACTGTTTGGCAAGTGCGGGGACATCCTCGGAAAAGCTGTACAGCGGAACGCCGTACTTTGCGCAAATCTCTTTGACAAAGGCGGAATCGGCGCGAGAGGACGCGCCGCGGATGCCGTGCTCCACATTGACCGCCGAAAGGCGCACGCCCGCCGAAAACAGGGCGTGAAAGAGAGCGAGGGAATCCCCTCCGCCCGAAAAGGCGACGCACACCCTCTTTCCCATGCAGTTTTCGAGATCGAGTTTCATACGGATATTATACAACAAAGCGGCTGTAAATTCAACCGCTTTTAACGGTGCAACGAGCGCGGCAGGCGCAAAAATATCTGTTTTTTTTCGGAAAACAGACGTTTTCCGCCCAGAGATTCGGAAATGCTCTGTTTATACACGGATTGTCCGAAGTTGAACAGGTACGCAGCGAGGCATACCACCGCCATGACAGGCAGGGCAGAACCGCCGAACATTTCCGTGCCGAGGAAGAGAGGCGCCAGCAGCGTATTGGTGGCGGCACCGAACAGGGCGGCGTATCCGAGACAGGCGGCCGCTTCCGGCGGGATGCCGAACAGCTGGCCCGCGGCCACACCCAGGCACGCCCCTGCCGCGAACAGAGTAGTCACCTCTCCGCCGACAAAACCGACGGACAGGAAGGTCGCCGTAAACAAAAGCTTGACCACCCAATCCCATACATATACTTTTCCGCCCGATACCGCCGCATGGATGAGGTTGGTCCCCAGCCCCGAATACCTTCCGCCGCTGATGTACAGCAAGCAGGCAAGCAACATCCCGCACACCGCCGCACGCACGTATGAATCCGGACAGCAGAACGAGAAAAATTTTGCAATATATCTGCGTGCAAAACAGAAAAACAGTCCTGCCAGGCCGCACAGCGCGCCAAAGCCGAACAACCGCAAAAACAGGGATACGGACATGGTAAACTCGAACTGCGTATGCTCAAGGATGCGCATGACGCCCAGCGCATTTGCCACAAACAGCGCCGCATAGGACGCAAACAGCGACGCAGTAAAGGCGCGCAGGCGCAGTTTCCCCACAACGGTGACTTCCAGCGCAAAGAAAAGCGCACAGACAGGGGTGCCGAACAGAGCGGAAAATCCCGCCGCCATGCCTGCAACAAGCAGAACCTGCGGCGCATCGCGCAGAGGGACCGCCCTGCCGAAACAGCCGCCGATCGCCGCACCGATCTGCACGCCGGCGCCCTCTCTGCCCACACTGGCGCAAAACAGGTGCGCACTCCACGTTCCGGCAAACTGGAAAGCGACGTTGCGCAAAGGGAAGCCCTCCCCTTCTCCGCGGCTGGCTTTAAACACGGCGCCCATGCCCGTGGGAGCATTCTTTCCAAACAACCGCAGCATCGCCGCGGTAAACAGCCCCACCAGGGGCAGAAACCACACATACAACGAAAAGCGGGACAGTCCGAACGCGGAGAGCGCGTCTATCCCCTTTCCGAACACGCCGCAGACAAGCCCGATGGCCGTTCCCGCCACGGCGCCCAACACGGCGTAAGCGATCTGCTCGCCGAAAGCCGCCAGTCGTTTTGTATAAAAAACGCGCATACGTCACTCCTTTTCCGAAGCGATCGGCGCAAATTTTGCCCCCACGAACCCGGCAAGATCGAGCGGGGAAAGACATACCTGCCGCCCCACCTTACCCGCGCTGACAAAGATCTTTTCCAAATTTTTCGCGCTCTCGTCGAGAAAGGTCGGAAACCTCTTTTTCATTCCGACGGGAGAACACCCGCCGTGAATGTAGCCCGTCAGCGGCTCCAGTTCTTTCTGATGGATCATGGCGACAGACTTACACCCCGCTGCCTTTGCCGCTTTTTTCAGATCGAGCGTGCCGCACACGGGCACGCAGAACACCGCATAACTCCGTTTGTCCGACACTGTGACCAGCGTTTTGAACACCATGCGGGCGTCCTCGCCCAACTGACGTGCCACTTCCTCCCCGTCCGTGATCTCGGGAGAATACTCGTATGCTTCGTATGCTATTTTTTTTGCGTCCAAAAGGCGCATGACGTTTGTCTTATCCATTTTTCTTTCCGCCGATGTTTTTCACCGATTATACCACACTCCGCCGCAAAAAGCAACCCGAAGACGCTGTACAAAAACGCCGCCGCGCTTTTTCGCGCGGCGGCGTCCGTTTCAGAACTTTGATTCAGTTTTTGTAGGGATCCACGCCGTACATCGCCTGCATATTGTCCTGGAAAGTACGCATTTTCGTCGTCTGCCTGATGTCGATGTCGGCATCCAGGTCTTCCAGTTCTTTCTTTTGTTCGCGGGTGAGCTTTGTGGGAACTTCCACTTGCACCGTGATGTACATATTGCCCGTCCCCACGCGCGTTTTCAGTCCCTTTCCGCGCACGCAGAAAGTTGTGCCGCTCTGCGTTCCTTCGGGGATGAGGTATTCAAAGCTGTCGTCTATGCCGGGAACGCGCACCTTACCGCCCAGCGCGGCGATCTTATAGGAAACGGGAAGTTCGATGTACAGATCCTTTTCCTTGCGCTTGAAGATCTTGTGCGGCTCGACGCGGAACACCACGATCAGGTCGCCGGGAATACCGCCCGTCACCGCGTTGCCGTAGCCCTTCTTGCGCATATAGCTGTTTGTGTCCGCACCCGCGGGGATGTTGAGCGTGACCACCGTCTCCTTGCGGGTGTAACCCTTACCCTTGCAGTCGGGACAGGATTCCAGAATGGTTTTGCCCGTGCCGCCGCACGCATCGCACACCGTTTCACGGATAGTCCTGCCAAACAGAGTATCCTGCGTGACGCGCCGCCTGCCCGTGCCGCCGCAACGTTCGCACTTCTTGAACGCCGTGCCGCCCTTTGCACCCGTGCCTTTGCAGGTCGGGCAAGGTTCGTTGCGGAAATAGCGGATCTCCTTGGTGCAGCCCTTTGCGGCATCGAGAAAGCTGAGGACGACCTCTTTGGTGATGTCCTCCCCCTGCTGAGCCGCCGCCTGCGCACTGCCGCCGCCGAAGCCCGAAAAAATATCGCTGAAAATATCCGAAAATCCGCCGAAACCGCCGAATCCGGAAAAGCCGCCGCCCGAAAATCCGCCGCCCGAAAATCCGCCGCTGCCGCCGCGCATTCCCGGATGATCCAGCTCGTAGTCGTACGCCTGGCGCTTTTGCGGATCGGAAAGCACTTCGTGCGCCTCGTTGATCTCTTTGAATTTTGCCGCCGCGTTCGCATCGTTCGGGTGCAGGTCGGGATGGTACATCTTCACCATTTTGCGGTAAGCCGCCTTGATGTCCGCATCCGTCGCTTTCCTGTCCACGCCGAGGATCTCGTAATAGTTTTTCTCTGCCATAACACACCTGCCTTTTTCTGCAAATCCGCGCTGATCGTCCTAAAAAACCGCCTACGTGTGCGCTTTTTTGCTGCAAACGCCGATTTTTTTATCTTTTCCCTTATGCACAGCAATGCCGTGAAAAATCACGGCATTCCTGTACATGGATGTTTCAATTACTGATGGAATTCGGTGTCGCCGTCCGAGCCGTCCTCTGCGCCGCCGCCCGGATTGCCCGCGCCGCCCGCCTGCTGGTAGATCTTGGCAAAGATCTGCTGGCTTTCGTTGGCGAGTTTTTCGGTGGCCGCCTTGATGCGGTCGTCGTCGTCCGAAGCGAGTTCTTCCTTGGCGTTTTTGGTCAGTTCTTCCAACTGCGCCTTATCCTCGGCGGAGAGTTTGTCGCCCAGTTCGTTCACCGTCTTTTCAATGGAGAAGATCATGCCGTCCAGCCTGTTCTTGTTGTCCACTTTCTCCTTGCGCTTCTTATCCTCTTCTGCGTACTGCTCTGCCTCTTTGACGGCCTTGTCGATGTCCGCTTCAGAGAGGTTGGTAGAAGAAGTGATGGTGATGTCCGTGCTCTTCTGGGTACCCAGATCCTTTGCCGTGACGTGCACGATGCCGTTGACGTCCACATCGAAGGTGACTTCGATCTGCGGAACGCCGCGGGGTGCGGGAGGGATACCCGTCAGTTCAAAGCGGCCGAGCGTCTTATTGTCCTTGGCAAATTCGCGTTCGCCCTGCAGGATGTGAATGTCCACCTGCGTCTGGCTGTCCGCCGCCGTGGAGAATACCTGCGATTTTTTGACAGGGATGGTGGTGTTGCGGTCGATGAGTTTTGTAAACACGCCGCCCAGCGTTTCGATACCCAAAGACAGAGGCATGACGTCCAGAAGAACGACGTCGTTGACTTCGCCCGAAAGCACGCCGCCCTGGACTGCCGCGCCGATAGCGACGCACTCGTCAGGGTTGATGCCCTTGAACGGTTCTTTGCCCGTGATCTGTTTGACTTTTTCGATGACTGCGGGGATACGCGTGGAGCCGCCGACGAGGATGACCTTGTCGAGATCGCTGTACGAAAGCCCTGCATCGCGCATAGCGAGGCGCATGGGTTCGCTGGTCTTTTCCACGAGGTCTGCCGTGAGCGCGTCAAACTTCTGACGGGTGAGATCCACGTCGAGGTGTTTGGGGCCTTCCGCGGTAGCGGTGATGAACGGCAGGTTGATGTTGGTGGAGGTCATGCCGGAAAGCTCGATCTTCGCCTTTTCGGCAGCCTCTTTCAAGCGCTGCATCGCCATCTTGTCTTTGGAAAGATCCACACCTTCCTTGGTCTTGAAAGTGTCGACCAGGTAGTCCATGATGCGCTTGTCGAAGTCGTCGCCGCCCAGCATATTGTTGCCGTTGGTGGCAAGCACTTCAAACACGCCGTCGGAGATCTCGAGGATGGAGACATCGAACGTGCCGCCGCCGAGGTCGTAGATCATGACCTTGTGGTTGTTGGAGTCTTTGTCCAGACCGTAAGCGAGCGCCGCCGCCGTAGGCTCGTTGATGATACGCTGTACGTTGAGTCCGGCGATCTTGCCTGCGTCCTTGGTTGCCTGGCGCTGAGAGTCGGTAAAGTATGCAGGGCAGGTAATGACGGCGTCCGTCACCTTGGTGCCGAGATAGCTTTCCGCATCCGCTTTAAGTTTTGCAAGGATCATTGCGGAAATTTCCTGCGGGGAATATTTCTTTCCGTCGATGTCCACTTTATAGTCGCTGCCCATATGGCGCTTGATGGAGCTGACAGTGCGGTCGGGGTTGGCGACAGACTGACGCTTAGCCACCTGACCTACGATACGCTGACCGTCTTTCTGGAAAGCCACGACGGACGGCGTGGTGCGCGCACCCTCGGGATTGGGGATGACGACGGGTTCGCCGCCTTCCATGACGGCGACGCAAGAGTTTGTTGTACCTAAATCGATTCCGATGATTTTTCCCATAATCTATACTCCTTTTCCGTAAAAGGAAACCAAATTTTTTTTTATTTTCAGACGGCTTGCGCCGTTTTTGCCTTAACCGGTTACTTTTACCTGCGCAAAGCGCAGAACTTTGTCGCCGCGCTTATAGCCTTTGAGGAAAACCTCTTTGACATAGCCCGGTTCCACGCCCTCTTCTGCGGGTTCGCTCATCACCGCTTCGCAAAAAGTGGGATCGAACTCCTCGCCCACGGGGCAGATCTCCTCCACGCCCTCCTCTTCGAGAAGTTTGCGGAAAGAACGCAGCACCAATTCGATGCCCTTTTTCGTGTTCTCGTCGCAATGGACGAGGGCACGCTCGAGGTTGTCGCCCACGGGCAGGATCTTTATAAGGACGTCTGCCTTGCCGTCCGCATAGGCGGTGCGGCGCGTCGCCTCGTTGCGCTTGCGGAAATTATCAAATTCCGCGGCGCTGCGCATCCATTTGTCTTTATAATCTGCGCTCTCCGCCTGCGCCTTGGCAAGCAGTTCCTGCAGATCCTGAGCAGGCTGTTCTTCGGGTGCGGGCTGAGCCTGTTCCTCCGGAACGGGTTCCTCGGGAAGGGGCTCTTTGACTTCTTCACTCATCTTTTTTGTCCTTCTTGTCTTTATTCTTGTTTCCGACGATGCCTTCCAGCGCCTTGCCCACATTTTCCAGCACGGTGATCACCTTGTGGTAATCCATGCGGATTGGCCCGATCACGCCGTAGGTGCCTAAATTTTTGCCTCCCGCCGAGTACGTCGCCGTGACGACGGAACAATCTTCCGGCACTTCCTTGTCATCGCAGGAACCGATCTTTACGCTGATCTGGATCTCGTCGTTATCATCGCCGATGATCTCCGCAAGTTTATCCTTGCTGGAAATGACCGTGAGGAAATTTTTGACGTTTTCGATATCCTCGTACTCCGGATGCTTGAATATTTTATCCGCGCCCGAAAGTACCACGTCCTCGTCACGGGGACGGGAATAGTTTTTCAGTGCGTCCACCACCTCGTGCATTACCTGGCGGTATTGCCCGAACTCGGACAGCACTTCTTCCTCCACATCCTTCGCTTCGGAAAGCGCTTTGCCGCTGAACAGCTTTGCCACCACGCGGGACGCGTTGTCCAGGTCTTCCTCCGTCATCCCTTCAGGGATCTCGATAAAGCTGTCGCGCAAAATGCGCGTGCCCGTCACGATGACCAGCAATGCCCTGCCGTCCCCGCAGGAAAGCAGCGCAATGTTGCGGATGCGCTCCTCGTCCGGATTCGGCCCGATGCCGACCGACGTGTAATCTGTCAGCTCGCTGATAACGCGCGAAACGCTCTTGACAAGGTGTTCCACATCGTTGCTCTTGTCCGAAAACGCCTTTTCGATGTAATCGAGGTCTTTGTCGGAAAGATTCCCCTTTTCCATCAGTTCTTCGATGTAAAAGCGATACGCCTGCGGAGAGGGGACCCTGCCGCCCGACGTGTGGAACTGCGTGAGATA
>CASFBD010000077.1 GCA_949292885.1 uncultured Bacillota bacterium
AGGTGAATTGACAAGCACAGCAGCGGTGTGCTTGCCGATCGCTTTTTCCAAAAGAGTAAAATCGATCTGGAATGTTTCCGGATCGGATGCGAGAGCAACGAGCTTTGCTCCCGCCGTTTCCGCAAAAACTTTGTACTCGGTAAAATACGGAGCAAATGTGATGACCTCATCCCCCTCTTCACAGATCGCAGAAAGAGAAATGACGAGCGAAGCCGCCGCACCGCAGGTCATATAGATAAAATCGGGATCGCAAGGAACAGAGTGCGTCTTTTGGATGTAATCGCTGATGGCGCGGCGGACGGAAAGATCGCCCTGCGCAGACGTATACCCGTGCAGAGCCGTGGGCGAACTCTCGCTTATCAGCTGCACAAGCACATCCTCTACCTGACGGGGCGGTTCCACACTTGGATTCCCGAGACTGAAATCAAAAACATTTTCCGAACCGATCTCCTGCGCACGCTGTTTTCCAAACTCGAAGATCTCGCGGATCACAGAACGTTTACTTCCCAAACCGTACATTCTCTTGTTCATAATTTTCTCCTCTGACTGATTTTCCGCTCCATTATATCACAAAATACGCGCGCTTACAAGCGCCGGCGTGTCTGCTTCCGCGCGAGATGTAAAAAAATTGCATCGATGGCCATGTAAACCCTTCAACGCTTGACAAAATTACCAAAAAAAGCTATACTTTCTTTATAAAATTTTTCGGGAGGTATGCCGTGAAAGAAAAGATATTGCAGCTGCTGCAGGAAAACGACACGACTGCCCTGAAAGAGCTTTTAAAGGACGTGACGCTGGAAGAACTGGCGGAAATTTTACAATCTTTGGACAGCGACGATCTTACACAGCTGTTCGGTACACTGGAAAATGAAACTGCAGCGGACGTATTTGTCCTGCTTGACAGAGACACGCAAAAACGTGTTTTAAAGAATTTCAGCGACGTTAAATTGCAATCCGTGACGGACGAGATCATCGACGACGACGTGGAAGAGCTGCTGGAAAGTATGCCCACAGACGTCGTGCACGAAGTCCTTTTAAAAGCCACGCCTGAAAACAGAAACGATAAAATTGTTGAAATTGTCGATTATCTCGGCGAAAAAAAGTATTCTCTTTTAAAACCCCTGCTTGCCGACCTGGAGCCTGTCGACCTTGCGGAAATCTTTTCCGAACTGGACGAAGAAGATCTGCCCATCGTGTTCCGTCTCCTTCCCAAGGAACTTGCGGCGGAAACGTTTGTGGAAATGAACAGTACACAACAGCAGCTGCTCATTCGCTCGTTTTCCGATAAGGAACTCAAGCTGATCATTGACGACCTGTTCGTTGACGATACCGTCGACCTTATCGAGGAAATGCCCGCCAACGTTGTGAAAAGGATCCTGATGCAGGCGGACAGCGAAACCAGAAAAGAGATCAACGAAATTTTAAAATACCCCAAAGACAGTGCAGGAAGCATCATGACGACGGAGTGCATTTCTCTCCGTGCGAATATGTCCGTGCGCCAATGCTTTGACAAGATCAGAAAGGAAGCCATCGATAAGGAAACCATTTATACCTGTTATGTGACGGATGATCAGAAGACGCTGATCGGCACCGTGACGGTGAAAGACCTGTTCCTGCACGCCTACGAAGAAAAGGTGGAAACCTTTATGGAAACCAACTTTATCTTTGTGAATACGCACGACGATAAGGAAGTTGTGGCAAACGTTCTCTCCAAGTACGATCTGCTCTCCGTCCCCGTTGTCGACCAGGAAAACAGACTGGTCGGGATCGTCACAATCGACGACGCACTCGACGTCATCACCGAAGAGGCGACGGAAGATATTTCCTACATCAACTCGGTCACACCGTCCGATAAACCTTACCTGGAAACGAGCGTGTTCCGCGTGTATCTGCACAGGATCCCCTGGCTTCTTATCCTGATGGTGAGTGCCACATTTACGGGACTTATTCTCAACCGCTACGAATCCATGCTCTCCACCCTGCTCGTCGCATGCGTGCCGATGGTCATGGGAACGGGCGGCAACGCAGGCAGCCAAGCCTCTGTCACAGTTATCCGCGGTATGGCATTGGACGAAATTCGCCCGCGCGATATAGGGAGAGTCATCTGGAAAGAAATGCGCGTTTCCTTGCTTGTCGCCATTTCCGTCGGAATCGTGTGCTTCGCTAAATTACAGTTGGTAGACAGACTGATTTTCGGCTACGATTATACATTTATGTATTCCCTTGCGGTTGCAACCGCAATCACGTTTGCGGTGATCGTCGCAAAGATCGTAGGTTGCTGCGTCCCTATCTTTGCAAAATCTATTCACATCGACCCGGCCGTCTTTGCAAATCCATTTATAACTACCATTACAGACGTCTTGTCCCTGCTTATTTTCTGTGGCGTGACGCTGGGGATTTTCCATCTCGTTGTTTAAACAGACGAGCCGCCAAAAGCTTTCGGCTTTCGGCGGCTCGTTATTTTATTCTCGAAATTTTGTTTTATCGGGAGGACAGCGCAGCGCCAGTACGCGGAACACATCTTCGTACGAACGATCCATGGAATACGCAAGCACCTTTCTGTCCACATCCCAGCCTGTCACATCATATCCATATTGAATATCCTGTTTGGGAAGTGTAGAACGGATTTGTTCAAAAGATTCCATTTCTTTCTTACCGAGGGTGAATACAAGCTCAAAATGATCGATGCGCACACGCAGTGCGCAAAGCGGCTTCCCTCTGACGGAAAAACGATAATACAGAACAGCCGACTTATCTCCGGCACTCCAGCGCCCTTCACAGGAATAACGAGCAAAGATATCATCACGGCAGCGGCGGAAAAGATCTGTCCTTTCGCGGGAACCGAGGGCAAGAGAGACGATCTCCATCCCCTCCTCGTCCGATTGCGGAAGATATTTCTTGCGCGGAAGCAGGGCAATACGCATCTCTTCCTTCTCTTCTTCCGTGTATGTTTTCGGATCGATCTTCAAAAGGATTTTCTGTTCGGGCGTATAACGTTCATTTTTCATAATTCAATCGACAGTTGGTTCGTACACGGCTTTCAGAAGTTCGCTGAGTTTTGCAGAACAGCCTCCCTTTTTCAGGAAAAGCACATACTCTATATTTTTACGTTCCCGCAAAGGAGCGTTTGTAAGCGCAAGCGGCGCAAGCCCCAACCTATCCGCCTCCGCGCAAAGCGCGGAAACGATCTGTTCGTGTATCTTTTTGTCCTTGACGATCCCATGCTTATCCTGTCCCTTTCCGCCGCATTCAAACTGCGGCTTGATCAAAACAAACGCTTTGCCGCCTTCGGGCAGAATGTTTGCAATGACGGGGAAAATATAGGTCAAAGAAATAAAGCTCAGATCTGCCGTGACTCCGTCTATCCCCTGAGGAAAATCCTGCGCAGAAAGATAGCGGGCATTTGTCTTGTCCATTACCGTCACACGGCTGTCTGCACGAAGAGTGTCGTCCAGCTGGCTTTCTCCGACATCAACGGCATAGACGCGAGACACACCCGCACGCAACAAGCAGTCGGTAAATCCTCCTGTACTTGCGCCAAGATCGGCAAACGCCTGTCCCGCAACACTTTCGGAAAAATCATTCAGCGCCTTGTACAGCTTATATCCGCCTTCCGAAACAAAGGATACTTCTTCCGGCAAAATTTCCACTTTGTCAGAATCAGCCACCTCCAAAGAGACCTTCGCTCTTTTTCCGTTGACAAGCACACGGCCCTGTTCTACCGCGCGCGCCGCGCGCGTACGAGAAGAAAAACCGTTCCCGACAAGGTATTTATCCAGGCGCACGGTCACGCCTCTCTGCTGCGCACGTACCGCGTGAGCGCCTGCAAAAACTCGCTTTCAAAAGGCATTTCGTTGAGCAGTTTCAGACAGATGTCACAATAATGATCGGCAAGTTCTTCGCTCTTTTCCCTGCCGAACAGCGCAAGCGCAGAGAGTTTTTTCTCCTCCTTGTCCTTTCCGACACTCTTTCCCAGTTTTTCAAAATCGCCCGTCTCATCCAGAATGTCGTCCGTAATCTGGAAAAGGAAACCGAAATTTTTCCCGAACTCGGAAAAAAGTCCGATAATATTTTCGTCTGCACCGTAAACATAAGCGGGAACAGTAACCGCAGAAATGATCATTTTTGCAGTCTTGTTCAGTACGATAAAATCCGCTTCTGCCTTTCCCGCTTCTCTGCCCTGCCAGTAAAGGTCTGCGGCCTGACCGGCGATCATTCCGGACGCGCCGGCATTTTTGCAGAGGAACGCTGCCGCATTACGGTATGTTTTTCCCTTGGAACACTCCGCAAAACAAATGGAATACGCCTCATTGAGAAGTGCATCACCCGCGAGAATTGCCTGTCCTTCCCCAAATTGTTTATGGTTGGAAGGTTTTCCGCGGCGAAAATCATCGTTGTCCATGGCGGGCAAGTCATCATGTATGAGCGAATAGGTATGGATCATTTCCAAAGCAAGCGCAAATTGCGCAACATCCTGCACCTTTCCGCCCAACATCTGCGCACAGGCGAACATCATAACAGGGCGCAGGCGTTTTCCGCCCTGAACAAGGGAATATTTCATGCTTTCCTTGAGAATATCCGGCTTAAAACACATACTGTCTGTATAACTTTCAAGGATCTCCTCAAATGCCGCGCGCAGTTCTTCCAGTTTTTCTTTACAGTTGGTATCCAAAAATTAACTCCTCGTCGCCGCTATCACCGTATTGCAGAGCAGCATTGTTATTGTCATAGGCCCTACGCCGCCGGGTACGGGCGTAATATAAGACGCCTTGTCCTTTACGTTTTCAAAGTCGACATCGCCGCACAATTTTCCGTTTTCGTCGCGGTCCATTCCCACGTCGATGACCACGGCGCCTTCTTTCACCATGTCCGCCGTCACAAATTTTGCTCTGCCGATGGCAACCACGAGGATGTCCGCCGCAGCGCAGATCTCTTTAAGATTCTTTGTCTTGCTGTGGCAGACAGTAACGGTGGCATCTGCATTCAGAAGCAACATCGCCATGGGTTTACCGACAATATTGGAGCGTCCCAGCACAACGGCGTTTTTTCCTTTGGGATCGATGCCATATTTTTCCAGCATCTTCATGACACCGAAGGGAGTGCAGGCAACGATGGTATTGCGGTTCATGGCAAGATTTCCCATATTTTCCGCGCAGAAACCGTCCACGTCTTTTGCAGGAGGGATGTGCGCAAGAACAGCGCGCTCGTTAAGATGAGCGGGCAGCGGAAGCTGCACGAGAATACCGTGCACGTTATCGGAGGCGACAAGTTCGTCAATGAGCGACACCAGTTGCTGTTCAGTTGTTTCCGCAGGAAGATGATAGGAAAAGGATTTTACCCCTACTTCCTCGCACGCCTTGATCTTATTGCGTACATAAACCTGTGATGCGGGATCTTCCCCCACGAGAATAACGGCAAGTCCGATGTCCTTGCCGCGCTGTTTGCGGAAATTTTCCGCCTGTTCTTTAATTTCGCCGCGTAATTGCGCCGCAAGAGCCTTTCCGTCAATCAGAATGCTCATTCTTCTGTACCTCCGTCATATACGTGCCCAACACACCGTTTACAAACCCGACGCTTTTTTCCGTGGAGTATTTCCGTGCAAGTCCCACCGCTTCGTCAATAGACACGACAGGCGGAACATCGTCCACATACTTTATTTCCGCCATTGCCATAAGCAACAGACTCTTGTCTACGGGGAAAAGACGTTTGTCCGAAAAACCGATGGAATACTCGTTCAGAGCCTGTGTCAGTTCTTCTCTGTGTGCCTTTACAAGGTCGAGGAGAAAATCTGCGTATTTGCATTCTTCCTCGTCCAGAGAAAAGGCTTTGTACACGCCGCGTTGAAATTCCGCATTTCCCTCCGGCTGAAACAATGAAGCGAAAATCACTTTGAATGCGCATTCGCGCGCTTTGGTCCTCATACTGTTTTTCCTGTTGATAATTTAATATTTCCCCTCGCAGATACGAGGGGAAATTACGATGTCATAATTGCTCCGCAACCCTGTCAAGCAGCTCCACGCCCACAACATAGACGTCCACTTTGGCGACTTTGTATTTAGTCATCGCCTCCACGTTGTGCTTGACCGACTGCTGGATCTTAAACGCGACCTCGGGAACGTTGTAGCCATAGTCCACTTTCACGGAGATATCCGCATAGATCCCGTCCTTTTCAAAGTAAAGTTTAAGTCCGCGTTTTTTGCCTGGAAGCAGTTCCACACCCTCGATCTCCGAAACGGCAAGGCTGATGATACCGCTGACAATACCGGAATTGTAAGATACTTTTCCCTTTTGTCCGTCCGACGGAACGCGCTTGAAAAGTGCCATTTGTATCTCTCCTGAGTTGTTCTTACGTATATTATACCACATTTATCCGGATTTGAACAGTATTTTTTTTAAATTTCTGCCTGAATCGGCATAATATTTACATTTGCGGGATCGCAGCCAGCCTCCTCCGTCAGAATATTATAAATGGAGAGAAAATCGTTGTAGGCAAGTTCGGACGCATTGACAAAAACATTTACATTTTCCGAATCAATGCCGATACTCACAACGGCGTCGTTATACCCGAGGGATTTAATATACGTTTCCAAAAGAAGTTCGCGCTCCATCATCTCCACGATCTGAAGCTTCAAAGACATTGCTTCCTCGTACGCATCCGAGCCAGCCTCTGTACTTTCCAGAATGGAATCCAGCTGCAACAGTTCCTCGTTGCGCGTGGTGCTACGTTCCGTTCTGTAGGTCGTGAAATAGTTTGCCGCGGTCACACCGCTGTCCGCATTGCCATCCAGGCTTCCGGCAAGCACAAAATTGAACACCGCCGTTACCGCCAGCAACAGCACAAGCCCCGTCATGATGACGATTTTTTTGGTTCTCGACATTTTTACATTCTCCTTTTTTTGATTTACTCGCCCATCGTATATACTTTGATTATGCTTTGGTTGATATTTAAAACGGATGCCGTTGCTTCGATCAGATTGAACCGCACACCCAAGTCGTCAGCTCCCTCTGCCACAATCAGCACTCCCGTTATTTCCGGCATCAGTTCTTCAAGAATGACCGGCTCCCCGCCCGAAAAGACGGGAGAAGTCGTTACCGTCCCGTCCGCGCTCTCCACGCATTCGGTGGCAATCACCTTTTCTCCTTCCGAAGCTACTGTGAGAAACACCTCCACATCGCCCGCGCCCTCGATGCGCGACAGAACTTTTGCAAGTCTTGCCTGCGTTTCCTGCGCATAGCCCTGTGCTCCCGTTTCTTTTTCGGAAAACGAAGAGAGTAGCAGTGCCGCCACAACAACCAGAAGCAGGACGACAATTGCGATCTCTGCGATTTTCCCCGATCTGATCTTCTGACCGAACGTACTCTTTGTTCCTTCACTCATATACGACAACCTCCGCTCCGTACATGGCAAAGACGGTGTTTTTCACTTGCTCTATAACAAATATATGCTCGTCTTTGCCGTATATTCCAAAATCTTCTATGCTGATTTCAATTTGTTTGATCTTGCACTCACAGTCGACAAGCTCCCACAGAATACGTGCTGAAACGACAATTTCAAATTCCCCTTCCAGACGTTCGCAGATCAGTTTTTCCTGCCGTTCCATTTGCAGGGAAAACATTTTTTGCAAAAAGGTTTCATCCAGCGGCATCTCTGTCGATACGTTGCTGTCCTCTCCTTCGGAAGGGAGGATCCCTTCCAGCATGGACGGGAGAGGCAAGACAATGATCAGCAGGCAGAATATTTTGACGATGCCTCCGATAAATTTCCCCATTCTGCCCTCGGGGAGCAGGATGGCGGCAACTGCGGAGAGAATGACTGCCCCGCACACCGATAAAATATATGTATCCATATTCAGAACAGCGCGTTTGAAGAACAGATCAACAACAAAATTGTGATAAAATACATAAATCCGACGGCAAGCAGCCCCGCGGTAAAGTAATTGACCGTTCCGGAAAGAGAAGAGAGAAAAGAAGACACCTTTTCGTCTCCGACGGGCTCAGTCACTGCCGCCGCAAGCTTTAAAAACAAATTGTATGCAACAAGCTGCACCAGCGGAACCATGATCACAATGACGAGCAGAAAAATTCCGCAGGCTCCAAGCGAATTTTTGATCAGGACACTTCCCGCGATGACAAGATCGAATCCGCTTCCCAGAAAGCTGCCGATGATCGGCACGGTATTGCTGACCGCATACTTTGCCGCCTTGAAAGAAAACCCGTCATACGTCGCCGACGTGATTCCCTGCACAGACAAAAACACGGTAAATGCGGTGAGAGAAAGCCCCAACGTCCATTTGATGACGGACGCAAAAAAAGCACAGAAGTTTTTCAGTTTGAGTTCCCCGCTCATGTTTCCAACCATATTGAGCACACACATCAGCGACGCAAGCGGAAAGACAACCGAAACAATGATACTTACTACAGATTCGCTGAGAAAGAGCACGGCCGGTCGATACACCGCCACGGAAACGCTCCCGCCGCTGGTGGCGATCAAGGTAAGCAAGATCGGGAAAATTGCCTGCATCTGCTTTTGCAGGGAAGAAACGGTATCGGCGCAGTCTTTGATCACCCCTGCGAGAGAGGTGAGAATAAGCACAAGCACCGTACAATATCCGACAAAAAAGATAATGTGAGAAGTCCCCTTTTCCGAAAACGAGCTCTTGAACCTGCCAAGAATACCGCACAAAATGGAAACGGAACAGATCACACAGAAAGACGGGAGCAAACCGGATAGTTTGTCAAATACCATACCGGCAAGCGCGGAAAGCGCGCTGTCATAATCAAGCGCATAATCCCCTGTCACCAGCGAAAGCAGAACCTCCGATATATCGCCGCCCAAAGCCTCTTTCTGTTCCTGCGTAAGCGAATCCAAGTATTCCTGCAGGGCCTCGACGTCCAGATCCTGCAAAATATCCTCTATGTTTGTGTTCAGATCGCCGTTTTCATTTTCCTCCTGCGCCTGCACGGACAAAAAATTCCCGCAGAAGAAGCCGAATGACCGGAAATTTGTTTTTACGCATGCAATGCAGTGTTTTCTGCTCGGGGGGATTCCAACAGGTTTTGCCGACTCCTATCTTCCTGGAACGAAGACGGAGGATTTTAAAAACTGGCCTCCGGACATTGGAAAGGTGCGAACCTGGTGGTCCGAACGGCTCATGCCGTATGTGAATACGCAGACGGTTGATTCG
>CASFBD010000078.1 GCA_949292885.1 uncultured Bacillota bacterium
CGCTACGTCACGTCGCTCATCGCGGACATTTACGCCGCGGCGTACGAGGCGAAAGATTTCAGGACGATGCAGTTCCTCGACTGGTTCGTAAAGGAGCAGGGCGAGGAGGAAAAGAACGCCGAAGACCTCATCAAAAAGATGAAGCTGTTCGGCGGCGACGCGAAGGGGCTGTACCTGCTCGATCAGGAGCTTGCGGCGCGCGTCTATGCCGCGCCCGCGGCGACCGCTCCGGCAATGTAATTGAACCCCGGCGATCCGCCCGCAGCTCCTTCCGGGGCGGCGGGCTTGCGCTTGTACGGCGCAGAAAAAGTATCTGAACAAAGCAGGCGCCGCCTCGCATGAGGCGGCGCCTGCTTTGTATTCAGCGCAGATAATTTTTCAGCGTCTGTTCGTAGCTTTGTTCCATTTCCAGAAGTTCGTGCGCGAGGGAGATGACTTCGCCGTCGCCTTCCGCGCTCTCCGCTTCGCCTATGGAGCGCGCCAGCGCCGTGATGCCCGTCACCGTGCCCTGCGTCAGCATCTCGGCGATGTGCTCTTCGCTCCCGTCTTTGAGCGTATTCATTTTGATGGAACCCCACATCATCGCCTTTTTCAGGGGATTGGGCTCTTTCAGCTCCACGCCGTTCTCTTTACCGAACATTGCCGCTTTGCCTGAGATCTTCTCGTAGCCGTCGTGCATACGTTTGAGTTCTTCGCGCAGCTGTTCATCCTCCGTTTCGGGCAGGATATCCGAGATGGATTGCAGGGCGTAGTGCGTATTCCTGTAAATTTCAGCGAGAAGTTCGCTGGTGCGTTTGGTTTCTTCCATGCCGATCCTCCGTGTGCATTATTGCAACGTCAGTTTGTGCAGGAACGTAAAAAAAATACAGACGGCGGCGGGAACTCCCGCCGCCGTTCTTTACAGCTCTTTTTCGCAGAGGCGCAGCGCGCTTGCAACGACTTTGTCCATATCGTAATATTTGTATTCTCCCAGCCTGCCGCCGAAGATCACGTCGGGGCGCCCGGCTTTGAGCTCTTCGTAGCGCGCCATCAGGGCGTTGTTTTTCTCGTCGTTGACGGGATAATATGCTTCCATACCTTCCTTATATTCGGCGGGATATTCGCGCGAGATCACCGTTTTCGGCTGTTTTCCGAAATTGAAATGCTTGTGTTCGATGATGCGCGTGTATGGAACGTTGTATTCCGTGTAGTTGATGACGGCGTTGCCCTGGTAATCGGGCATATCCAGCACTTCCGTTTCAAAACGCAGGGTACGGTATTCGAGTTTTCCGTACTTGTAGCCGAAAAATTCGTCCGGCTTTCCCGTAAAGACCGTTTTAGAGAACGTATCCTTTGTCTTTCGGATAAAATCCGCGTAATCGGTATTCAGCAGAACGGGCGTGTCGCCGAACATTTTGGCGACCATGTCGGTGTATCCTTCTTCGGGAATGCCCTGAAAGGGATCGTTGAAGTAATTGTCATCGTAGGTAAAACGCAGGGGAAGACGGCGGATGATGAAGGCAGGCAGAAAGCGGCAGTCGCGGCCCCACTGTTTTTCCGTATATCCTTTGACGAGCTTTTCGTACACGTCCGTACCGACCAGGCTGATTGCCTGTTCTTCCAGGTTTTCGGGCGTTTTCCCGTGCAGGGAGGCGCGCTGCTTGTCGATGATCTCCTGTGCCTCCTGCGGCGTGTGAACGCCCCAAAGCTTTTCAAAGGTATACATATTGAAGGGCAGGGAGTACAGCGTACCCTTGTAATTGGCTTTGACGCGGTTGACGAAATTGTTGAAACGGGCGAAGCGTCCGACATATTCCCAGACCTGTTTGTCGGAGGTGTGGAAAATGTGTGCGCCGTAAACGTGTACGTCGATGCCTTCGCGCTTTTCGGTGTAGACGTTGCCTGCGATGTGATTTCTGCGCTCGATGACGAGGCAGCTTTTGCCCGCTCTGCGGGCGTGTTCGCAGAACACTGCGTTAAAGAGTCCTGCCCCGACGAGCAGATAATCGTAGCGCATTTTTTTCTCCTGATCAGTTTTTCATCATGGCTTGGGTATAGCGTTCGTAGATCTCTTCGACGGGGCCGTCTTCGATCAGACGCCCGCGCTCGATCCAGATGGCGCGGTCGCAAAGCTTTTTGACTGCAGAACTATGCGAAACAATGAGGAAGGTAAGCCCTTTGGCGCGCAGCTGACTGAGTTTGTCGTAGCATTTTTTCTGGAACGCCATGTCGCCCACAGCGAGGATCTCGTCGATGAGCATGATCTCCGATTCCATGGTGATGGCGATGGAAAAGCCCAGCCGCGCCATCATACCCGAGGAATACGTCTTGACAGGGGAATAGATAAAATCTCCCAGTTCGGAAAATTCGATGATCTCGGCGATTTTGTCGTCAATTTCTTTTTTGGTGTAGCCCATGATGGCGGCGTTGAGGTAAATGTTTTCCATGCCCGTGGCGTTGCCGTCGAACCCTGCCCCAAGCTTGAGAAGGGGAGCGATGCGCCCGTAGGTGCGCGCCCAGCCGCTTGTGGGTTTTAAAATTCCGGATACGATCTTTAAAAGTGTGGATTTTCCTACCCCGTTGCGTCCGATGACCGCCACCGCTTCGCCGCGGGAGATCTTAAAGCTGATGTGTTTGAGACAGACAAACTTTTCCCGCCTCAGATCGCCCTTGAACGCGCGTACGATCAGTTCTTTCAGGGAATCCACACCCACATCGTATTTGCTGAATTTCATCGTTACGTCGTGCACTTCCAGCACGCAGTTTTCGTCGTGAGGAGCCTGTTTCATGTCCGCCTCCTTACAATTTTGCCGCGATGCCGTTGCGCACCGCGTTCATAAACAGATACCCGATCACAAAGGAAACGATCGCAAACGCATATAAGATCAGGTGTTCCGTTCCGCCGGGAATGGTTCCGGAAAGAATATCCCGGAAGTAGGTCACGTAATGGTACATGGGGTTGAATACCAGCACCTTTTCCACGAGATCATTTTTCAGTGTTTCGATGGTATAAAAGAGGGGTGTCATGTAAGTCCAGAGCGTGAGAATGACCGAATAGATATGTTTCAGGTCGCGGAAGAAAACATACAGGGCGCTGAGGAAATAGGAAAGCCCCAAAGAAAACAGTGTGACGGCGGGAACGACCACAACGGTGAGTACGATCTGCCAGTGAAAGACGTAGGCGCCCGCCGCGGCGCGGATGACCATGACCAGCAGCAGTGCGACAAAAGAAAATCCGAACGTCACCAGAGAGGAGAGCACGTTTGCCGTCGGGAACAGCCCGATGGGGACGCGCGTCTTTTGCAACATATCCCGCTGCTGCACCAGACAGGTGAGCGAGCCGGACGTTGACGTGCGCATGATGTTGAAGATGATGTTGCCCGAAAGCAGGTAAATGGAGTAATCCAGCATCATGCCTTCTCCCCGCCCGAAAATGGAGGAAAAGACAAACGCCATCACCAGCATATTCAGGAGCGGATTGAGTACAGTCCACAAGACACCGATAAAGGAGCGGTAATATTGATTTTTGATATTGCGCCGTACCAACAATCTCAGCAGGTATGCCTGCTGCCCCCATCGGCGCATTTTCCCTTCTTTTTGCATACAATTCTCCCGGTTGGCAGGGCGGATGCCCTGTCTCAAATTTTTTTCAATTCTCTTTCGTATAGTGCCGTCAGCTGCTGCGCCTGCAGGCGGATGTCATAGCCGGCTTTGCGCAGTTTTTCCGTGTTCCCCGTCCTGCGTTCGCGGGGCATTTCCATCTGTTTAGCCCATTCTTCTTCATCGAGCGGCAAAAACAGCGAGCCGCCCGCAATGTCCGCCTCGCGCGAGACCCTGTCCGAAAACAGGCAGGGCAGGCCTGTCGCCTGCGCTTCGGCGGCTACGACGGGCATCCCTTCGTAACGGGAAGTAAGCACAAATGCGTCCGCTGCGCGGTAGAGGGGCAAGGGATCTCCCGGCCCGAAAAAGCGGATACGTGTCCCCAAATTCAGTTCGTTTGCCCGATCGAACAGTGCCTGTTTCTGTGAACCGTCGCCCATCAGCACCAGGTGCAGGGAGGGAGAACGCTTTGCCGCCAGCGCGAACGCGTCCAAAAGGAAGAGCAGGTTTTTTTGAAACTCGAATCTTCCCACAAACAAAAGTATGCGCCCGTGCAGGCACATTTCTGCGCGCAGTTTTTTTCTTTCCTGGGCGGAAACAGGGGTAAACTTTTCCAAGTCAATGGCATTTTTTAAGATAACTGCCTGGTCTGCGCGCTTTTTGTATAAGTTCTGCGCCGCAAGTTCGCCGCAGGCGGCGAGCAGGGTTGCGTCCTTTGCTGCAAACGGCCGCAGAAGGGATTTTACGAGATAGTGGTCGGACATCCTGTCAAACGTGCTGTGAGCATGACAGATGCGCACGGGAACGCCCGCCTTTTTTGCCGCACGCAGGGCAAAGACGGAGAGTGTGGTCATGTGCGAATGCGCCACCGCGTACCCGCCTTTTTTCAGCTCTCGCGCAAGGCAGGGAACTGCCTTGTAAAACTGCGTGTCCATCCGCGGGATATAGATAACGCGCGCTTCACTGTCCAGTTCTTTCAGCTTTTCGTCCAAAGACGAGGGACCGTATGTGAAAAAATCGAACCGCCAACGCGTTCTGTCGATATGGCTGTAATAGTTGAGAATGCTGGAAACCACCCCGCCCAGCTTTGCGTTCCCGACGATCTGCGCCGCCCTCAGCCTGTCGTTCCCGCGCGGTAAAAGAAAGCGCCCCATCAGCGCAATGTGGAGGGGCGCAGCTGCGCAACCGTGTCAGGCTGCACGGTATAACGGCGCTTCACTTCGCATTTGAGGCGCCTGTATTCGGGTTCGGAGACGGGGCGTAAAAATTTATTTTCTCCGAAAAGCACAACGCCGACGGTTTTGACGGCGATCTTTGCGTCCAGCCAGGGGCTGGCGTGCAGAGCGTAGTAGGCGTCGTAGTATTTTCTGTCCTTCATGTCCAGGTATCCGTTGCCGCAGACTTGTCCCAGTCCCGTCATGCCGGGGCGCACTTCAAATTTGACCAGTTCCCAGTCCTCATAGTCGCCGTCATAAACGGGGAGGAGGGGACGGGGCGCAATAAAGCACATATCGCCTTTGATGACGTTCAGAAGCTGAGGCAGTTCGTCGATCTTGAATTTGCGGATAAATCTTCCCACTTTTGTGAGATTGGGGTTGTTGTCCTTGATCACGCGCTTGTTTTTGTCGTAGGAAACGTGTTCGCTCTTCATGGAACGGAACTTGTAGCAGTAAAATTTCTTTCCGCCCACGCCTGTTCGCGTCTGCCGGAAAATGACCGTTCCGCCGTCTTCCGCCTTAATGGCGATCGCCACACCCAGCAGGAGAGGGGAAAACAGGATGAGCCCTGCCGCCGCCAGGAAAAAATCCAGCGCATATTTGAATTTGATATATACTCTGTTCATGCTTTTTCTTACTTCCTTGCCGCACTTGCGGCAAATTTATAATAAAATTTTTTAATTTTTTGGGTACTGGTAAGGTGCATTATAGCACATTCTGCACGCCGTGGCAACAAAAAAGTCGGTATTCTGAACTTTTTTTCTGCAAAAACGCCTCTTTTTTTGTGGAAAAGCTGCGCTTCTTTCGCTCATTTTTCAGCAACCGTATGCCTTTTTTTTAGAAAAAGGTCTTTTTTGGAGGCAAATCTTCCGCTATTGCACGAAAAAGTTTCAAAAAATTGCATTTTTTGTTATTTCTCCTCAAAAGAAAGCATTTTTCTTTCAGCTTTCTTTCAGCATCTCCATCATGCAATATTTTTTTGGTAAGTACGTAAGGCAATGGTGAAAAGTTTGTAAAATTCTCGCATTTTTCCTTTCCTGTCGTGCGAGACGGGAAAATTGCTCACTTCGTCCGTCGCCTGAAATAAAAAAAGGCTGCGCACAAAGGTGCGCAGCCGCAAATCTGTTTGTCAGGTATTCTCGGAAGCCGTATGGGTGCAGCTTTCCAGTTTGTAGATCATTTTTCCCGTGCCGAACCCGAAAGGCGTTTCGACGCGCACGGGCAGTGCGTAAAACGCGCTGGCATCATCGCCCGTTTTCTGTGCGATGGTCATGCGGTGCGATTCACCCGTGAAGGCGGAACCGTTGGAAATGGAGATGCTCACCGAAGCGCAGGTCACGCTGTGGTCTTTTTTCTCCTCGCTGTCCAGGGCGAAAGAGTAGTTTCCCGCAGTGGGTTCTTCGGAGCAAGAGAGAACTGTCGTCTGTGCCCCGGAATCTGTCATCACGTTGAGCGTGTTGGAGGAACCGCTGGAAAAATTGAGTCCGCGCGCCGCAAACAGCAGCTGTTTTTCGTCCAGAAGGGTATGGCTTTTCTGCAGATTCTTTTTTGTACTCGTTTCGTCGAGAGTAAGAGCCTTTTGCAGGTTTTCTCCCACAACAAGGTCTTCTTCTTTCAGTTCGCCCCAGTTGTCCGTTATGGTCAGTTTCGCTTCGTTTGCGTTTTCGCTGTAAACAACGGACGCGGTGTAATTGTAGAGGAAAACACTCTTGCTCGCATTACCCGTGCTGTAACTGTAATAAGTGGTGGTGCGGTAGATGGGCTGCAGATTTTTTCCGCCCTGCAGCGAATGGAAGTACACGTCCGTCACGACGGAGGCGGGGTCGTTAAAATCTTTGTCAGGATCGTCGTATTTTCCGCCGAAAGAGCACAGGGTTTCCTTGTCTCCGTTTTTGCCGAGATAGTAATAGGTGCCGCTGATGGTGAGTTCGCTGTGCATATGGTAGACGTTGGTTTCCACCCTGTCCGAACCGTCCGGGACGGTGAACGTCGCCTGCGTCTGCGTCGTCTGGATGTAACTGCTGTTTTCTTCGTCGATCTCAAGCTGAACGACGTCCTGCGTCATTCCGCTCGATTCAAAGGCGACGCCGTACTCAAGCTTTTCGTAAAAATCGGTTGCGTAGTTGCTGGGGGTTTTCAGCCAGTTGGCGGAAAAGGAGGTCGCAACCATTGTCGAACAGGCGCTGAAGAGGAAGGTGCCGGCGACAATACAAGCCGCCGCTGTGATCAGTTTTTTCATGTTTTTGCTCCGTTGTCTTCCGCAATGAGGGGAAGAGATTGCATACAGTATAACATAAAAACCTCTGTTTGTAAAAACAAAAACGCAAAAAATACTTAAAAAATCGGTGAAATTGTGCTACAATAGAAAAAAACATTCCGCCGCATCCCGTGCGGCAGGGCAAAGTCATGAATATCCCCATCTATGTTGCGCCCACGGTTTCCGCGATGACTGATTTTCTGCGCGCGCTCCCGTCGGGCAAAAAAACACTTGTTTTCTGCGAAGACCGCTTCACGTTGGAAGCGGAACGTGCCGTTGCTTCCGCGCGCGGCGCGGCTTTCGACGTGTCCGTCACCACGTTCGCGCGTTTTCTCAGCGACGGAACGCCCCGAAAGGTGCTTTCCAAACAGGGCTCGGTGCTGGTGGTGGGCGGCATTGCCGCGCGCCTTGCTTCTTCCCTGCGCTGTTTCGGAAAAAATCCTTCCGGCTGTGCGTCCGCACTGTACGAGACCATCGCCCAGCTGCGCGCCGCCCTGGTCACGCCCGAAATGCTGGATGAGGCGTGCAGGAGCGCGGACAGGCTTCTCGCACAGAAACTTGCGGATATTTCCCTCGTTTACCGCGAATATCTCGCCTTCCTCGATCGGGGATACCTGGATGAAAGCGGCGTCCTTGCACTTTTGCCCGCCGCCGTTGCGCGCGAGGATCTGCGCGGTTCGGACGTGCTGTTTGTCGGGTTTTCCTCCTTCACGCGTCAGGCGGCGGAGGGGATCCGTGCCGCACTCAACAGCGGCGCAAACGTTTCCGCCCTGCTCATCGGCGGAGAAGAGGCGGCATATACCAACGAGGGCGTTGCCGCCTTTGAAAAATATGCCGCTCTTGCGGGCGGGCATTGCGAAAAGAATTATCTTCCTTCCTCACTGATGCCCGAAGCGGAAGCGCTCCGCAAAACGCTGTTCGATCCCGCCTATCCTTCACCCGTCGTCACGGACAAGGTGTTTGTGTTCGAGGGGGCGGATACGGAGGACGAACTCCGCTTTGTCGCCGCGCGTATCCGCGGCGAAATTGCGCGCGGCGCGCGCTATCGGGACATCGCACTGTATTTGCCCGATCCCGCCGCCTGCGCCGTCACACTGCAAAAGGTGTTCGGGGAATACGAGATCCCGTACTATGCGGATGTACAGAAAAGTTTGGTGTTTCATCCGCTTTCCCGCTTTGTGCTTTCCTTCCTTGCCATGATCTCGGAAGGTTTTGAGCCTTCCGATACGGACGCCTTTATCGGCAGCGAATTTTTCGGAAACGAACGCAAAAACAGGGATACGTACCGCAATTATTTGCTCCGTTATGCCAATTTCCGCGGCGGCTGCAAGCGCGTCATCAAGGCGGAAGTACAGAACAAAGAGATGCTGGAAGGGGAGCGAGCGCGTCTTCTTTCCGCTTTTGAGAATGTTCGCCGCGAGGGAACGGGTGCGCAGTTTGCTTTGTCCGTGCGCGGACTGTTGGAGCGGTTCGGATGCGAAAATACGCAGGAACGCATCGCAAAGTCCCTTTCGGACGCGGGGCTTCTTGCCGAAAGCAGTTATTTTTCGCGCGGATACGAGGGGATCTGCAGAGTGTTGGACGAAGCGGAGGAACTTGCTGGCGGACTGCAGCTGCGCGCGGAAGAATTTTCCGCCATGCTGTCCGAAGCGTTGGGAGCGCTGGAGGTGTCGCTCATTCCGCAGTATCTGGACGCGGTTTTCGTCGGTAACGTTACGGAAAGCCGCCGCCCCACGGCTAAGATCGTGTTTGCGTCGGGACTTACGGACGGCGTGCCTCCCTGCGGCGCGGACACGGCGCTCATTTCGGACAGGGACATC
>CASFBD010000079.1 GCA_949292885.1 uncultured Bacillota bacterium
CTTTGTGGGCGTCTGGGACGAGGAGAAACAGGCGTATGTAACGCAGAGCGGCGAATATGCCGCACTCGTTGGCGACTACGGTTATATGACGCTTGCGGATGCAGTAGCAAACGCATCTTCCGGCAACACGATCAAATTGGCGTCCGATGTTACAGTAGACAAGACGATCACGGTCAGAATAAACCGTTTGACGTTCGATCTGAACGGATATACTGTTTTCGGAACAGACATTGAAACTTTGTTTTATGTCAGCAATGTTGTGGCAACGTTCAAAAACGGGACGATCAATGCCCGCAATATTGCATTTGAGATCGCCGGGGGATCGGGTGTATCCGGCAATACAATCACATTTGCGGAAGATCTGGATATTATCTCAGGGAACGGTGTAGCAGTATTTATACACGATACGGTCGTCCTGAACACTTCTGCCGATATTACGGCAAAGAGTGCGGCGATCATGGGCAACGGGACGGATACAAGATTCCCTAAGATCAACGTTTTGGGAGGAAATGTTACTTCTACAAATTCTGTAGCCCTTTACCTGCCGCAGAAGAGCGGTGTTACTACCATCAGTGGCGGAACGATCACGGGCATGACCGGAATAGAAGTTCGCAACGGAACGCTGAATATCTCCGGCGGCAAGATCATTGCTATGGGCGAAACTTTCAGTGAAGCTCCCAACGGAAACGGAAGTACGGTACTTTCGGGTGTGGCTGTAGCTGTTTCCAAATACGCAAACACGGCCACATTGAAGATTAATATCAGCGGCGGTGAGATGGAAGGCATTTATGCGCTTTATGAAAAGAATCTGAATCCGGACGGTGCACAGATCGATGTATCTTCTGTTAATTTGTCTGTAACGGGCGGTACGCTGACCGGCGAAATTTACAGCCAAAACAAGACGGGTTTCCTTTCCGGCGGCATATTTGCAGAACCTGTTCCCGCCAAGTATCTTGCGGAAAATTATGCGATTTCCGTACAGGACGGCAAATACGTCGTTGTGGAAGAGCTTTCTCAGGCATCTGTCGTGCGCGGGGAGGAAGAGTACAGATTTGCGACTCTTGCAGACGCTCTCACGTTCGCGGCGGAAGGTGAAACCGTATCTTTGAATGCAGACGTGACGGAAAGCATCGTGATTGATAAGTCCTTGACGCTGGATCTGAACGGGCATACGATCTCGTCGGCAGGCGAGTATGCGGTCAAAGTGAACGGCGGACAGACGGCGGAAGAAAAGATCGAAGTCGTCATTCTTTCGACGGGTGAAGGCGGAACGATCGGAAGCGAAACGAATACCTGGGGTCTGTACGTGACCAACAGCGCGGAAGTGAACGTTGAGGATATCAGCGCGAAAGCGGAAGACTACGGCGTGCGCATCGGGGACAATAACGACGGTATTCAGACGATCGTAAACATGAAGAACAGCAGAGCGGAAGGCGGACAGGTGGGCGCATTCGTAAAGGGCGCCGGCAACGCCGACCGGCCCGTAACGCTGAAAGCGGAAAACAGTGAGTTTATCGGATATTGGTACGGCATTGCGGGTAACGGAACGTATCATAACACGTATATCGAGCTTAACGGATGTACGGTGACGGGTCAGACGGGCGATCCCGATTCGACGGATTATGCAAACATGGGCTACGGTATCTACCATCCTCAGGACGGCACGCTGATTGTAAACGGCGGCACGGTCACGGGCGTGGCGGCAGGGATCGAGATACGTTCGGGCAATCTGGTCGTGAAGGGCGGAGCGAAGATCTCTGCAAAGTGCACGACGCTGAACGTGATCCCGAACGGCAGCGGCACGACGATCGCAGGCGCGGCGGTGGCGGTATCGCAGCACAGCACGCAGAAGGCGATCAGCGTGACAATCGAAGACGCAACGCTGGAAGGACTGTATGCTCTGTATGAAACGGATACGATCGCGACGGCAACGCCGAGCGAAAACGTGGAACTGTCCGTAACGGGCGGCACGCTGATCGGCAAGATCGGCAGCGAAAACAAGAAGGGCTTTATCTCGGGCGGCAAGTTCTCAGAACTGCCTGAAGAAGAGTACTTCAGCGCGGACTATGCGGCGGTTTATCGCGATGGCTGGTTTGTGACGGTCGAATCGACCGAACTGCGCACGGCGCAGACGCAGGCTCAGGCGGACGTCCGTCTGTATGCGGCGGCACTCGGCCTCAGCTGGTCCGATGTTAACAGCAACGCGGCGCAGGTCGTCGAATTGTACAATGCTATTGCGGAAACGTTCAGCGAAAAGGCTGTTGCGGAAGCAAAACTTGCGGCGATGGATGCTTTGGAAGCGTATGCGGAAGAAGTGAAAGCGGCGGAAGAAGAAGCGGCGGCGGCACAGGCTCTGGCGGACTCCAAGACGGCGGCGCAGGAAGCGGTGCGCAACTATGCGGCAACGCTGGGCACGACGTGGAGCCGGATCGCAAGGGCGGAAACCGCAGAAGCTGTGGCCGCAGTCGAAAAGTACAACGCCATCGCGGACGCGGCGGACATCGCAGGCGTAGCGGAAGCGAAGCTTGCGGCGACGGATGCCGTGGAAGCGTACGTCAATGCAGTGAAAGCGGCGGAAGAAGAAGCGGCGCAGGCTCTGGCAAATGCGAAGGAGACGGCGATCGCAGAACTGGAACAGTGGAGAGATGAAAACGCGGCGGGCGTCGTCATTCCCACGTCCGTATATCTCGCTGTCAACAGCGCGAAGACGGAAGAGGAAGTGAACCTGTACGTCGAAACCGCGAAGGCGGAAATTTCCGACGTCCTTTCCTACCGTTCGCAGATCGCGGGCCTCGTGTCCGAACTCGAACAGCAGGGTGCAGGTCTTGACGAACTCTCGGCGGCGCTCAAAGCTCTGGACGAGGCTCTCACGGGCGAAAACAATTCCTTCGACGTTCTGCTCGGCTCCGTGGAAGAAGCTGTCGCAAATGCAAACGCAGAGATCAAGCAGGCAGTGGAAGAGGCACAGGCGGCCATCGTCAACGGGGAAGCCGGTTCCGAATCCCTCGCTTCCATCAAGGAATATCTTGAAAAGATCAATGATGAAACGCTTGCGGGCATCATGACGGCGATCAACGGATTGAATGAAGAACTTGCCGGAATGGATACGGCGCTTGCGGGACTTTCCTCCGATCTGGAAGGACTTTCCGGAGCGATCGCCGTGGAAGGCGAAGAGATCGCAAAGGCGATCGCGGCGGCGCAGGCGGACGTCAAAGCCATTCTCGAACAGCTGGGCGGCCTTGCGACCGACGATGACGTTACCGCCATCACGGGCAGCCTCACGGACGTTCTGGAAAAGATCGCCGCCGTGCAGGAGACCGTGGACGGCATCGCCGTCGAAGTGAACGTGGTCACGGAAGTGACCGAGGTCAAGACGCAGGCTTACAGCGACATCAAGGCATGGCTCGACGAATATCTCGACGAGATCATCGGAACGGAAAGCGCAGAAGCCGCAATTCTCACGGCTCGTGCATACACTCCGGAAACGACGGACGGCGAGATCTATGCAAAACTTACCAAGGCATTCAGCGAAGACAACGCAAAACTTGTCCTCAAATATTACAATGAAGCACTCGCTTCCATCGACGCGGCAAAGACCGTTTCGGATGTGACGACGGCTGTTTCCACTTTCAAGGCGCAGGTTGCGTCTGTGGAAGCGGCGGCACAGAACTCGCCGGAGGTCAATCTCACCGCCGTGTATGTGCTGCTCGCCGTCCTTCTGGTTGCAGTGGCAGTTGCAATCGTCATCCTTCTTCTCAAAAAAGCGCCCGCTCAGGCAGCGGTTGCCGAAGAGGCGGCTCAGCCCGAAGCGGCAGCCGTGACGGAAACTCCCGCTCAGGAAGAAAAAGCCGAAGAAGCGCCCGTTGAAGAGGAAACTGCTGCAAGCTCGGCCGAACCTGTCGATGACGACAGAGAACAGGTGGTCATTGCGGCAAGCGTGCGTTCCTTCTCGGAAGCGTATGTGGAGATGGATGAAGAATCGCGGGATCTGTTCAACAAGGTGCGCGAATACGCCCTTGCGAAGGACGACGCAAAGGAGATCAAACAGAGCACGGGCATATGCATCAAGCGCGGAGGCAAGCAGATCGTAAAATTGACGATACGCCGCGGCGCACCTGTGGCGCTGTTCTTCCTGGAGAACGAAATGCTCAAAGATTTCCGCAGAGCGACCAGCACTTCCGCAAAACTCAAGATCCGTGCAACGGAACTTGTCCTGCGCGAAGGAGCGGATCTGGACACCGCTTATATGATGGTGGATCTTGCGGTCGAACAGATCGAAAAGGATATCGAAAATGCCAAGGAGCGCCGCAAGGAAGCAAGGCGGCTCCGCCGCCTGCAGCAGGCGGAAAAGGCGGAAAAGGAGGAAAAGGCTGAGGACGACAATGCCTGATCTTCACGGCGGTCAAAACGTAAAGCGATTGACTGAGTAACAAGGGGCGCTCGCCCCGCCCGCGCCCGTCAGGGTGCGGGCGGCGGGCGCTTTTTGTCTGTGAAAAAGTCTGCCGCTGCACATCTTAAAAACTGCCGCGCTGTCCTATATTTTCGCCGTTTTGTCCACAAATACAAGGATTGACAGGGTGTACCTTCGGTGTTATAATAAGAACAATAACTTGATTTCGGAGCGTTGTCATGGACAGACGGAAAAATTTCAGGGATACCGTATCGCACAAAGTGCCGGAAAAGATGCTTGTGGACCTATGGGGCTGCCCGCTTTCCGGAATTTCGGATAAAAAGGCGCAGGAACTGGACGACCTTCTCGGGTTCAACGGCAAGGACGAGCCGAAAGTGTTCAATCTTTCCGAGCGCGCCATGAAATATTATGAGATCGATACGCGCGGCGTCGGCTGGATCCTCGCTCCCAAACAGTCGTATTACAAGCGCATCGCGGAAGACGTCTATACGGACGAGTGGGGCGTTACGCGCAAATTTACGGGGCTTTATTGGGACATTGTGGACAGCCCGCTGAAAGGGAAATCGTATGATGAGGTGAAAAACTACGTATTCCCCGATCCGCAGACGGTAGATGTATCCGAACTGAAAGCCATACGCGCGCAGGCGAAAAAGCTGAAAGAGGAAACGGATTACGTCATCTGCGGCAGCCATCCCGTCTACGGCGTTTTTGAACTGGCGTGCTGGATGTTCGGTTTTGAAGATTTTCTCATGCGCATGGCACTGGAACCGGAAACGGTACATATGTTTTTCGAGCGCGTGCTGGATTACCAGCGGGAGATCTCCGACCTGTATTACGGCGAAGTGGGGGAATACCTCGACTTTACTTCCAGCGGCGACGACTTTGCCACGCAGGCTTCTACATTTTTCAGCAAAGAGATGTTTGATGAGATGATCCTGCCCTATTTTAAAGAGCGCATCCGCTTTACAAAGGCAAAGACGTCTGCCAAATTTTTGCACCATTCTTGCGGGAATGTGTTCTCTCTCATTCCCAGCCTGGTTGAGGCGGGCGTGGACATTCTCAACCCCGTTCAGCCCGTTTCCGCGCAGATGCAGGCAAAGTCTTTAAAGGAGGCGTACGGGCAGAAGATCGTCTTTCACGGCGGATTTGATACCCAGCAGACGCTCGTACACGCTTCTCCGGAGGAAATCGACAGGGAAGTGCGCCGTCTGATCTCGGACATGGGCCACGGCAGCGGCAGTATCTTTGCCGCCGCGCACTGTATTCAGGACGACGTGCCTGCGGAAAACGTGCACGCCATGCTGGAAGCTGCAAAAAAATATTCCAAAAATAACCTTTCTGTTACGGAGTAAAAAATGTACATAGCAGGTTTTGACATCGGCGGCACAAAGTGTGCCGTACTGCTTGCGCAGGCGGAAGGGGAAGCGCTCCGCTTTCTGTTCCGCAAGGAGATCCCCACATCGGGCACGTGGCAGGAGATCCTGGACCAACTCTGCGCGCTTTTGCAGGGCGAAATGCGCGCTTCTTACCCCGATGCGGTGCTGGACAGCGCGGGCGTTTCCTGCGGCGGCCCTTTAAACAGTGCGCGCGGGATCATCTGTTCGCCTCCCAATCTTCCCGGCTGGGACGAGGTTCCCGTCACGGAATATCTTTCCGCAAAGCTGGGCGTTCCCACAGGCCTGATGAACGATGCCGATGCGGGCGCCGTCGCCGAATGGCGGTACGGCGCGGGGCGCGGCACGCGCAACATGATCTTTCTTACCTTCGGCACGGGGCTGGGTGCGGGATTGATTTTGGGCGGCAGGCTGTACAGCGGCACCAACGATATGGCGGGGGAAGCGGGGCACATCCGCATGGCAAAGGACGGCCCGACAGGGTACGGAAAGCGCGGCTCTTTTGAAGGATTTTGCAGCGGCGGAGGTCTGCGCCAGATCGCGCAAAAGTATGCCGAGGACGCATTTTCTGCGGGGCGTACCGTCAGTTTTTGTGCAAACAAGGGAGAGCTTTCCTCTGTTACGGCAAAAAAAGTGATCGAATGCGCGCGGGCGGGGGCGGAAGATGCCGTTTCCATTTTGCGCGAATGCGGCACCAATTTCGGCCGCGGGCTGGCGGTGCTCATCGACATACTCAATCCCGAATGTATCGTGGCGGGGAGCATTTTCCTGCGGGCGAAGGAATTCTTGTATGAGCCTGCCATGCAGGCGATCCGTGACGAAGCGCTGCCCGCTTCCGCGGCGGTATGCAGGCTGGTGCCTGCGGGCCTGGGCGAAAAGATAGGGGATTATGCGGCAATCGTGGCTTCCCCGCATATTTCCAAATAGTGAAAAGGAGAGAAGATGAAAGAAAAGGTAAAAAAGATCCTGGACGAAACGTTGCAGAGATATTCCGCATTGGAGCAGTGCAGGGAGCAGATCTCCGCCGCGTTTGAATGTATTGCTGCGGCATACGGACGGGGTGGCAAACTTTTGCTGTGCGGCAACGGCGGCAGTGCCTCCGATTGCGAGCATATCGTCGGCGAACTGATGAAAAGTTTCAAACTCCCGAGGACTCTCGGCGAGGAGGAAAAACAGAAACTTTCCGCCTGCGGGGAACCGGGGCGGATTGCCGCAGAGGGGTTGGAATGCGGCCTTCCCGCTATCTCTCTCACGTCGCATCCGTCGCTGAGCACAGCGTTTGCCAACGATCGCGATCCTCTGCTCGCATTTGCTCAGCAGCTGTATGTGCTGGGCAGGGAAGAGGATGTGCTTTTGGCGATCACCACGTCGGGCAACAGCAAAAACTGCCTTTGCGCGGCGGCGGTTGCCCGCGCAAAGGGCATGAAAGTTGTCTTTCTGACAGGTGCGGGCGGGGGCAAAGCGGTCAGCTGCGCCGATGTTTGTATCCGCGTGCCGCAAACGCAGACGTATTTGGTGCAGGAACTGCATCTTCCCGTCTATCATTGCCTGTGTGCCATGTTGGAAGAAGAATTTTTCGCAGAATGAAAAGACCGCCGCCGAATAACTTCGGCGGCGGCTTTGTGTTGCGGGGAGCGCCGCAAAAGTGCGGCGCTCCCCGCAGTAAAAATGGAAAAAGTCAGGGCAAAAAAAGGAAAGCACCCTACGGTGCTTTCCTTTTTTTGCGGCAATTTTTTCGCCTTTATTTTTTAAAATTCAAGGGGTTGCGGCGCTTGCAGTCCGAGTCGGGTATTTTTGCCGCAGAGAGGAGATCTTTTGTTTTTTAAACAGGGGAGTACGGTCATTTTCCGATCTTGTCTGCATCGAAACTGCCGTCGAGGTCGGCGATCTTTTTCAGCTGTTGTTTGTATTTTTTGAAGTTGAAAGGGCTGTGACCGTGCATGTAGTGGTTGACGATCGTCTTTCCGTTGAGGTGCAGTTTCAGCAGATACAGCTTCTGTACGCCGTTGGAGACGGGGATGCGCTCCACCGTTCTGTTTTCGTTGGCGGGGGAGAAAAATTCGCCCTGAGCGATGATCTCGTCCGTGTCGGCGTCGATCACCTCATAGCTGCCCTGTGCGCTCTGGTCGGAATCGTTGGCGATCATCAGTTCGCACGCCCAGTTGTCCGGTTCTTTCATCAGAATGGTGACGGGCTGTTGGCTGCGTTTTATATAATAGCACGCAAGTTTTTTGTTGAAATAATAGTCGATGACGGCGTCTGAAAACTGCGGCCAGCCGTCCATGGCGTTCCACCAGATGATGCCCGTGCGCTTCCACTTTTTCTGGCGCGCGTATTCGATGAAGAATTTTTTCGCTTCCGCCTGAGAGATCTGCGAGGCGAGCACGAAATCTTCCATGTCGTCGGGCACTTCCCCGAACAGTTCGCGGATCTGATTGGCGATCAGCCGGATGCGGTAGGCGTAAATGCCGTCTTTGCCCTGGGGATCGGTGCAATGCACGATCCAGTCCTCGTTGTCGTAGGGCGGCCAGAGTTTGTCCTCGGGGATAAATTTTCGGATAGAAGAGATGCTCGTGCAGCCGTGGTATCCTATTTCGCCGATAAAGTTGCACGAATCCTGCCTGTAAAACATGGATTTGAAGTTGTCGCGCGGGCCCCAGAGATGCAGTTCGGGCAGGTGGTCGGCGTCGTCCTTTTTGTCTTATTGGCACGAGGCTCTCTTACCTCACGGTATCCCTTGCGGCGCAATAATGCGCAAGTGTCGGTCATCCCGCAAATCAATAATTTGGTTTTAAATGCGCCGATGTGCTTACACTATGCGATTCAGGATCGAAATCACTCGATGACGTTTGCGCCGGTTTCTGAAAAAGAAGGGCTTGAGCTCATGAAAGCTGCCGATATCGGAGCGTTAAGTCAAGTCACGCCCGTGAATCAGACACTTGCCCAAATCAAACCCAATGTTGCTCTTTTTATCATGGAAAGCATGGGCTTTAACATGATGAGCTACGACAAAGAGGGCGAAGTCGATTTG
>CASFBD010000080.1 GCA_949292885.1 uncultured Bacillota bacterium
CCAGTCCATAAAAGGTTGCATCGAACACGTTCTGAAACGCATACAAAACATAAAAGCCAAGCAATATCAACACCAAGGAAAACAATTTGTCCACATCGCTGTATTGCAATACATTCGTCATAAACGGCTTCCATATCGGAATACTGACACACCAAAAAACACAGATAATAAATGTGATGAAAAAGTAGCCTAATGTTTTCTCTTCGATCGCCTTCTTATCCGCCGCGACATCTCTCTTGATCAATTCTGCCAATTGTGTAACAGGAAGAAGAAGCCATCCCCAAATGAAATTGTTTGCCACCCAATACGTTCCCTGCTCGTTGACAACATTGACCATGCGCACGACCATCAGCATATATGCAAGGTTCCGAATAAACGATTCCAAACCGGATATTCCCCCGATTTTTCCGAACTCTCGCATCCACGCAAACTCAAGTTTCTCTTTGGTGAATACCCTGATTCCTTCCTTGTATAATATACCGATCGTAACACCCAACAAAAGAACATTGACAATTATGTTGGAAACACCGATTCCGTTTACGCCCAAGTTTGCCGAAAAAGGCAACGTGGAAACCAAAAAGGTATCCGCCAGAATGCACAACAGGACTTTGCCGCCCGTGATGATATAAACGTATTTTTCCTTGTTCAAGGTTACAAGAACGACAAGCCCGAAATTTGCCATCATGGAAAAAATGCTTGCGACACTTTCTATCCGTATGTAAGTCACAGACGCGGATAAAATCGAATCATCTGCCGCCATCCACCGCAAAAGAGGGTTTGCAAACGAGATGATCAATGCCGATAAAACTGCAAACACCCCGAACGTCAAGATCAGGCCTGTCCGAACCCGATTGCTTAATGCAGACTTATCTTGCCCTACCTGTCCGATAAAATAAAACAACGGCAATATAATTGCTTCGCTTAAAATTTCATATAAAAGATTGACCCAGCTCAGCTGCCCTGCAATCGAATAAGAATATTCGCTCGGAAGTTGTCCCAAAAAGAAGATACGTACCGTTGTATAAATCGTAGGACACAGTCCGAGAACAATTAACGAAACCAGCATTTTGTAATTGATGCTCTTAAGAGACATACCCAACTTTTTTAACATATTCTGACGTTCATCCTCACATAAATTGTCTTATGGTAATCGACAATACTACCCGACTACCATTTTAACATGTAAAGTTTCTTACGTCCATAGTTTCATTAAAAAAGAAAACACAATTTAATTCAAAAAAACAAAAAAATATGCCCAATTGTATGATAAGATTTCACAAAACAATTCTCATTTCTTTCTTTTTCGCCCTTCGGCGGCCCCATAGCAGAAGACAAACTTCCAAAATTTGCCTATACCCACACTTAGTCCTACGGGAATATATGAAAAATGATAAGTTTTGATCATTTTTAACACAAAAAAATCCCGCCGGACGGTATTTCCGGTGGGATTTTTTGGGCCAGGGAAATTTGGGGAATGAACAAAAGTAACTTAAAAAACGAAGGTTTTTCTTTCTATAAAAACTAGGCAAAAAAGCGGCTTTTTTAATAATTTATCGATGATCCTTCGGTTGTTTTCCGATAAATGATCGATGCATGTTTGAGGGCCTTGAATGTCTTAAAATCAGACGAAAGTAAAATTTTGTATCGGCTTTTATCCAAAAAAACTTAAAGGCAAAATGCAGAAAGCCTCGCAGCAAATCAAAAAAAGTCACGCAAACACTATATGTAACTTAACATTATTCTTCTCAAAATGCTTTAAATACAGGTGTTATTTGTATAATATATTCACTCCGGGAAGCGTTCAGCTTCCCGGAGTGAATATACCCGCGCTCATTTTCTCTTTGTTTTTTGCCCGAAATTTATGCCTTGCGATACACCTTGTCCTCAATGGACAGGATCGTTTCCTGCAAATGACGGCTCAGAAAAAGTTTTGCCGATTCAATAAACCGCTTGTCCATACCGAAAAACGCTTCCGCAACGCCACCCGCGATTGCCGCGATCGTATCCGAATCGCCGCCGATACTGATTGCGTTGCGAATGACGTCCTCAAAATCTTTCCCCTCAAAAAAGCAGGTCAGCGCCTGCGGCACGCTCCCCTGGCAAGTTTCGTTAAACAGATTAGTTTTGGAAAGTTCTGCGCAGGTAAATGTTCCTATCTGCGAATAATAATCTTTTTTTACCCTTGCAAAAATCTGGTCTTTCGGAACGCCCTGTTTTGCAAGAAAAATGCACATTGCCGTGCACTCTGCTCCCTTCAGGCCTTCCGGATGGTTGTGCGTGACCGCAGTGACAATATAAGAAAGCCTTTTCACTTCCTCTTCCGTACGCGCATAATCCCCTACAGGACTGATGCGCATGGCAGCGCCGTTTCCAAAACTGTTATACGGTTCAGGCTCATCAGACTCCAACCAACGAGCAAACATTCCGCCGTATCCGGCGTCCCAATACTTCTGCCCCAGCTGCTGCATATTGCGAATGGCAGCCTTGCGCAAGGCTGCGTCATCCTGTTCGCCGCATTCGGCAAGCGATTTGGCAACGGCCACTGTCATAACGGAATCGTCCGTAAAAGAGCAGTCTTCTGTGAACAGCACAAAATTTTTGTCCCGATGATTGTGCCATTCAAACCTGCTTCCTACAATATCCCCAAAAATTGCACCCCACATAAACTAATAAGCCTCCTTTCCCAAAATTTTTTCGCATTGCACAAAGTTTTGACAAAAAAAATCTGATACGTATACCATTTTTCTTTACGAAAACACAATTACCGCAAACGACTGCCCGTTTCGTCCGTGCTGCGGGGATAACTCCCGCAACACGGATGCAGGGTAATTTACGAATATATTTTACAACAAATAAAACCTAAAAAGCAACTATAAAAACCGCCAAAAACATTTTTATGCGGCATTGCCCGCATCGTTGCGCATTGCAATAATCTCTTCATAAAGAAGGGTATCCTTCTTCACGAGTTCGGCCGCAAGTTTTTCCAAAAACGCCCAGTTTTCACGAAGCAGAACCTTTGCCTCTTCATAACAGCGGGCGACCATCGCACTGCGTTCGGCGACAATTTTGTCGTTCTGCGTCCCCGAATCGATGCTGAAGCGGTTTTCCATATGATACAATCCGAATCCGCTTACTGCATAATCACCGATAAACCGCTGGACAATTGCAGACGCCCTGTCAATGTCCGATACAGCCCCCACGTCTATACGGCCGTATCTCAGCTCCACTGCCGCCTTACCCGCAAGGAGCGCGACAACGCGCTGATGCATCAATTCGTAAGAACCGAAATAATTATCCCGTTTGAGAATTTGCACCACGCCGCGCGCATCGCTCTTGCTGGGGCGTACGGAAACCAACCCCACGCTTTCCCTGTCAAACGCAAGCGCTGCAACAGCGTGCCCCGCTTCATGAAAGGCCACCTCTTCCTTTTCCGCTGCGGACATTTCGTTGACGGATTCTTCCGCCTCAAAGACATTGCGCAAAACCGCACGCACTATGTGTTCTCTTCCGATTTCCGGTTTGTTTTCGTACCCCGCATAAATTCCCGCTTCATTAAGAACTGATTCCAGCGCCGCACAGGAATTTCCGTCCATCAGACGCGCAACTTCTTCTGCTCTCACGTCAGAGGCAACCTTTTTATCCGCAAGATAGTGACGCACGATTTCTACGGATTCCCTGCGGTTTGGCAAACAGATTTCCAAGATACGGTCGAACCGCCCCGGCCGACGGAGCGGCCGCGGCAAACCGCGAACATCGTTTGCCGTGGCAATGACAAACACATTGCTGTCCTTGACAGAATCAATGCCCGATTGCACCGCAATCAACTCTTCCGGATTGCTCGATTCGCTGTCCGAGGCAAACTTATCCAAATCGTCCAAAAAAATGACAGACGGCGCGTTTTTCTTTGCCTCGGCAAACAATTCACGAATAGAATCTACGAATTCTTCATTGGACTGGTCTTTTCTGCAGACGTAACTCTTCCTGTTCATCATTTCCAAAAATGCAGTTGCCATCAGCGTCTTTCCCACACCCGGTTCGCCGTACAACAAAACACCGTGCGGCAGTTTCACCCCCAACGCCGCATACTTTTCCGGATGATTTGCCATGTCGCAGACCTGAAGAAGCTCTTCCTTCTCTTTTTCATAACCGATTACCTTATCAAAAGCACTCATATCAAAACCTCTCTTTTGTTTTTTGCTTTCCTATTATACGACTTTTCATGTACCAAATACGGTACGTTATTTTTTGCCGCTTCGGAAAGGGAGCGCCATTATATCATACTCCCCCTTAAAAAATTGACTATTTTTATCCCGTTTTTCAAAAATTTTTATTTTTTTTTGCAAAAAGAGTGTACCGATCACGGTACACTCTGTTTTGAACAACGTAATTTTTTAATTATATTTTTTTCTTGCCAATTCCAGGTTAGCCGCAATGCGCGCGCGCAGAGAATCGGGCGAGAGAATCTCCACAACATTGAGATATTGCATCGCCCAAAATTCCATAGCGTTGGGACTGGCTTTTACAAACACTTTCAGTTTTTCTCCGCAAGACTGAAAGCGTGCATTGTCGCCGAACCAGTCCACGATCTGATCAACGATCCCCGGCTCCGCCAGAAACATAATGTTCTCCATCCGATCTGTAAACATATACGGCAGGGATGTTGCATATTCCCTATAATCGATCCCGTTTTCATGACCGGCAAGAGAACGCAAAGGAGTAGCATTCTCTTCCGACAAACGAATATCGGTGATGCGATCCAGCCGGTAATGTCCCAAATTTTTCCACTTTTCATTACAGGCGATCAAATAATATTTCTGATTGTGCAAAATCATCTGATAGGGAGTTACACATTGATCGCTCGTCTTATGCAATTTTTTATCCGCGCCGTATTTGTTATAAGAAAAAAAGATTTGCTTTCCCTTTTCGATCGCCGTGTCAATGATCTCTATATTATAAAAGAGGGCGCAGTTGTCCGTTTTGCTCCATTCGTTTACTGACCAGATATTTTTGACATTTGAACGAAAAAATTGATTGGAAAGAGAACACAGTTTTTCGATCAGATCTTTAGAATGCTTTGCGGTGATATACTTGCTTGCAAGTACGCCGTCAATGAGCATACGAAGTTCGGAATCGTCAAACTCCCGCGCTGCAAGATAACTCCCCCTGCGGTCAGATTCAATGTCGTACCCCGCTTCTTTGAGGAGAGAAAGGTTGCGCCCGATCGCCTTGCGTTCGATGACAATGCCGTAATCCCTTTCAAGATGATCGGCGATATCCTCCTGTTTGAGGGGGTGGTCGTAGTCACTGTATTGCTTTAAGATTTCCAGAATGCGCAAAAGCGCTAATTTTTTGGGTTCGAGGCTCATGTTGTTTACCTTTTATTTTTTTATAATTTCTCTCAACGGTTTTTTAACCGTAATATTTTATCGTCGTTTTCTTCCTGTTTTACTGCTGGATAGAGTGCACATAAAATACCTGACAGGTATCAACGGCAAAACAGCCCAATGTCCCGCCTAAATACACCCCCGTATCCAAATGCACCTTGCAATAGTCGGCAATGTTTACACTGCCTTGCATCGAATTACACCGCGGACATAGCAAAATTTCGTCCCTGCCCGTCATATACCGCACGGGAGTATGACCGTAAACAACGCATTTTCCCCCTTGCGGCAGCACATCTGCGTCCTTGAATCTGCGGTCGTATACAAGCTGTTCGCACGTCGCTTGCGATACGGGCAGAATCTGCCCGTCCCGAACGGGAATACCTGCATGAACGCCGATAAAATTTTTTGTTTCCACATAGAACGGCAGCAGATCGAATCTGTCCACCGTATCCCAATCGAGAAGATTTCCGTCTGAAAAATAATTTCTGCATTCGCGCAAAACCAGATCATAATCTTCCGTTTGGCTCATCAGACCGCGGTAAAACTTTAAAAAATCGTATTCATGATTGCCGGCAATACAGACAACATTCGGCATAGAAAAGAGCAGCTTTGCAAGGCGAATCCCTTCCGGCCCCTTGTCGATCATGTCCCCCAAAACAAACAGTCTGTCCCCGCCGCAAAACCTGATCTTGTCCAACAGACGGCAAAACAAACCATAATACCCGTGAATATCGGAAATACAATAATCCATACTGCTATTTTACCACAAGATATTTTTAAATGCAATGATTCTCTAAAAACTCCCTGCACTCGCGCAACGATGTTTTCAGCCCGCACGACGTTACACGGTTGATTTCCGTTTCCGCAAGCATAGCATATACAATGCACCAAAATCAGTACATTATCCCGTAAAGATGCCCTTGAGGTTGATCTTCCCCTCCGCGACCGCACGAATGGCGAGAGGATAAATATGACGGTACCGGAACACGGTTTTAAACGTCAGTTCCTTGTCGAGCGCCAGGCTCATCGGCAATGACATTTCCCCCGTCTTTCCGTATCCCACATACACGATGACAGAACCTTTTTTGACTGCCTCAATGCACTGTTCCGCCGCGATGTTATTGCCCGACGTTTCCACGGCAAGATCAATTCCCCTGCCCTGCGTCAGCTCGTCAAGACGCTGCAGAACATCTTCTTTCGAGCTGTCTATCACCCCGCTCGCGCCCAGCTCTTCCGCCTTTTTCAACCGAGATTGCATAACGTCCACAACGTACACTTCGGAAACGCCTTCCGCTTTCAGTGCCATCATAGTCACAAGCCCGATACAGCCTGCGCCGAACACTACGGCACGCTGGCCGAAATGCGCTCCGCCCTGAATGGCCGCATGAAATCCGACCGCAAGAGGCTCGATCAGCGCTCCCTCCATCGTAGACACGTTGTCGGGAAGTTTAAAGCACAAGTCTGCCCTGTGCGCAACATATTCACAGAACACGCCATCCACGGGCGGTGTTGCAAAAAACACGACGTCGGGGCAAAGATTGTATTTCCCCTGCTTGCAGAACTCGCAGTGTCCGCACGTTTTACCCGGTTCCAGAGCAACCCTGTCGCCCGGCTGCAGATGCTTTACGTTTTTACCTGTCTTGACCACCACTCCGCCCGGTTCATGACCCAGCACAAACGGCGGCTTGACCACATAGTTGCCGATTGCCCCCGTTTCATAATAGTGAAGATCCGATCCGCAGATCCCGACATACTCCAGCTTGACCAAAACCTCATCCTCTTTCGGTTCCGGAACAGGGCGCGCTTCAAAGCCGATCTTTCCCACGCCCGTCATGACCGCTACCTTCATTGTGTCTTTCATTTTCAATATTCCTTATTTAGTTTTATAAAACTATTTATATAAGTTTCGCTAATATTATATCATGAAAAGTGTATTTGTCAAGACACTGTGAAAAAATTTTTTCCGAAAAAACATGATTTTACAATGATTATACAAAGCCCGCTTTTTTCTATATCTATAACATAAAAAAAGCTCCGTACAATGGCGGAGCTTTCAGAAGGCAGACAAAGTTCACAGCATATTTTCAAAATATTTATCAATGAAACGCAGAGTCGCGCCGAAGGAAGAAGCCTCCGACTTGTACTTACCGACTCGCAGGTAATCCGTATCAATGTCGAAATTGTTGAATTCCTTGACTTTTTCCGCAAACGGGAGAAAAAATTCTTCCAGCCAGCCGCCTACCTCGCCGCCAAGCACGACCGTACAGTCAAATGCCATGCGCAAATTCGTCACGGAAAGTGCCAGATAATGAACATACGATTCCCATACCTCTTCCGCGCGCGCATCCCCTGCCTTGAGCATTTCAAAGAAGGACGACAGAGAACCTCCGCCCGCTTTTTTCAAAATGATGGCGGAACAGTAGGAATCCATGCAACCGCGCTTCCCGCAATAACAGATCTTTCCGTTGTTTTCCAGCACCATATGACCGAACTCGCCGCTCTTGAACCCGTCGCCGCGGTACAGGCTGCCGTTGAGGAATACCGCCCCGCCGACCATATCGTTCAGCGAAATATACACCGCATTCTTTACAAATCCGCGCAGTTCGGCAAACGCAGCGCAATTCGCGTCGTTTTCGATGGTGTACGGATAATCTATCCAGCGGCTCAGATCGCCGAAACTCATGTTCTGCACCCCCAGAGCATGGGAACGCAGCATCAGATTCTTTTCGCGGTCGACGATCCCCGGCAGAGAAATGCCTATCCCGGCAATCTTGGAAGAGGGAATTTTGCACTCTTTCAGAAAACTTTCCAGCGCCTGACTGATACTGCGAAAATAACCGGGAGCATTCGTAAAGGAAACGGAATACTGCTTTGTCGCCATCAGTTTGCGGCGCACGTTAACAAGCGTAAAAATAACGGAACCGCGCTTGACCTCGACCCCTACCACATAGGCAAGTGTTTCCGAAATGGAAAACGCAGATGCCTTGCGGCCGCCCGTCGAATCGTATTTACCCGTTTCGAGGATCACCCCCTGATCCTTCAGAATACGCGTGTATTGCAGAACGGTAGGCATACTCAGATGCAGTTTCTTTGAAATTTCATTATTGGAAACGGCATCGTGCTCCGAGATGAACCTTGCGATCTCGTTCAGCTTATTCATATTCTCTTCCCCTCAGCAAGACTTTATATATTATGTTACATCATTTTATAATGATAAGATGATGTAAGAACATACAACTTATACCTATTTTGTATCATTATAACATGGATTTTTTACAAAATCAATTTGATTTTCATTTTTTCGACAACTTTTCTAAAATACTTTTATTAAGTTTTCGTTCAAGCTCTTATATCTGTCTCTATTTTTTACACGGCGGAAAGTTTTAACCGGGTTCTACAAAACTTTTGCAGGTACCTTTCGCGGCAGTAAAGCAGCCAAAT
>CASFBD010000081.1 GCA_949292885.1 uncultured Bacillota bacterium
CGCCACCTTTCTCTGTTCCATTTCCTCTTTCAGCCGATCAAAAATAAGTCTTTCATGCGCCGCGTGCTGATCGATCAGATAAACGTTTTCGCCCTCTTCATACAAAAGATAGGTATTAAAAAGCACACCCCTGAACTGCGCATTTTCAAAAATAAATTTCTGCTGTTTTGCCTTCTGTTCCAAGGCCTGCAAATATTTCTTATTCTCCTCAAAGACATCCGGCTCAGATTTTTTTTCTTCTTCCTTCACAGGAGAAATGCCGCTGTCATGGAATTCTATCATCTCCCCGCCCGTGTATTCCGAACGTTTGGGCATATGCTTCAAAACTTCGTATTCGTCCCTGAAATCCCTCTTTTTTGTGCTATCTATGTCAGACGAAGTACTCTCTTTTTTGTAATTTTCTAAAAGTTCATCTGTAAAAACACGCTGACGCTCGGTATGATCAGGCGAAACTTGCGCATACCCTTTCCCTTGAGAAAGCACGTTTTTTTGCTCTTCGAAAATGCGCGTTTCCCTCTCCGCTATTGGTTGCAACACGTCGGATTTAAGGCTATGAGACTGTTCATCTGCAACAGCAGTGCCTCCCCCCATCACATAATCCAACGCACTCGCGTTCCCGTCCAGCACAGCGGAAATAACAGAGTAAATGCTCCCGTAAATGACCTGGTTGTTTTCAAAACGAACATCCGCCTTGTTGGGATGCACGTTGACGTCCACCTCTTCAGGCGGAACGTCGATGAAGAGTACATAAAAAGGATACTGCCTCTTCATCAGATAATTCCCGTACGCATTGGAAACAGCGGACGAAATGGTATTATTGACGACATATCTTCCATTGACGAACGTATTCTGATACGTTCTGTTGGCCTTTGTAAAGGAAGGTTTGCCGAGATATCCGTGTATCTTGATCCCGTGCCTTACGGCATCAATGCGGTAACACTGAGAAATGACCGAACTGCCGTAGACGGACGCAACAGCTTCTTCCAGCCCTCCGCCGTATGATTGCAAAGCAAGTTTTCCGTCTACATAATAACGGAAGGAAACGGAAGGATTTCCGAGCACAAAGCGGGAAACAAAGTTAGAGATTTCCCCTTCCTCTCCCTTGTCAGTCTTTAAAAATCTGGCACGAACGGGCGTATTGAAAAATAAATTTTCCGCCGTGATCTCCGTGCCCGCTCCAAGAGCACAGGGAGTCACATCCCCCATTTTTCCGCCGGAACAAGTGATCTCGTATGCTTCCGACGCACCCTCGGCACGCGAACGAATGCGCGCATTGCTGACCGAAGCAATACTCGCCAATGCCTCACCCCGAAACCCGAGCGTACGGATATCGTCCAGATCTTCCGCCTTGCAGATCTTGCTTGTGGCATGAGGAAGAAACGCGGAACGAAGTTCGCTCTTCTCGATCCCCGCCCCGTCGTCCGTAACCTGAATAAGGTCTTTCCCGCCGCGTTCAATGGTTATTGTGATGTTTTTTGCCCCTGCATCCAGGCTGTTTTCCACAAATTCCTTTACAACGGAATACGGTCTGTCCACAACTTCGCCGGCAGCAATACGATTATAGACACTACTGTCCAAAATATTGATCTTTGCCATGGACTATTCCCCTTTCACCTTTTCCGCGAGATCGGAAAGCAAATTAAACGCCTGCATGGGCGTCATATTGTTCATGTCTGTCTGCGCAAGAATACGCTCTACTTCCGAAACGGGATGCGTTTCCGCAACTGCAGTTTCCTCCGCCGCGCCGCGTGCAATGTCGTTTTTTTCCAGTTTTTTCAAAATCTGTTTTGCACGATCCGTGATCTCGGCGGGAATTCCCGCAAGGCGAGCCACTTCGATACCAAAACTCTTGTTGGCACCTCCGCGCACGATCTTGCGCAGAAACAGAATGCCGTTCCCCGATTCACGTACAGTCACCTTATAGTTTTTAACGCCCTCGATCCTGCCCTCCAGCTCGGTCAGTTCGTGATAATGTGTGGCAAACAACGTTTTGGCGCGAATGTGCGAGGTAAGATATTCGAGGACAGCCCAGGCTATGGACAATCCGTCGAATGTACTGGTTCCCCTGCCAACCTCGTCCAGGATCAGCAGGGAATCGGGAGTGGCGTTCATGACAATGGAAGCAACCTCCGTCATCTCCACCATGAAAGTACTTTGATCGAAAATAAGGTTATCGCTGGCGCCGACACGTGTAAATATACGGTCGACGACAGGGATCTGCGCCTGTTTTGCGGGTACAAAACTGCCGATATGCGCCATCAGAACGATCAGAGCCGTCTGCCTCATATAAGTGCTTTTACCCGCCATGTTCGGACCCGTGATGACCATGGTCTGCGTTTCGCCGTCGAGTACGGTATCATTGGGAACAAACCTTTCCTTAGAGAGAGCCTCAACAACCGGATGGCGCCCGTCTATGATCCTGAGCGGCGCACCCGCCTCTGCCATCTGCGGGCGACAATAATTGTTCTCTTTTGCGACCGTCGCAAAAGAAACAAGGCAATCGAGCATCGCAAGCGCCGAAGACAGCGTTTTGAGAGCGCCGATGTTTTGCGCGAGCGTATCTTTGATTCCGTTAAACAGCTCCACTTCCAAAGCAAGGGCACGGTCTGTGCTCGTTAAAATTTTATCCTCCAAAGCCTTGAGTTCGTCCGTCACGTACCGTTCCGCACCCGCAAGTGTCTGGCGGCGCCTGTAATCGTAAGGAACCCTGTCCTTGAAAGAGTTTGTCACTTCAATGGTATACCCGAATACTCGGTTATACTTGATGCGCAAATTTTTGATGCCCGTCTTTTCGCGTTCGCGCGCTTCCATTTCCCCGACGGTGCGCGCGCCGTTGTCGCGAATGTCCTGCAGCTCGTCCAGCGTCTGATTGTATCCCTTGCGGATATAACCGCCTTCCTTGACATTTACGGGAGGATTGTCGATAAACGCGCGTTGGAGCAAGTCCGCAAGCGCGGAAAAGTCCCCGAGCGCCGATACAATATCCGTCACGGCACGGGACGTAAATCCGGAAAGCTGGAATCTGAGATTGGGCAGCAGAGCCAGTGATTTCCCGAGCGACTCGCAGTCGCGCGGGGTGAGATTGTTGTTGGAGATCTTACCCGCAATGCGCTCGATGTCGCGCACGCCTTTGAGCGTTTCTGCTATACCGATTCGGATAACCGTTGCCTGAAAGAGTTCGGAAACACCCTCCAAACGCCTCTCGATGTCCGCTTTGTCCTGCAAAGGATTCAGAATAAGCCTCTGCATCAGGCGAGCCCCCATTGCCGTCTGAGTTTTGTCCAACAGCCACACGAGAGAGCCCTTTCTCTTTCCGTCACCCAGCGTACGGACCAGTTCAAGGTTGCGAATAGCAGAACTGTCCAACATCATACTGCCGCCGCCGACATATCGCACGCTATCAATGATCTTCAAAGTATTCTTCTGCGTTTCACGCAGATATTCGATCAGCGCACCGCACGCGGAAACAGCCGCATTTCTCCCGGACAACCCGAACGGCTCCAACGTCCTGCAACCCAGCTGTTCCAGCAAATTCTTTTCCGCATGACGCAGAGCAAAAGCCCAAGGCACATAGCAGGAAAAGGCAGGCAGCGCACGCAACGCGTTGCTGTCCTTTGTCGCAGCCAGATAGTCGTCGTTGCAAATGATCTCCGCGGGCGACAATTTTCCCAACTGTTCCAAACTCTGAAAAACGGACTTTTCCCCTTCAAAATCGCAGACGTAAAATTCGCCCGTCGTGATGTCCGCCCATGCAACGGCACTTTTCTGCCCTTCCGCGAACACACAGGCAATGTAATTGTTTTTCTTTTCATCCAGCAGACTGTCTTCAATAAGCGTACCCGCCGAAACAACGCGGATCACATCGCGCTCCACCATCCCCTTACCGGGTGTAGGCTCGGTGAGCTGCTCGCAGATCGCAACCTTTTTGCCCAAAGAAACCAGACGCGCTATATAAGTATCCGCCGCATGAAAAGGGATCCCGCACATGGGCGCGCGCTCTTCCAAACCGCAGTCTCTGCCCGTCAACGTAAGATCGAGAAGCTGAGATACTTCCTTAGCATCCTCAAAAAACATCTCGTAAAAATCGCCCAGCCGATAAAACACGACGCAGTCTTTATACTTCTCTTTGATCTGCAGGTAATGCCGCATCATCGGTGAAAGTCCGCCGCTCATCTTTTTACTCCTTTTCTTGCGTAAGTTCTCCTTCCAGCGATACACCGGAAGTCTGAGAAATTTTTAAATCGACAAATTCTCCTATTCTGTCGCGATCACTTTGGAAATAACCCATTCTGCCGTACTCATCCCTGCCCAAATACAATCCGCGCTTTTTGTCGAAGTCCTCGCAAAGGATCTCAACCGTCTTTCCGCGGTACGCCGCAGAAAGTTCGCGCGTCTGCGCGTTGACAAGTTCAACAAGCCGCATGATCCTGTCTTTTTGCACTTCCTCAGGGATCTGGCCTTCCATATTCGCAGCGACCGTTCCGCTCCGCCGCGAATACACAAAGGTAAACGCCGTAGAAAACCGCGCCTCCCTGACAAGATCGAGCGTCGCCTGAAAATCCTCTTCCGTTTCCGTAGGAAATCCTACCATGATGTCCGACGTCAGCTGACAATCCGGAACATATTTACGGAGCAGCTCCACTTTTTCCAGGTATTCTTTTGCAGTATATTTTCTGTTCATCAGCCGCAGAATGCGATCAGACCCCGCCTGCACGGGCAAATGTACGAGATTGCAGATCTGCTTATGCTCCGCGATCTCCTTGACCAATTCCTCTCCGAAGTCTTTGGGATTGCTGGTCATAAAACGCAGGCGATATTTTCCGTCCCGCTCGCAGATGGTGTGCAGCAACTGCGGAAACGAACAATCCCCCCTGTCATTGCCATACGAATTGACATTCTGCCCCAGCAGAGTGATCTCCTTATACCCTGCGTCCAGAAGATCATACACCTCGCGCACGATCGCACCGCTCTCCCGGCTGCGCTCCCGGCCCCGAACATACGGAACAATGCAATACGAACAAAAATTATTGCATCCGTACATGATGTTTACCCAAGCATTGGGATAACTGGTACGATAGGAAATATCCTCCGTATCCGCTTCCCCCTCCTTGTCCCATACGTCCACGATCGCCTTTTTACTGTTCGCTTTTTTATCGAGGAGATCTCCAAGCACAGAAAGATTGTGTGTCCCGAACACGATGTCAACAAACGGAAATTTTTTTCGCAGTTTTTCCGCCGCTCCCTCCTGCTGCGTCATACACCCGCCCACCGCTATCAGCATGGACGGACGCGATTTTTTCAGTTTCTTCAAAGCGCCTATGTTTCCGTACGCGTGATTTTCCGCATTTTCACGGATACAGCAGGTATTGAAAACAATGATGTCCGCATCCTCTTCCTTCTCCGCCTGTATATACCCGCGCGCGCGAAGGATGCCTGCGATCTTTTCCGATTCGTGTACGTTCATCTGACAGCCGTACGTTGTGATCCAATAATACTTTTGCATAATCCCTTTTTCTTGTAAAAAATATCCGTCTTTCATTATACCTTTTTTTTGGAATTTTTTCAAGTCTTTCAACTTTGTTCCCCGCGAAATAATTTACACAAAAACAGCAATACTGTTATAAGAGGAAGACCATGAAAACATTTTTGAAAATCAGCATCGTATTGGCTTGTACCGCATTCGCCCTTCTCCTTTCTGCCGGAGCATGGTATTTTGCCGTAACGGCAAACGTACGTCTGGAATCGGAAAAATTCCTGCCTGCGCAAAAATGTGCCGAAATCTACGACACAGACGGCAACCAAACAGCCGAAGTCAGCCTGTTCAACGAACACAGGAGCGTGTCCGTCGACGACGTTCCCGAGTTCGTAAAACAAGCCTTTATCAGCGCGGAAGACAGAAATTTTTACAAACACAACGGCCTGGATTACAAGGGAATGGTGAGAGCAGCCCTCAAAAATCTGAAAGCGCGCTCCTTTAAACAGGGAGCCTCCACCATCAGCCAGCAACTTGTCAAAAACACACAGCTTTCGGGAGAAAAGACTTTGCAGCGAAAGATGAAGGAGATCCGTCTGACAAGACAGCTGGAAAAAAGATACTCCAAGGACGAGATCCTTGAAATGTATCTGAATACCATCTATTTCGGACACACCTGCTACGGGATTGCCGAAGCGGCAGATTTTTACTTTGAAAAAGAGGTAAAAGATTTAACTCTCCCGGAAGGGGCAATGCTCGCAGCTGTGATCAGATCCCCCAACAATTACTCTCCTTTTGTCGATGAAACAGCTTGTCTGCGCGTGAGAAACAACGTTTTACAGGCCATGTATTCACTCAAGAAAATCTCCGAACAAGAATATGAAAGCGCAAAAAATCAACCGCTCCCCAAACAGGCAAAGAGCGGCGTATCGTCGGGCAACTATATAGACGCCGTATGCAACGAACTTCATTCCCTGCCCCTCTTTTCCCCTTATAAACTCAGGGGCGCAGTGCGCATTTACACGTATATGGACAGAGAAACGCAGAAGTATGCGGAAGAACTCTCCACAACAGCAGACCGTTCGGGAAAGAGCCTGATCGTATGCGACAATAAAACAGGCGGCGTCTGCGCCTGGTTTACCACAGAGGGAAACGTCCGCAGACAACCAGGGTCTGCCATCAAACCGCTTGCCGTGTATGCCCCTGCCATAGAGGAAAACCTCATCTCCCCCTGCACCCCCGTTTGCGACGAGCCGACATCCTTCGGAAATTACACACCGGGAAATTACAACGATCACTATTACGGATGGGTTTCCGCAAGGCAGGCGCTTGCGCAGAGTCTGAACATTCCCGCCGTACGCATTCTCAACGAAGTCGGCACAGACAAAAGCACCCGTTATCTGCAAAAAATGGGGCTGCCGATACCAGAACAGGACAAAAATCTCTCCCTCGCTCTGGGCGGAATGACGGAAGGATTTACTCTTCCCGAACTTGCAGGAGCATATATGACACTTGCAAACGGCGGACTTTTCAACAGCGCGCATTTTATACGAAAAATCGAGAGTGAAGACGGAGAACTCCTCTACACTCATGAAAAAGAAAACTTACGTGCTTTTTCCCCGGATACAACAACGCTTGTAAACGAAATGCTGGAAGAAGTTGTTGCAAACGGAACCGCAAAAAAGCTGAAAGACCTGCCATTTGAAGTCTGCGCCAAGACAGGCACCTGCGGCACGGAAAAGGGAAATACTGATGCCTGGACACTTGCCTATACTTCCGCCCATACCATAGGAGCATGGATGGGAAACGCAGACAACACCTTGACAGACATTACAGGCGGAGGTTTGCCATGCCATTACGCAAAATTACTTTTACAACAACTCTACAGCAATGGCGCCCCTTCACCTTTTACCAAGGATAAAAATATTGTAACAAAAACATTGGACAGAACGAGTTACGAAAAAGAACACGTTCTGCGGCTCGCTTCCCCCGCCCAACCCCAAGGCACAACTATGGAAGAAAATTTCCGCTCGGGAAATTGCCCCTTAGAAACAAGCAGCATTTATCAGCGTCCTGCCGCAAAAGCAGAACTGAATTTGCAAAACACCACTGTTATTATCCGTTTATGTCAGACAGAGTACTACGCATTTGAGATAAAACGTGCAAACAACGGGACAATCAAGACAGTTTTCGACGGAAATTCAGACGGAATCTTTTACGATAAAAACTTAAAACGCGGAGAAAAATATCTCTACACAGTACGCCCCTATTACACGAACGACGAAGGGCAACGCGTTTATGGAGAAGAAATTTCCCTTCCCCTTGTCAATATTCCCAAACAAACAAAAACCCCGCCATCCGACTGGTGGGACAGATAAACAAGGTATAAAACAGCGGCGGCTTGTAAAAAGCCGCCGCTGTTTTTAAGAGGAAAACATCCTCTTTTTATATTGAAAATTTTATCCTTTCAGCGATTTTACGGAAACAGAACTTCTCCTGATCCAACAAAAATCAGAATTTCACTGTTTCAAGAGTTGAGAGGGCTTCTTCCACGAGGGCTTCCACATCCAGTTTGTTTTCCGCCGCTTCCACTTCTGCAAGTTTGGGACGTATGAGAGGATGCTTGGGCAAAAACACCGTACAGCAATCTTCAAAGGGTTGAATGGACGTTTCAAAGGTACCTATCGCACGGGAACGCTCCACGATCTCCGTCTTATCAAACCCAACGAGAGGACGCAGAACAGGGATCTGCACGACGGCATTGGAAGACGTCATCCCCTCGATCGTCTGGCTTGCAACCTGCCCCAGGCTCTCTCCCGTAACGATGCACTGCGCTCCCGTCTTTTTACAAAGACGCTCAGCAATGCGCATCATAAAGCGGCGAAGAAGAGTGATCATCATTTCATCGGGACAATGCTTGTGTATCTCCTCCTGGATATGCGTGACACTGACAATGTTGAGCAGCAGACCGTTGGTATAACCTGAGAGAATGCGGGCAAGCTCCTCTACTTTTTCGCGCGCCTGCATATTGGTATAAGGGTAACTGTGGAAATGCAGTCCTTCCAAAACCATTCCGCGCTTGGCAATCATGTAGCCGGCAACGGGGCTGTCGATCCCTCCCGAAAGGAGAAGCATCCCCTTTCCCGCCGTGCCGACAGGCATTCCGCCCGCCCCCTTAACAAACCCGCCGAACACGAGCGCAGTACCGTTTTCACGGACATCAATGTTCAGAACAGTTTGGGGATTGTGCACGTCCACACGCAGAGAAGGAAAGTCGGAAAGCAACCTGCCGCCGATTTCTGCATTGTTGCCGGGTGCCTTGGTCA
>CASFBD010000082.1 GCA_949292885.1 uncultured Bacillota bacterium
ACGTCCTCCACAGACCTGCCTTCCATCAGCAGTTCCTTGGCGCGGCTGACGCGCACTTTGGTAAGATAATCGCTGAACGTCACCCCCATTTCGCGACGGAACAGGTGAGAAAGATAGTAGGAGCTGACAAACACCTGCTGGGCAAGTTTTTCCAGATCAATGTCCTCGAAATAGTGCGAATTGATGTACTGGATAGCCTTGTACAAATGCTCGCTGGTGTTCTTTTTTCCGCGGCTTTCGTACACAGCGTCCAGAAAACCGTCCAAAATTTCCACCGTTTCGCGGCAGATGTCTGAAAAATCCGCGTTTTCCAGCAAGAGCTGCGAGCTCTTTTTGATGACGCCCGTCAGCGCGGAAACGGGCGCGCCCGCCTCGACCGCACTGCGCGAGAGAAAGGCGGTAAACTCGTACAGCTTTGCCTTGACGATCTCCAGATCGCCGCTGGCAAAGGAAAAAATTTCGTTAAGGAAGCGGTTGATGATCAGCTTTGCCTGGTTTTTGTCCCCCATCTGCACATAAGAAATGAGTTCCTTTTCCAGTTCGATGGGATACTTATTGTAGCGCGGCTGGGACTGCCGGATCTGCATTTCCTTTGCTGCGCGCAACCGCTCCATGTTCAGGCGGGAAAGTTCCACGCGCTGGCGGATGTATTTTTTCTCTTCCCCCACCATGTAATTGACGAGCATGGTCAACGTTTCGGCAACGCTGGTCATGCACTGACAATCCACCTGACGGATGGCGGAAGGATCGAAGGATTTTTCCGCGCAGTCGAACCCCGCTTGCGTGCAGTTTTTGCGGAATTCTTCCAGGAAAAACTCGTCCTTTTCCCACAGCACTACGGGTCCCGTGCTGATGTAGCCCAGCACTTCCTCCTCCACCATGAGAGGGGTGATGCACATGATCAGCCCGCAAGGCGTTTCGTAAATATACGCAGAACCGAGTTCCACCGACTTTTTGCCGCTGTACACAATACTTTCACGGCACGCAAAATGTCCCTTGCCGTATTCGCAGATACAGCCGGGGCCGCGCACACACAGCTGTTCTTCCCCATCCGGATCGTACAGCGCGACGTCCATCCCGCTGGTGAGGGAGTAATTTTTGAACAGCTTTTCCAGTTGTCTGAAATTCAGGATCTCCTTCAATCCCGTTTCGTTAAGACTCATTCCCGTTCAGGAACACCAAAGTGAAATATGTAACGGTGTTCTCACCATTAGTATAATTGATTTTTGTCTTTTTGGCAAGAGAAACGACGTTGATACCGCACGCTTCTACAGAAGTTTTTGCTTTTTCCGGAAAACGGCAGGGTTCGGGAAAGGCGCACTTTTTGCACACATTGCATCCGCCTGCGCCCAGGATCTGACTGCCCTCAGGCAGAACGGGACGGATGAGATCTTCTACCTTGTCATGTTCCAGGCGCGCCTCATTCATCCCCTCGATGTCATAGCTGTCCTCTACTTCGTGCTTTGTGGTAAACACGAACGCCTGCGTATACTTCGCATATCTGGCCTTGTTTTCTTCCGGCGTTCCCACATTCGGCGGACATTTCCACGATTTATTGTAGTTTCCGCAGAAATTGGCGCGGCACGCCGCCACCACTTCCTCGGAAAATTCCACGTCCTTGTATTCCAGTTCGGCATACTGCCAGATCTTATCTCCTGCCGCCTGCAAAATGGCCTGCGTCGATTTTCTCATATCATTCTCCGAAATTCATGTTTTCAATGTAGGCGTCCATAAACTCGGGCGATGCGGAAAGATCGAGATACTCCGATCCTCGCGCGATCTTCTCCGCCTGACCGAGGATGTCCCTGCTGCAAAGGCACTGTCTTGTCCCGGCAAGGGCGGTGTTTCCCACGACGGCGAGCTTTTTTTCCAGCTCTGCGGGGAACAGCCCCACGGCGACCGCGTTGGCAAGGTTCAGATAGAAGCCCAGTCCGCCCGCAACGTACAGTTTTTCCAGCTTTTCAAAGGACACGCCCGCCTCGGACAGGAGCACGCGGATACCCGCGCAGACAGCGCTCTTTGCCAGCTGGAAGTTGCGCACGTCCGCCTGAGAAACGTATACGTTGTCCGAAATGTAAAAGCGCTGCTCTTCACCCGTGAAAGCGCCCGTTTCGTCGATGATGCCTTTTTTCAGCATCAGCGCGATTGCATCCACCAGCCCCGCGCCGCAGATGCCCGATGCACTGCCGCCGCCGATGGTGGTATAACAGATCTTGCCGTCCCGTTCGCACACACTGTCTATGGCGCCCGCAACGCCGCCCGTGCCGCACTCGATGTTCGCCCCTTCAAAGCAGGGGCCGGCCGCCGTGGACGTAGCATACAGCTTTCCGTCCGTATGCAGCAGCATTTCCCCGTTGGTGCCGATGTCGGCAAGCATCGACGTGCCCTCGCATACGCGCGCGGCAACGCCGCCCACCACCGCATCCGCGCCGAAATACGCCGCCACGGAGGGAAGGATCACAACTTCTTCTGCGCTGAGTCCCAACTCGCTGCCGGGAAGGCGCACCGTGTCTAAAAATTCAGCACGGAAAGGATACTGTCCGATCCCGCGCGCGTCCTTGCCCAAAAAGAAATGCAACATGGTGGTGTTGCCGCAGACGGCAAGCCTGCGCACCCTGCCGTCAGGGATCTTTTCCGCAAAGCGGGCAAGCGCTTCGCGCGTTTGGGAAAGAATGCTTTCCTGCAACTGCTTTGCGCAGCCCTTGTCGGCGGCAGCGATGCGGCTGAGAACGTCCGCTCCGTACCCGCCCTGGTTGTTGAGCACGCCGAATTTTTCCTTTTCTTTGCCCGTTTTCAGGTCGACGAGCGCAAACGCGAGCGTGGTGGTACCGATGTCCAGCGCGACGCCGAATCCTTCTTCGCCGTCCGTTCTGATCTCTTCCGCGCTGGAAGCGGTGAGACCGCCGCCCTCCGTTTCAAACACCTCTATGTACGCGTCCGAGTTGATATGCGCAAGACAGGAAAGGACGTATCCGTCCTTCTGTCCCTCGAACTCACCTTCCAGCACGCGCACCCTGCACTTGCCGCATTTGCCGTTCCCGCCGCAGCGCGCAGAGAGCACATACCCCTGCGCCTGTAAAAAGGAGAGCAGATTCTCGCCTCCCTTGCAGGAAAATTCCCGTGTTTTCGTCTTTGACAATACTTTTAATTGCATGATACTTCCCACCCGTTTTCCGCAAGCAGAGCCGCACATTCCCGTACGGAATAGCCGCGGTTTTTGGAAGTTTCCGCCGCGCAGTCGCGCGGGTTGACGCCGTATTCGGCGTAAAGCTGATTGATCCCCGCCAGCATGCCCGCGGGATTGACTTCATGTACATTCATCGAAAGAGACGGTCGCACCGCAAGCATGGAAACGGCCGCGATCTTGGCAAGCTCACGCGAGGTGATCTCCCCCGCGTTCTCTTTGCGCGTGCCCCGCACGCCCACTCGGCGCATCACTGCCATGTATTTCACCTGCAACGTCTGCGCGCGAACGATCTCGTCCGCGATCTCCTCATACGTATGTTCCTTTCCGATGGGCTCGACGCAATAATAAAGATCCAGCCCCGCCTCCGCGATGGCGCGCAGCGTTTTTTCCCGCGTTTCGGACGGGATGTCCGTGTCCTTTCCCTCGCGCAGGCGCACGATATGATAAGCGCCCGTAGCGCCGCTTTCGCGCAGTTTTTTTGCATACGTCCCGTCAAAATCGCCCGTATTGACGACGAGCCGCATCTGCGGCGGAAGCACTGCACGCACCTTTTTTACCACTTGCAGAAAGGCGGTGCGGTCATAGCATTCCGTTGTCATGAGAAACAGATCGCTCACCTGCGGTGTGATCGCCTTTTTCACCTCCGCAACGGCCTCTTCCGCCGTGCGAGTGAACCTTTTTTCCACAACGAAATGATCTTTCGCCATCGAACAGAAAGAACAGTTTCCCGGACAGGGATTGCTGTCCAGCCCGACCTGGCAAAAGACGTATCCCCTGCCGAACGTGCGGCGCGCGTACCGTTCTGACGCCGCCAAAAGGTCATAAAAGTCCTGCGAATACACATCCGTCGCCAACAGGCGCACGATCTCCTCTCTGTTTAGTTTTTCTTCCGGGATCAGCATACCGTAAATTCCACCCCCGCATCTTTGAGGATCTCTTCTGCCTTTTTCCGCAGGGAAAACTTTCCCGCCGCCAGCAGAATGAGAAAATTCCCTTGCTTTTCCGTTTGTGTAAAATGCTCCGCCCCGTCCGCAAATTCATACACCGTATATCCGTTTCCGCGTTCCAGAACTCCCTTGATGCGGTGGCAGAAAGGCGCCAGCCGTTCGCAGATTTTTTGCCGCACCTCTTCCGTCAAAGGGACAGCAAACGTCACCTTTGCCTTCTGCACGGTAATGTCCTCCAAAAAGGCGGGAAGGACGCGTTCGCGCACGGGAAAGTCCTCACACGGCAAAACGGCGCCCACGGTGAAATACACGGGCGCGTCCGCATTCAGCGCGCGCACGGCGCGCTCCACGCGCAGGCGCGTCTGCTCTCCGCAGAGATCCGTCTTGTTGACGAGGATCACATCCGCCGCCGCGATCTGCATTTTTGCCGCATTGAGAGAATACAGCACTTTTTCCACATTGGATGCGTCGACGACGCACACCGCGCCCGCAAACGAATACGCGTTTTCGGCGCGTTCGTTGATATAGGAAAAGAGATTCCGCATCTGAAACGGATTGGCAAGGCCGGACGTTTCCACCAGCACGGCGTCAAACTTTTCCCGAGAAAGACGGAGCATCGCCTCGACAAAATTTTCGCTGCGGCAGGAACAGAACACAGAACCGTTGAAGATGCTTTCCACCCTCTCCGCCCTGCCTTCCAGCAGGACTCCGTCCACGTCCTCCGCCCCGAAATCGTTGACGAGCACCGCGTTCCTGCCCGCATGACGGGAGAGGAAATCTCTGACAAACGTCGTCTTTCCGCTCCCGAGATAGCCGAGCACGAACCACACTTTCGTCATCAGAGTTTTTCCTCGATGTCCTTGCTCAGCTCGTCCAGTCCGGGAATGATGGACGAGTATTTGAGCTCGCCGTTGATGAGGATACTGGGCAGCTGTTTGACACCCATTTTCATCACGCGCGCTATGTTTTCCTTGATCGTGAATTTGTATTCGACAACGTCGATCTTATCCCCGTACTTTTCCTTTGCCGCATTGGCAACGCCCATCATGTACGTGCAGGCGGCGCAGCTGGAAGAATCCAGAGTGAACACTTCGAGCAAAGGCTTTTTCAGGTTTGCATAGTCGGGAATCTTTATATCGAACTTGCTGTAATCGGTCGCCTCGTAATTTTGAACCAGTTCTTTGACCTTGTCAAATTCGATCACTGCCTGCGCGGCGCCGATGGTGTTCTCCACCGGAACGGCATAAGGCATATCGCACCCCGGGGAAACGATGAAGTTATGGCAGTTGTCCTCCACGCTCTCGATGAGGTCGATCACATATTTCATGTTGTCCTGCTGGGAACCGTGCAGCATGACGGTAGTCAGAGGGATATTGCCCCCCACCGCGACGTTGTATTTTTCCGTGATGGGACGGATGTTCGGGATTTTGATGTTTTCGTCCACGGAAATGGAATCGGGAGCCGTCTTGCACATACTTTCCACGTTGCGCGTGGCGTCGCCGCAGACAAAGAAAGAGTTGTAAGCGCCCATCTTTTTGATCTCCGCAAAGATCTTTGTATAAGGCTCGGCAAGGAACTCCTCAAAATGATCGGAACTGATCTGGGAAACGAGCGGATCGACAACGGCAATGACGTCCATGCCCGCCGCAACGTACAGCTTTGCTTCCTCGATGATAAAATCCGCGCAATAAGCAATGAGGTCGCTGACATATTCGGGCTCGTCGAACATATCCATGAAGATCTCCGTGCCGCGCAGATGCGATGCGAGCGTGAACGGCCCGCAAACCAACCCGTACAGCGCGGTGGTGTCCCCCACGCTCTTTTTCAGACGCTCCATCGTACGCAGGATCATGGGCAGACGACCGCTCTCTTTGGTAGGCATCTTGCAGCGGCAGGGAATAAGACGCTCCTCATCGTAAGGGTGCGTCTTGACCGTGGGCGGCGTATCCTCCGACCATTGCAGTTCGCAGCCGAGGATCTCCGCCTCCACCTGCAGATCGAACAGCACGGGCTGCCCGTCCGGGCGGTACAGCTTGTTGACCTGCATCAGCGCCTCGTACAGCTTGTCTTCGTCTTTGAGCACCTCGATCGCAGAGACTCCCGTCAGTTTCCCCGCATGGATCCCCGCAAACGGCACCCAGGCAGGGCGCTCTGCACGCTTATGTTCAAGTATGTCAAAAATAAGTTGTTTCCCCATTATTTTATTTCCTTTTTTAATATTTTTGATTAGAAAGAAAGGCAGCCGAAAAGCCGCCTTTCGTCTTTTCAGGATTTAAGCGAAATAGGAGCGCGCCTTTTCCGCCGCGGAAGCCGCATCGGGGGTATAAGCGTCCGCACCGATCTCGTCCGCAAATGCCTGCGTTACAGGCGCACCGCCGACCATGACCTTCACCTTGTCGCGGATGCCCGCCGCTTTCAGCGCCTCGATGATGTCTTTCTGGTACATCATCGTGGTGGTGAGCAGAGAGGACAGGCAGACGATGTCCGCATTGTTGTCCTTTACTGCCTGCACGACTTTGTCCGCATCGCAGTCCACGCCCAGGTCGACCACGCGGATACCCGTGCCCTCGATCATCATTTTGACGAGATTTTTACCGATGTCGTGCAAGTCGCCCTTGACCGTGCAGATAACTGCCGTGCCGACGGGTTCCACGCCCGACTCCGCCAATGCGGGTTTAAGAACGGCGAGTGCCGCATTCATTGCGCGTGCCGCGATGAGAACTTCGGGAACGAAGATCTCGTTGTTCTTGAATTTTTCACCGACCACACCCATACCGACGATGAGACCCTGCGTGAGAATATCCTTCGCCGCCGTGCCGGCCGCCAGTTCCTCGGTGACGAGCGCCGCCAGATCCTTTGCTTTGCCGCGCTGCAACAGTGCGGACATTTCTTCAAACTTTGCCATTTTATTTGCCTCCCTGTAATTTCTGCATCTATTATACACCCTTTCGGAAAGCAATGTAACGGTATTATTTGTTGCAAAAGGGTAAAATTTTGCTCTCTGCGCCGCCGATTTGACCTCCGAACAGTAAAATTTTGCTGTGACAGCAATTTTTTGCTTTTTCCGCCGCCAGGAAGAAAAAAGCGCGCCCTGATCAATCAGGACGCGCCAAACCGTCATTGCGGCGGATAAATTCCATCTTCACTCTCAATGAGGTTCATTACCCGGCAACGATCCGGCTTCTCTCTTTCCTCATAAAAGAGTTTCGCCCCAGATCTGCGTGAGATAGTAATACTGTATCTGCGCAAGATAAATTTCACAACTGGTCTCCACGTTGGATTCACCCGTATACTCCACAGAGTAATAATACCAGCCGTTTTCCTCGTTGATCATGTCGCGGTTGCCGTAGTTCCTGCCCATGGCAAATTCAAGAACGCGCTCGCCCTGACGATAATATTCTTCCTTCCCGACAAACGCCGCACAAGTCATCACCGCCTGTCCGATCCTTCCTGCCATATACATGGGGCCCGTGCTGGGATTGTCCGGCATCAGCGTACCGTTCATGACGACGATCATGCCGAGTTCGTCGTCGTACACGGTGTCGAGGACGCGGATCCCCTTGTCGATCGCTTCAAGATATTGCGCTTCCCCGGTTGTTTTGTACAGCCAGGCAAGTCCGAGCATGGCATTGGCATAGGCATTCCCGTGTCTGAATTCATCCACTGCACCGTTGGCATACACAGCACTTGCAAACAAGCCCTCGATCTGAGGATAGGACGTTTCCTGCGCTTTAAGCAGGATCTTGCCCTGCGCCTTTGCCGCATCGAGATATTTGCTTTCGCCCGTGACGTGATACATCTGCGCCAATACCATGACGGCGCGCCCCGTACTCATGATGTCGATAGCGCCCCCTGCCGAACCCGTATACCTGCTGTAAAAAGAACCGAACAGACCGCTGACGATGGTCGTACTCCAATGCTCAAGGATATAATCCAGCGCCATGCGCGCGTAATCCAGATACGAATCGTCTTTTGTGTACAAATAGCAGTTGATCATCTCCTCCGCAAACGCAGCATTTCCGCGCCAGAGTTCATACTTGTCCCTGGGCATATCCGGCTCGATGGAAACCTGATAGACATCGCTGTTTGCGCGGTAGATCGTATACACGGAACCGTCATCGCGCAGCATTTTTCCGATAAGGAGCTCGTCTGCGATCGTCCTGACGCGCCTGTCATACTCGTCATTTTGTTCCGCTTTCGCAATGTACATGGAATAAGGCAGATACTGACAATGCGTCCAGATATCTTCCCAGCCCCTCGTCTCCACATAACCGACATAATTGGGAAGCTGGGTATTGTAACCCGTTTCCTGGTAAAGAATATCCATCCAGGTTTTGGCAAGGGAAAGTCCCTCGTCGTTGTAGCTGTTGGCAGGCGAAAGGGTAAGTTCGGACTGCGGCAGAACCGCCGCTCCCTTTGTGATGACAAGTT
>CASFBD010000083.1 GCA_949292885.1 uncultured Bacillota bacterium
CATTTCTTCCAGTTCCTGACGGGAAACGACAGGAAAGGTTTCGGGGACAAACAGTCCTCCGTCCGACGCGATCCCCTGTGCGATCGCCTGCGCACCCGTTACGCATTCTCCCCCGCGCGTGCTGATAAATTTCATAATGACATCCTTATTCCTTTACGTTTGCGCACCCGAACGGGAAAACGCGCACAGCGGGAAGCTCGCCCTTCCGCGTACGGAAGGGCGAGTGCCCTGATGGTTTGATTTACAGATACTTTGCCACGAAATCGGGAAGATCCTCTTTTGCGCAGCTGCAGGTCACGTAGATGGTGAGGCCGTTCATCTCGGACAGTTTATCCAGCATATAGTAGAACGCCGCCATGTCCTTGATCTCCTTGCCTGCGATGCGCGCGGCACCGTCGATGAACAGGTATTCGTTGTCGTTATTTGCGGCAACGACGCCCTTGACAAATCCGCACAGCGCTTCTTCCCCCGCGATCATGTAATCGGTCGTATCAATGACGCGTATATCTCTGTGAAGGTCGTACATATAGCGTTTGGTATTGGTGACGAAAATGAGGTGTCCCTTTGCGGACGTGACCTTTGCGTTTGCCTCGTCGATGATGATTTTCGTCTTACCTGTCCCTTTGGGTCCGTAAATAATTTTGATCATTTTAACCTCCGTCAAAGTTTTCTTTGATACTTCTATTTTACACTGTTTTTCCGTGACTTTCAATAGCTTTTTGAAAAAACTTGAAAAAATCTTTGTGAAAGCGAAATCTGCCCGATCACTTGCTTCTGCCAAAGGCAACAAATTCGCGGTGACGATCGTGACTGATGAGGCGGATCATGTTGTCCAGCTCGTCGTCACCCATGATGCTGTTGCGTCCCGCCGCGTATTCCGCGTCGATCTGTTCTTTGATCTTGGCAACGAGGTCGTCTTTTTTGTCGATCTTATGATCTTCGGGAAGATCGTAATAATCGTTGATCCAGTAAGCGATGCCGGCAAGTCCGCTTGCGTTGTTGATGGAAACACGGGCGGGTCTTCCGAGGATCTTTGCCGTATCGAAGATGTTGTAGATCTCGGGATCCTTGAGCATCCCGTCGGCATGGATACCGGCGCGGGTAGCGTTGAACGCGCGCCCGACAAAAGGCGTCATGGGCGGAATGATATAGCCGAGTTCTTCCTCAAAATAATGCGCGATGTCGGTGATGGCGGTAAAGTCCATGCCGTCGGTGGTGCCGCGCAGGGAGGCGTATTCCACCGCCATCGCTTCCAGCGGGCAGTTACCCGTGCGCTCGCCGATGCCGAGCAGGGAGCAGTTTACGCCGCTGGCGCCGTACAGCCACGCTGTGGTAGCGTTGGCAACGACTTTGTAAAAGTCGTTGTGACCGTGCCATTCGAGAAGACTGCTGGGTACGTTGGAATGGTGATGCAAGCCGTACACGATGCCCTGCACGCTGCGCGGCAGGGAGGTGCCGGGATAGTTGACGCCGAAGCCCATCGTATCGCACATACGGATCTTGATGGGAATGCCGCTCTCGCGGGAAAGCTTCATCAGTTCGTTGGTGAACGGCACCACAAAACCGTAAAAATCGGCGCGGGTGATGTCCTCAAAGTGGCAGCGCGGGCGGATCCCGTGCGAGAGCGCGCTCTTGACGATTCCCAGGTATTTGTCCATCGCCTGCGAGCGGGTGAGGTTCATCTTTTTAAAGATATGGTAATCCGAACAGCTGACAAGGATGCCCGTTTCGGCAACGCCCGCCGCCTTGACCAGTTCAAAGTCCTTTTCGTTGGCGCGGATCCACGTGGTGATCTCGGGGAATCTCAACCCCAGATCCTGGCACTCTTTCAGCGCCGTCCTGTCCTTTTCGCTGTACAGGAAAAATTCGCTCTGGCGAATGATCCCTTTCGGGCCGCCCAGACGGGACATGAGCTTGAAAATATCCACGATCTGTTTGACCGTAAAGGGCGACGTGGACTGCTGCCCGTCGCGGAAGGTGGTATCCGTGATCCAGATCTCGGAGGGCATATTCATGGGAACGTGCCTGTAGTTGAACACCACTTTGGGGACCTCTTCATACGGATACAGGTCGCGGAACAGTTCGGGCTGTTTCACATCCTGCAGCTCGTACTGATATTTGTCCTCTTCGAGGAGATTTTTGTTCTTGTCAAAGTAGATCACTCAGAACACCTCCTTGACAAACTGTTCGATGCGATCCAGTCCCTCCGCAATATCCTCTTTGGAGATGGCGTAGGACAAGCGCACACATTCATCATCGCCGAAAGCGATACCGGGAACGACGGCAACACCCTTTTCGAGAAGCATATCCGCCACATCGAGGGAGCCGTTGATCTTTCTGCCGTTGAAACGTTTTCCGTACAATTTATTGACGATGAGCATGATATAGAAAGCGCCGTCCGGCTCGATGCAATCCAGCTGGTCGATCCGGTGAATGCGCTCGATCATGAATTTTCTGCGGTCGTTGAAAATGTCGCGCATTTTTTCCAGTTCCTCTTCACTGCCGTTGAGAGCGGCGAGTGTGGCATACTGGGACACGCTGGCAGGGTTGGAAGTGGCATGGCTCTGGAAAGAGTCGATGGCTTTGGCGACGTCCTTGGGAGCGGCAAGCCAGCCGATACGCCAGCCGGTCATTGCGTAAGTCTTGGAAACGCCGTTGACGATGATCGTCTTTTCCTTCATCTTTTCGGAAACCTGCGCCATGGAAAAATGTTTGACGCCGTCATAGATGAGTTTTCCGTAAATTTCATCGGACAGCACCCAGATGCCTGCCTCTTCCGCCACTTTTCCGAGTGCGCGGATCTCTTCTTCCGTGTAAACTGCGCCCGTAGGGTTGGAAGGAGAGTTGAAGATAAGCATTTTCGTCTTGGGGGTAATGGCGTTTTTCAGATCTTCCGGGGTGATCTTGAAATGGTTTTCCTTATGTCCCTCGATAAACACGCTGGTACCGCCGCAGACCTTGACAACTTCGGGATAGGTCAGCCAGTACGGAGCGGGAATAAGCACTTCGTCCCCCTCCTCTACCAGCGCGAACATGGCGTTGAAGATAGAGTGTTTTGCGCCCGAAGACACGATGATCTGGGAAGGATCGTAGTCGAGCCCCTGCTCTTCCTTGAATTTTTCCGCGATCTTCTTGCGGAGCTGGGGAAGTCCCGAAGAAGGGGTATATTTGGTGCAACCCTTGTCCAGCGCCTCTTTCGCCGCGTCGATGATATGCTGAGGGGTGTTGAAGTCAGGTTCGCCTGCGCCGAATCCGATGACAGACTTCCCTTCCGCCTTCATGGCTTTCGCCTTTGCCGTAATGGCAAGCGTGAGGGAAGGAGAGATGGAAGAGATCCTCTTTGTCGTGTTCATAGGTATATACCTCGTAAAATTTTTTGTGGATTTATGTGCGCCTTGCAGGCGGTTTTGCGCTTAAAACACACGTACGTATCTGTTTTTTCGGACAAGCGCGGCGTTTGGCAACATTATTCTTCCGCGGAGGAAAGCTGTGCTTCCCTGTCCGCAATGGCAAGCCCTTCCAGCATTTGGGAGATGTCGCCCATCATAAAGCTGTCCAGGGAATACAGCGTCAGCCCGATACGGTGATCGGTGACGCGGTTCTGCGGGAAGTTATAGGTGCGGATGCGTTCGCTCCGATCCCCCGTTCCCACCTGGCTCTTGCGGTTTTCCGCATAGTCGTTCTGGTATCTCGAATTATAGTAATCATACAGTCTGCTTTTGAGCACCTTCATCGCTTTTTCGCGGTTTTTGATCTGCGAACGCTCGTCCTGGCAGGTGACGACGATGCCCGTGGGCAGGTGGGTGATGCGGATGCAGCTTTCCGTCTTGTTGATGTGCTGTCCGCCCGCTCCGCCCGAGCGGTAGGTGTCGATTTTGAGATCTTTTTCATTGATCTCCACTTCCACATCCTCAGGTTCGGGAAGAACGGCGACGGTAACGGTGGAAGTATGCACCCTGCCCTGCGATTCCGTTTCGGGAACGCGCTGAACGCGGTGCACGCCGCTCTCGTATTTGAGTTTGCTGTACACGCCCTTGCCGGACACGGTGAAAACCACTTCTTTCATGCCCCCGAGTTCGGTTTCGCTCAGGTCAATGATCTCCGTTTTCCAACGCATGGATTCGGCATAGCGGCAGTACATATTATACAGGTCTGCGGCAAACAGGCTCGCCTCGTCGCCGCCCGCACCGCCGCGGATCTCCATGACGACGTTGCGCTCGTCGTTCTTGTCCTTGGGCAGGAGCAACACGCGCAATTCGGCATGAATGTCCGCAAGTTTTTGCTTGCAGTCGTACCCCTCCTGCGTGAGCAGGTCTTTGAGTTCGCGATCCGTTTCCGTTTCTGCGGCGGCAAAGGCATCGTTCATCTCTTTTTCAACCTTCTTGTATTCGAGGTACTTTTCCGCCGTTTCGGAGATGTCCGCGTGATCCTTGGCGCACTGCGTCCAGCGTTCGGGCTGGGCGATCACCTCGGGATCGGACATTTCCTGCGAAAGTTTATTGTATTTTTCCAGAATATCTTCTAATTTTTTGATCATACCTTACCGATGCAAAACGCTTACAGTACCGCGCGGACAAAGCGTTCGATGTCGTTATAATCTCTCGAAATCATGGTATAGTCGAACTTTTTGAACAATTTGACGATCTCCTGTGCCTGGCCCTGACCGCACTCCATCAGCAGCGTACCGCCGCGGACGAGATGCTTGGGCGCTTCCAGCGCAAGGCGGCGGTAAAAGTCCAGTCCGTCCTCGCCGCCGTCCAATGCGGAAACAGGTTCGTAATCGCGCACCTCCCTCTGCAGTCCGGAAAGATCTGCCGTGCGGATGTAAGGCGGATTGCACACGATGACGTCAAACTTCCCCTTCACGCCTTTGAGCAGGTCGCTCTGTACGAACTTGATGTCTGCGCCGTTGAACTTTGCGTTTTCGCGCGCGACGTCCAGCGCGTCCGCACTGATGTCCGCCGCGGTGACGGAAAGTTCCTTGTCCCTGCCTTCCTTGGCAAGCGCGACGGCGATGCAGCCGCTGCCCGTGCAAAGGTCCAAAACTTTGTTTCCCTGTTCGGCGGTTTTGAGCGCCTGTTCGGCGAGCAATTCCGTTTCCGGGCGGGGAATGAGCACGCGCCCGTCCACCTTGATCTTATATCCGTAAAATTCGGTATCGCCGAGAATGTACCACAGCGGCTTGCCTTTCATGCGTTCGCCGGCAACGGCGTCCAGCTCGCGCACGCGGCTGGGCACCAGCAGTTTTTCACATTCGGGAAGCTCGCTGCGGGGGATGTTCGTCTTGACGGAAACCAGCCATTCGGCGTCGCTTTCGTCGATGTCCTGTTCCGCAAACAGCTTTTTCAGCTCTTCGGTGTATTTTTTCACCGTCTTGGAAACGACAAAATCCCGTTCGGGGATACTTTCGTCGGTATCCATCGCATATACTTCTTTAAAGGCGGCGATGGCAACTTCCAGCATTTCGTCGTCAGGTTCGCGGGTGGTGAGTTTTTGCAGGGCAAACCCGGGTGCCTTCAGAGGCAACAGAATTTTGCTCTGCGATTTTGCAAGAAGTTTGAGAACTTCGTAAGAAATGCCCGCCACTACGGGTAAAAACAGGATCTTTACCGCAAACTGAATAAAGAAGTTTGCCACGTCGTTGAACTGGAAAAGATTGAGATACTCGTCGCATACCCAGTTTACGACGGAAAAGACGATGATGCTGACCGCCATGACCAAAAACAGGAAAGTGGTACCGCAGCGGTCGTGGATGCGCGAACAGCCCTTTGCATTTTCGGGCGTGAGCTCCATACCCTTTTCAAAGCAGGTGATGGTCTTATGTTCGGCTCCGTGGTACATGAACACGCGGCGGATGTCCCGCATGGCGGTAATGGCGAGGATGTACAGCAAGAAAATGATGAGGCGGATACAGCCCTGGATGAGATTGTACCCGATGGAATATTTTGTCAGCCAGGTCCCTGTCCCGACGAGCAAATCCGCCAGAATGATGGGCAAAACGACAAACAATCCTACCGCAAGAAGGATCCCCAGAAGGGTCGCCAGAAAGGAAACGGCGGACATGACGTTGATATGCAGTTTTTTCTCGCACCATTTTTCAAAGCGGGAAGGCTCGCCCTCGTCGCCGTACACTTCGGCGCTGCGCATCAGGATCTTGCTTCCCGTAACAAGGGAGGATACGAAACTGACTACGCCGCGCACGAGCGGGATCTTTGAAGCGATGCGCATTCCTTTGGAAGGGTTCAGGCGGCGGCTTTCCACCTGAATGTTGCCTTCGGGATCGCGCACGGCGGTGGCATACGCCTTTTTACCGCGCATCATCACCCCTTCCAGCACCGCCTGACCGCCGATGTAGGTGCGGCTGTTTTTTTTCTTGTCTTTACTCATGGATGTGCTATGTTCTCCGTCCGTGACTGCTCATTCGCGCACGCGCGCGTCAAAAAAGAAAATCAGCCCCAAGCAAACCTTAGAGCTGAAAACGCAAATACTAAATTCCGTATCTTTTTTTGAACTTATCCACTCTGCCGCCTGTATCTACGAGTTTCTGTCTGCCTGTGAAGAAGGGATGGCACTTGCTGCAAATATCGACTCTGACCGTGTCCCCTTTCTTTGTAGTACCGGTCTTGAACGTAGCGCCGCAAGCGCAGACGACCGTCGCTTCATGGTACTCGGGATGTATATCGGGTTTCATTATTTTCACCTCTCCGTACTTACTTTCTTTCATTAAGATGCTCGATTATTATAGCTTATTTTGAAAGGCGTGTCAAATCAAATGCCGCCGCTTTTCAAATTTTTTTTGGATTGCACAATTTTTGAGGGAAGAAGACTGGCACAATGCCCAAGATTTTCCGTTTGAACTGCTTTTTGCTTGCAAAATCCGCAGGATTGCTTTATAATACAATACACAAAGCGGGCGCCGCGGCGCACGTTCTGAAAGGAGATCTATGAAGATTTGGAAAATTCTCTCGCCCAAGGTGCTTGCCACGGAAGAGAGACCGGACAATCTTACCAGCCGCACACAGGCAAAGGTGAAAGTAACCAATGTCCTGCTGTCCGGCACCGAACTGCGCGCCTACTGCGGTGTATCCAAACCCCGCTATCCCTTTGTTCCGGGGCGATTTGCCGTGGGCGTTGTGGGCGAAGCGGGCGAGGACTGCGTCAAGGTCGAGAAAAACACGCGTGTATTCCTGCACGATGCCATCCCCTGCGGAAAATGCGAACATTGCCTTGCCGGGAATGAGGACGGCTGCTGCGACGTACAGATCGCCGGCGTCAACACCGAAGGATACCTGCGCGATTTTGTCGTGACCGAAGAGGCCAACCTTTCTCCCCTGCCCCCCGCCGTAACGGATACGGAAGCTCTGTTTGCGGGGATCGTGGCAACGGCGGAAAACGTCATCGACAAGCTGAACCTTTCCAAAGGCTCGCACGTCGCCGTGTTCGGCGCGGGAGAGTTGGGCAACGTGCTTTCGCAGCTGCTCATTTACCACCAGGCGGTGCCCATTCTCATCGACGCGGATGAAGAACGGCTGAAAACGGCGGCACAGTGCGGCGTGTACTACACCGTCAGGGCAAACGAAACGATGCTCGCCGAAGTGGAGCGCATCACGGGCGGCAGACTCGCCTGCGCATCGGTGCATTGCAGTTACAACAACCTTTCGCCTGTCGTGCCTTTCGATGCGACGGCGTTCGGCGGCATGGTAGTCTACACAGGGTTTTCCTTCCCTGAATGCACCGCCCAGCTTAAGCCTGCTTTCGATAAGCAGCTTACGCTCACCGCAGTGGCAAACGATTATTCCAACATCGAGTCGGCGATCAATCTTCTGCTCAATAAGGCAGTCAACCTCGCGCCTATGCACCTCGCGTCGCACCCCGTTTCTCAAACGGCGGAAGCGTTTAAAGAGGGTGCCGCCAAGGCAGAAAAGGGAGAAAACGTACCCGTTTCCCTGCTGAATATGTTATCCTGACAACAAGGAATCAATATGAGGAAAAGAAAAAGCAAACTTTTCAGACTTCTGACGAGCAAGTTTTTGCTCGTCTGCTTTTTATTACTGTTGGAACTGGCGTTCATTCCCGTGTCCATTCTCATTTTCAGCGCATGGGTGCCGCACGCGTCTACGATCCTCGGCATTGTTTTCTTTATCGTGGACATGGCCGTCATTATTTATATCGTCAACTCGGACGTGAACGCCGAATACAAGATCGCATGGCTCGTCCCCGTTTTGGCGATCCCGCCCGCGGGGGCGGTGCTGTACCTGCTTCTGCGCAGGCACAAAATGCCGCGCAACAGGCGCAAGCTTTTGTTTGAGCGATTTAAAAACGCCGAATGCCTGTACGCAAAGCCGGACAATCTGCCCGTTTCGCTTGCAAAAGCCGACGGTTTTGCAAATAACTGTGCGAAATACGTCACTGCGTTCACGGGGATGCCCTTTTCCGACTGTACCGACTTTGAATATTTCTCCATGGGACAGGATTACGGACAAGCCCTGCTTAGCGAACTGAAAAAAGCGGAAAA
>CASFBD010000084.1 GCA_949292885.1 uncultured Bacillota bacterium
AATATAATAGAAAAAGAGCAACGGATTTTCCGTTGCTCTCTTTCTTTACTTGTATGCCACAAAGCCCGCAACACCGCTGACGAAAATATATTGTATTTTCTTCTTGGTGTTCAAACTCTGTCGCGTTTGGTGGAGTAGGCGAGAGTTGAACTCGCGTCTTACAGGATTGCCAAAGAGGTTTCTACACGCTTATGCCGCATTTAACTTAAAAAAGACCTCTCTGCGACCGAAGCAGTCTTTTCGCAGAAATCTAAGTGCCGCCGACCTGCCGACTTCACGTCAGATCAGCCGTTCCCCGCCTGAATTGACGCCCGTTTCCTTCCGACGGGAAAAAGGAACGGACGAACTGCGTTAATTAAGCAGCGTACGCGAACTGAGCGTTCGTGTTGTAATTTGCATTGTCTGCATTTAAATTTAGGCCGAATGTTTTATCGAGGCCACTCGTTCCTCGGCGTGCTTCCCCTTCCGCGCACCTGCAATCGAAACCGGTGCTACCCCATATTTGCAGAAAAGTACAATATTATTATACTGCTTTTTCCGCAAAAATGCAACTTTTTATTCTGCGTTACTATGTATCCTCTTTTTTAGGGCCATCCCCTGCACGATCTCCGCCGCAGCAATAGCAGCAAAGACCGCAAATGCGGCAATCAAAGAAGGCAACAGGGGCAAAACAGAGGCTTTTCCCAACGAGAATCCGAATACCAGCGCAATTACTCCTGCCGCCGCAAGCAGAAAATCACCCGCGATACGGTACCCCCAAAACCTTTTGCGTATCTCTTTTCCCCCCAAGGGAGAATACTTTTTTTCCAAACCTGCACACACACCCCCGCACCCTGCAAAAACCGCGGCGGCGACGGACGCATAAAAGATTATGACAAGGATGACCGCAACCGCTATACCGCTTGCAAACGCTGCGGCAAAAACGCCGACCAGACTGTCCGGATGCACCTGCATCGTCTTCGGGAAAAATACGAACGTATACACGCACAGCCAAACGACAGAAAAAATATTCAGTCCCACCGCCGCAAGTTTTAACGCAAATACACTCCGACGCGCTTGAGCCTTGTCCATAAAATCCCCCTCCGTATACTTAAAATTTGAACGGTGTTACCTGATAGACGTAATAGTTGAGCCAGTTTGTATAAAACAGATTGGCGGCACTCGTCCAGGTAACTTTTACATCCGTGCAAGTGTTGTCCGTAAAATAGTTGAATGGCGGATGAATGGGCAGACCTTTGGAAACATCTCTATCGTACTCTTTTTTGAGTGTGTAACGATCGTATTCCATATGCCCCGTCAGAAAGATTTTTTTGTTGTCCCTGCTTTTGGCAATGGAAAGCCCTGTATATTCCGAATCGCTGAGTACAATGAGATCCGGCACCTTTTTCACATCCTCCATATACACGGTGGTATGGCGGGAATGCGGTATGTAAAAGACGTCGTCTATGCCCTTTAACAACGGATCGTGCTGATCGAGTATCTTTTTATGAGGGAAGATCCCGAACAGCTTTGTTGGCAGAAGATGTTTTTGTATGCCGTAATAATAGTACAGCGCCGCCTGCGCGCCCCAGCAGATGTAAATAGAACTGGTGACGTTTTTATCCGCAAAGTCGAAGATCTTTTTGAGTTCGTCCCAGTATGCGACCTCTTCAAACGGCATGGTTTCCACGGGCGCGCCCGTGATGATCATGCCGTCGAAGTGTTTGTCCTTGATGTCCTCGAACCGTTTATAAAATCTTTCCAGATGCGCGGCGGCCGTATTTTTGCTCTTATACGATTCCGTATAAACGAGCGTGATATTGACCTGCAAGGGAGAGTTGGACAAAAGACGCATGAACTGCGTTTCTGTCTCTTCTTTGGTCGGCATGAGGTTGAGGATGGCGATTTCCAGCGGACGGATGTCCTGTGTAAAAGCGCGTTCGTCGCTCATGACGAAGATATTTTCCTGTTTCAGCGCCGAAAAGGCGGGAATATCCTTGGAAATAACGATAGGCATACTACTCTCCTTTTGTACAGATCACGAAGACGGACATAAGTCCGCTTTTATCAGATTTTTGCCAGAGCCTGTTCGAGATCGGCGATAATATCGTCCGGATTTTCGATACCGACGGAAAGGCGCACGAGATTTTCGGGCACTCCCGCCTGTTCCAGCTCCTCTTTTGTAAGCTGGCGGTGGGTGGTGGAAGCGGGATGCAGGACACAACTGCGAACATCTGCAACGTGCGTTTCCTGTGTGACCATTTTCAGCGCTTCCATGAAGGTTGCCGCCTTTTTCACGTCCCCTTTGATGCCAAAGCTCAGCATTCCGCCCTGTCCGTCAGGCAGATATTTTTGGGCAAGTTTATGATACTTGTTGTCCGGCAAGCTTGCGTGCCATACCCAGTCGATCTTGGGATGGTTTGCAAGGTATGCCGCCACTTTTGCGGCGTTGGAAGAATGCCGCTCCATACGCAGGGCGAGCGTATCGCATCCCAGCCAGCTTAAAAACGCATTCTGCGGACTCATAATGGCGCCCATGTCGCGGATGATCTGCGCACGGCATTTTGTTGCAAACTGTGCGGCAGGCAGGTCGGCATACACGAGCCCGTGATAACTTTCGTCGGGAACATTAAACGAAGGATAGCGCGGGTTGCCCTTGAAATTGAAATTCCCGCCGTCCACGATGACGCCGCCCAGCGCCGCCGCATGACCGTCCAAATACTTGGACGAAGAGTGTACGACGATATTGGCGCCCCATTCGATCGGTCGGCAGAGAATAGGCGTTGCCAACGTGTTGTCCACGGCAAACAGAACCTGATGTTTTTTACAAATGGCTGCGATCTTGTCAAAATCGAGGATCTTGATGGAAGGATTGGCGACCGTTTCAGTAAAGACAAGTTTTGTTTTGTCGTCGATAAGTTTTTCGATCTCTTCCGCGGGCGCGTCCGGATCGAAAAAACGCGTTTCAATGCCCAGTTTGGGAAGAGTGACGGCAAACAGATTGAATGTTCCGCCGTAGATTGCGGAGGAAGAAACGATGTTGTCCCCTTCCCCGCAGAGAGTGAACGCCATCATGGTGGAAGCTGACATCCCCGACGCGCAGCCGATGGCGGCAACGCCGCCTTCGAGCGCGGCAACCTTCCCTTCAAACGCTGCAACGGTGGGATTGGCGAGACGGGTATAAAAGTATCCGTCCGCTTTCAGATCGAACAGATCCGCCATACCCTGTGTGCTGTCGTAAAAAAACGTGGTGCTCTGCACGATGGGAGGAATGCGCGATTCCCCCGATGCGGGGCGGTAGCCGCCCTGAACGCAAATTGTATCCTTTTTGTATTCCATGACCGTTCTCCTTTTTCGTTATGTACGCTCAAGCATATTCCTTGATACGGCGTTCCGTATCGCGCCTGAGATCTTTTTCCTTGAGAGATTGCTTTTTATCGTAGGTGTGCTTGCCGCGGCAGAGAGCGATCTCAACTTTGACGAGCGAGCCCTGAAAATAAATTTTCAGCGGGACGAGGGTGTAGCCCTTTTCGTTGACCTTGCCGACGATCTTGGAGATCTCCGATTTGTGCAGGAGCAGTTTTCTGTCCCTGCGGGAATCTCGGGTGTTGAAAGCTCCGCTCTTGTCGTACACGGCGATGTGCATATTTTTCAGGGTGATCTCTCCCTGCCGCACAAAACAGAAACTGTCGTTTAAGTTACAGTTATTTTTACGGATAGACTTGACCTCGCTCCCCTCGAGCACGATACCCGCCTCGAATTTGTCCTCGATAAAATATTCAAAGCCTGCCGACTTGTTGACTGCGATGATCTTCATAATTTTCCTTACTCCGATGAAAGCAGGGCATAGATATAAGAATCGTGAAACTGCCCGTTTTTATACACGCTGCCGCGCAGGACGCCTTCCCTTTGAAATCCGCACTTTTCCAAAACACGGCAAGAGGCGGTGTTTTCGCCGAAAACCTGCGCCTGAATGCGATGGACGGGCAGCTTTTCAAATGCTTCCGCACAAATACGCCCGACCGCTTGCGTCATGATGCCTTTGCCCCAGAAATCAGGATTCAGCCAGTACCCGAGTTCCGCCTGTCTGCAGTGAACGTCCTCCTGCAAGGTCAGATCGATCCCTCCGATCGCCCTCCCTTCCGAAACGATGGCGTAAAAAATCCCTTTCTCCTGCATTTTCTCCGCCGCCGAAATAAAAAATTCGGCACACTCTTCTGTGTACGGATGCGGAAAGGTATTTCTCAAAAAGCGCGGGATCCTTTCGTCGTTGGCGCTCTCCGCAAGCGAGGGAGCCAGCGCTCTGCTCCACTTTTCCAATGTAAATACAAACGGCATAGGAGCTCCTTCCTGCCGCTTTGTTCTATTATAGCACAAACGGACAGAAAATAACAGAGTTTATAAAAAATTTTTGTTTATTCCTCCGCGGGAACAAATTCCACGCGGCGGGTACCGATGTCGCACGCCGCAACGACAATGCGCATTTTATCCCCGATTTTGTAAGAGTGAGCCGCCCCTTTCAGAAGATACCGCTCCTCGGAAAAAACATAATCGTCCTCGGGAAGATTTTCGATACGGACAAGGCCTTCCACCGTGCTTTCCAATTCCACAAAGACGCCGAACGCCGTTACGCCGGAAATAAGCCCTTCAAACGTTTCTCCGATGTGCGAACGCATATACCAGACTTTGTACAGATCGTCCACGGCGCGCTCCGCCTCGTCCGCGCGTCGCTCGCTCGCCGAACAGCTGTTGGCTGCGATGTTGACAAAATTGCGGTACCCCTGTTCCGCCTCTCCCGCCTGTCCGTCCAGAATGAGTTTGACGATGCGATGCACCAGCAGATCGGGATAGCGGCGGATGGGCGAAGTGAAATGGCAGTAGCAGGCGGACGCAAGCCCGAAATGCCCGCAGTTTTCCGCGCTGTACCGCGCCTTGGACATAGAACGGAGCATCACGCGGTTAACAACGCGGAACCGTTCGTCCCCATCCAGTTCCTTCAAGATCTTGCCGTATTCGCCCGGGCGGACGTCGGCAGGACGGAACTTTGCATTCACTCCCAACAGCTGCAGGTATGCTTTGAAGCCCTGCGCCTTTTCCTCGCTCGGCTTTTCGTGAACACGATAGACAAAAGGAAGTTCGTACACCGTTACAAATTCTGCCACTGTTTCGTTGGCGAGGATCATAAACTCCTCAATGATCCGGTGCGCCATCGTGCGCCTGTACTCCGACACTTCCACAGCATCGCCGGAAACCGTGATCTGTGCCTCTTTGACGTCCAGATCTATACTGCCCCGACTCTCCCGTTTTCTGATGAGAATTTTCGCCAGCGCGCACATATCCGCACAGAGGGGCAACAGGTGCGCATACTCTTTGCAAAGCGCCTCGTCGCCGTCCAGAATGGCCGAAATTTTAGTATACGTCATTCTGTTTTTGGAACAAATGATGCCTTGCACCAGTTCACTGTCTTTGACGTTCCCCTTTTTGTCAACGCGCATGATACAGGAAAGCGTGTACCTGTCCTCCCCTTCGTTGAGGGAACAGATGCCGTTGGAAAGCTCCTGCGGAAGCATGGGCAGCACCCTGTCCGGGAAATAAACACTGGTACCGCGGGACAGCGCTTCCTTGTCCAGCGCGCCTCCGCGCTTTACGTAATGAGTGACGTCCGCAATGTGCACGGAGAGAATGTATTCCTCCCCGTCCCTTCGCACGCTGACCGCATCGTCGAAATCGCGGGAATCCTCCCCGTCGATGGTGATGACGAGATCTTCTCGAAAATCCCGTCTGCCCTCGGGCAGTACGGGTTCGGCGCTCACGCGCCGTGCCTCCGCCAGTACTTTTTGCGGAAATTCTTCGGCAAGATTCTGCGTGCGAATGATCGCGTCCTCTTCCACGGACAGATCGCCGCCCTTGCCAAGCACTTCCGAGATCTCCCCTTCCGGATTTTTCCCTTCCGGATAGTCCACGATTTTGACGACAACCTTTTCCCCGGAAAAGGCGCGCAGCCCGCCGACAATGCGGACGGGCTGAGAAAATCTGCGCTCGTCCGCCTCGACCATGCCGCACTTTCTGTCGCGGTAATAAGTGCCCGTCAGACGCGTCATGCCGCGGCGAAGAATACTGTACACCTCCGCCTCATCCCCGCGTTCGCCGCCCACAACGCGGCAAAGCACGGTATCGCCGTGCAGAGCCCCGTACAGCGAACGATGCGGGATAAATAAATCCTCCCCATCATCGCGCACGAGAAAGGCAAAACCGCGCTCGTTGCCCTGCACTATTCCCCTGACAAGGTGCAGTTCGGAGGGAGAGACATACCTGCCCCGCTCGTCGCGAACGATCTCCCCTTCGCTCTCCAGCTCTTTTAAAAGAGCAAGAATGCCGTCCCGTTCCGTCTTGCCGCTCACGCCGAGCAGGCGGAATATGTCCGAAGCTTTTTTATGACTGAACTCCCCCGTATTGAATTTTTCGCGTATGTTTTCGATGGCTGACATAAAATTTCCTCTATAATACAGAATAAGCAAAAAGAAAAGCGGCTATTCCTCAGAATAGCCGCCGTAAAAGCAAAAACTTATGCCACAACGCCCCAAATGGAGTCGAACTGCAGAATAAAGAAAGCGATAGCGAGAATGGTGAGAACGATCAGAGAAATGACCGTCCACTTTTTCATCAGGCTTTCCTTGGATCTGCCCTTGTTCTTACCGAAGAAGGTTTCGCTGGAGCCGCCGAGTGCATCGATCCCCGTAGAGTTACCGGGCTGGAACAGCACGATAATAATTGCAGCGAGCGCCGCAAGGATCATGAGCACAAGCAGTACAAGGCTGACTATCTGATAGACTGTCCACACCCCGTCGTTAGGCAACGGAGCGAGAAGATTGTTGACCATAGACATCATGTCGGGCATAATATACACTCCCAAAAACACTTTTTACAATAGCTTATATAGTATAGCATACCGCAAAATTTTTTTCAACCTTTTTTTTGCGGTTTTGATACTTTTTTTTATTTTTCACAAAAACTCAGCGCTCGATCAGCGTTTTACCCGTCATTTCCGCGGGAACGGGAATACCCATCATATCCAAAAGAGTGGGCGCAAGGTCAGCAAGCACGCCGCCTTCGCGCAGGTGCGCGCCCTTGTATTTGTCGCAGACCAGCACCACGGGCACAGGGTTTGTGGTATGCGCCGTAAACGGGGAGCCGTCCTCTGCGATCATCTTGTCCGCGTTGCCGTGGTCCGCCGTCAGGAGCGCGCCGCCGCCCATGGAAAGGATCTTGGAAAGAACTTTGTCCACACATTCGTCCACCGCCGCGACCGCCTTTTCCGCCGCGTTCAGAACGCCCGTATGCCCGACCATGTCGCAGTTTGCAAAGTTAAGGATCATTGCGTCGTACTCGCCCGTAGAGAGCTGTTCAAGCGCCTTTTCCGTCACTTCGTATGCGCTCATCTCCGGCTTCAGATCGTATGTGGCAACCTTGGGGGACGGGATCAGCACGCGGACTTCCCCTTCATTGGGCGCCTCTACACCGCCGTTGAAGAAGAAGGTGACGTGCGCATACTTTTCCGTTTCCGCAATGCGAAGCTGCTTTTTGCCGAGAGAGGAAAGATATTCGCCCAGCGTGTTTTTCAGGCTCTGTTTTTTAAACGCCACCTGCACGTGAGAGAACGTTGCATCATATTCGGTAAAGCAGACATACACGGGCGCAAGATACCCTGTCTTTCTCTCAAAGCCGTTGAAATCGGGTTCGGTGAAGGCACGCGTGATCTCGCGGGCACGGTCGGGACGGAAGTTGAAGAAAATCACGCTGTCCCCTTTCTCCACAAGCGCGACGGGCTTGCCGTTTTTGACGACGTTGGTGGGAAGAATAAATTCATCCGTCACCTCTTTTTTATAGGATTCCTCGATTGCCGCCGCGGCATCCTCCGCCTGCACACCGTTGCCCAAAGTAAGCATTTCGTATGCCTTTACCACGCGTTCCCAGCGGTTATCCCTGTCCATGGCATAATATCTTCCGCACACGGATGCCACCGTACCGAAACCGAGCTTGTCCATCTCCGCCTGCAGATCGCGCACAAATCCCGCGCCGCTGGTGGGAGATACGTCGCGCCCGTCCATAAAGCAATGCACATACGCGTTGTCCAACCCCTGTTCCTTACACATTTTTAAAAGTGCATAGAGGTGCGTGTTATGGCTGTGCACACCGCCGTCGGAAAGCAATCCCCAGATGTGCAGTTTTTTGCCGCTCTCTTTGGCGCTCTTCATTGCAAAGAGCAGCGCTTCGTTTTCAAAAAATTCTCCGTCCTGAATTTCCTTGGTGATCTTGGTCAGTTCCTGGTAGACGATCCTGCCTGCACCCATATTCAGATGCCCGACTTCGGAATTTCCCATCTGCCCCTCAGGAAGTCCGACGCTCATTCCGGACGCGCCCAGCTGCGAAGAAGGATACTCCGCCGCATACTTTTTAACATTAGGGCTGCCTTCCAGCGCAATGGCATTCCCCTTTTTTTCCGGGTTGATGCC
>CASFBD010000085.1 GCA_949292885.1 uncultured Bacillota bacterium
CAACAGGTTTCCAGCTGAGTACACCGTTTTCGTAGACGAGTGTGGGCTCAAGTGCATTGTAGAGGAAGGTAAATTCTTCGCTGATCGCGGAAGCATCTCCCTTGACTACTTTCAGTTGCACGGAATATTCCTCGCCGTCCGCCCAGGTGAAAAGCTGGGAAAGGTCGTAGGAAAGTTTTTCGTCTTCCACGGGAAGTTCCTTTCCGTTGACGAGGATCGTATAGGTTGCGCCTTCTTCCGCTTCGGACCAGCTGAGTGTCATGTCGCTGAGACGAATGTCCTCGGGAAGAGCGGGTGCGGTCTTTGTGTATTTGAGGGTTGCCGCGGCAGGGGAATTGAAACCTCTTGCAACAGGCGTGACGGAAATATCGTATTCGCCCGCGGAGAGTGTTTTCAAAGAAAATTCGGGTTTGAAAACGTTGTAGCTTTCATCACCGATCTGCACGCGGTAATAGTTTGCACCGGGAACGCTGTCCCATGTGAGCAGATCGTTTTCGGCGGTTATGTCGGACACGGGCGCGAGATTGCGTTCAAAAACGAAAGTTGCGCTGGAAGAGGCATATCCGTCTGCGACCGCCTGAATGGTGAACACCATGCCGCCCGGCTGCATATCGCAATTGGAGAAGTTGAAATACAGGGACTTTCCGTTGTCGAAAGACGTGTGGTTGTGTGCGTCGTTGCCGCAATCGACGGAGATCAGATACTTTTCCGCATTCTCTACTCCGCGGAAGACGAGCGCGTTCGGCTCGATGACGGTAATCCCGGAAACTCTGTCGAGTCCGTTGTTGACAAAATATCTGACGACTGTATCGGAGATCGCCGTGCCTCCTGCGTTGATTGCCGTGACTTTGATACAATATGTACCTGTCTGGTCGAATGTGACGGGGAGGGTCGTGCTGGTCGTGCGCTGATCGTTATAAACAGGCGTTTCGTCGGGTGCGATGACGGAAACCAAATAGGCGGATGCGTCTACCGATTCCCAGCTGATCGCCTGCTGCGATACGCTGACTGCGGGGTTTGCACAGGCTGCATCGTCGTTCTGCCAGACGGCAAACAGAGTGGTGTCCGCCGTAAAGACGGTTCCTTCTGCACTGCCAATGGGTTCTTCATAGCGGAAGGTGAGTCTATCGGCTTTGTTTTCGTCGCTGATCCACCAGCCGGCAAAGCTGAACCCTTCTCTGTCTGCGGGAACGGCAGGATTGTAAAGTTTTCCTCCGATCGTTTCGGCGGAAGGAAGTTCTGCGGCACCTTCGTACCCGAGGTCATACGAGATCTTATACTCGACGGAATCGGATTCCTGCGCCCAGCGGGCATACAACGTCATGTTTTTGCTGACGGGCTGAGTTCCGAATATGTAGGGGACGGTGCAGGCTTGGTCTGCGTACCAGCCGAGGAAGATGAACCCGTCGCGCACGGGGTCAGTCGTCGGTTTGGCAAGCGTTTTTCCGTTGAGCACCTGTTCCGGTGCAAATTCTCCGCCGCCTGTCGTGTCGAAAGTGATGGTATAATAATTTTTCCTCAGAAAGCGCATCTGAACGTTTTCATAAGTGAGGGTGATCACGTCGTCTTTCAGCGTCGCAGTCTGAGACCAGTCGGCGCCAGATGTCATGACAAGAGTGTCTTCTGTCAGGGTATAAGAACCCGTTCTGACGTCGCTGCCCGCAATGAACGAAAACCGAAGCTCGTCTGCGAGTGTGATCAGATACTCCTTGTTCCCGGCGGTGTCGTCGTAATAGTAAACGCCGACTTCGTCACCGGATTGCGGTGTATTTTCTTTCTTTGTGCAGGCCGAAAGGACGGACACAAAAAGAGAACAACACATCAGAACAAGAGTTGTCAGAAAAAAGACAGATCGTTTGTTACTCTTAACTTTTTTCATGCTTTGCTCCTTTGTTTATATTTACAGCCGGTCTGGTGACAAACAGGCTGCAAGGAATCAGATGAATCTTATTTTTCGTATAAATTTCACTTTACGCATTCTAACATTATTATAATATCATTTTTTTGCGCAACTGTCAAAACCTTAGGCGGAGAAATTATAAAATATATACAATATATACAACATTTTGAGAACAAATTATTTTTACATACTGCCTGCGGTGTTGCAGAACCCCATAAAAACTAAGTAAATATGGGTACGCGCGGGAAAGAGCTATTGTACGGCGGAAGGAGCGAGAAAAAGATCAATGAATAATTATTCATTTTACCCTTGACATACGCAGAATTTTACTTTAAACTGTATTGGAATCAAAAAAACGGAGGCTGTGCATGGAGTTTGAGTATTACGTCCCGGTTCGGATCGTAAGCGGAGCGGATTGTGTTAAAAAGAATTTTGCGTTGCTGCGTTCTTTGGGTAACAGAGCGCTGATCGTGACGGGGAAAAGTTCCGAAAAAAACGGGGCTTTGGAGGACGCGATCTATGCGCTTAACATGAACGGACAAAAATATACTGTGTTCGATAGTGTACCAAACAATCCTACACTGGAGTGCGTGGATGAGGGGGCGGCGCTTGCGGTTCGTTCGGGGGCTGATTTTGTTGTCGCCATAGGCGGCGGTTCGCCGATGGATGCTGCAAAAGCGATTGCCATGCTTGCCGTACAGGGAGCGCCCGAAGGGCTTTTTTCACACCCGATCACACACAACGTTCTCCCTATGGCGCACATTCCCACAACGGCGGGAACTGGAAGCGAAGTTACGCCTTATGCTATTATCACAAATGATGAAAAACAGACAAAGACAAGTATTTCGGCACCGTCGCTGTTTCCTGTCCTCGCATTTCTGGACGGAAAATATATGGCATCGCTGCCGCAGAATGTGACAGTCAATACTGCTCTTGATGCGCTGTCCCATGCGGTGGAGGGGATGCTGTCTGTGCGGGCGTCTCTTTTTACGGATGCGCTTGCCCGTGAAAGTATTCGGCTGTTGATGGGAGAGTATGACAATCTTTTGAAAGCAAATTATACGGCGCAGTCGAGGCAGAATCTTTTATATGCTTCCACGTTGGCGGGCATGGTGATCGCCAATACGGGGACGACTGCCGTACACGGAATGGGGTATTCCCTGACCTATTTTCACGGCGTCCCTCACGGCAGGGCAAACGGTTTGCTGCTGCCGGCGTTTCTCTCGCAATGCCGGGAAAGATGTCCTGAAAGAGTTAAGGAAATATATTCTGCACTTGGGATGGAGGAAAATGTTTTTTCCGAGAAGGTTTCGGCTTTGTTGGGCAAAAGGGAGGAATATAAGGACTCTGAGCTTTCCGATTATGCGCGCCGTGCGTCCGTAAATAAAAACATAAAAAATTGTATTGTTTATTTTTCCGAGGAGGATCTCTTGCGTGTCCTGAAAAAATCTCTCGGGGCATAGAAGAAAGGATCTTTTTTATCAAAAAACTTATATATCAACGGTAAAAACAAGTTTTATCAAGTACTATGTCACACATAAATTGATTAAATTTTGGAGATTGAACATGAAACTCGTTCTTATGTATTTTAGTCCGACGCATACGACGAAGAAGATTGTAGCTCGTATCGGGAAAGTATTTTTTGAAAAAATGCTCTGTGAAACAAGGCCGGTTGACCTTACAAAACTTGCATTGCGGATGCGTCCTTGTTCCTTTGAAGAAGGAGATGTGCTCGTGTTCGGAGCGCCCGTCTATGCGGGGCGGTTGCCCGTATGTGTGAGCGATTATCTGAAATCCTTGCAGGGAAACGGTGCCCGTGCCGTAGCGGTATCGGTGTACGGGAATCGTGATTTTGACGATGCACTTTTGGAAACATACGACCTTCTTTCGGCGCAGGGGTTTACCGTCTGCGCGGCCGGGGCTTTTATCGGGGAGCATTCTTATACGTCTGCTGTCGGGACGGGGCGTCCGGACACGGAAGATCTTCTCGCTGCTGATGCGTTTGGGATCGCCGCCTATGAAAAAGTGCTCGGAGGCGTCCCTGTCAGAAAGCAGATCCCGGGGAATCGCCCGTATAAGGTTTTGCCGGATTCGATTTTGCGTCCCAGGGAAATGCCTTCCGTCGATGCGTCCAGATGCGTGCATTGCAATGCGTGCATTTCTGTTTGCCCTGTCTGCAACATTGCGGCGGACCTTTCCGATTGCGGCAGGTGTATCGGTTGTGCGGCTTGTGTTAAATTTTGCCCTCAGTCTGCGCGAGCCTTTACAGATGAAGGTATTACGCGTACGGCTGAAAAACTTAAAGAAATGTGTTCACAGCGGCGTTCACCCAAGTTTTTTCTGTAAGGAGGAGCAGCAGTGGACAGGGAAAAGAGAGAGATCGTTCAGGAGTTTTTTTCCGGCGATGCGGAGAACGTGCTTGAAAAGATGGAAAAATTCAGTAAACTGATGCTGCAATACAGATGTGCTGTGCGGGAGATCCGCACAAAATTTGAAGTACTGAACGAAGAATTGTCCTTTCATGCAGGCAGAAATCCTATAGAGAGTATATCTTCCCGCATCAAGAAACCCGTAAGCATTGCGGAAAAGCTCAAGAGGCGCGGGATCGAACCCACGTTGGAAGCAATTCCCGTCTCCCTGAACGATGTCGCCGGCATCCGCGTGGTGTGTTCCTTTATCGACGATATTTATCGCGTTGCGGAAATGCTTGCCAAACAGGATGACATTACGGTTGTGGAGATCAAGGACTACATAAAAAAGCCCAAGCTGAATGGGTACAGAAGTTACCATATGATTGTGGAAGTCCCTGTTTTCTTTTCAGAGAGCAAAAACATTACGCGTGTGGAGATACAGTTCCGCACTGTTGCGATGGATTTCTGGGCGAGCCTGGAGCACAGCATGAAGTACAAAAAACAGTCTGCGGACAGACCGGACATTGCTGCGGAATTGAAAAGCTGTGCGGAAACGATCGCCGCAACAGATGCGAGGATGCTCGGAATACGCAAGCGGATAGAAGCTCTGGAATCGGAAGAATACGAAAGAAATCTCTTATAAAAAATAACATCGCTTGCTTTTTCGGAAGGTATCTATTATAATATATACGTAAGACTGGAGAATCGGGGAGATGGGTTTATGGAAAAGGATAAAAATTTGTCCGCAATTCCTTCAGAGGAGTTTGCGGCGCGTCAAAGAACTCTCGATATTGACAAATGGCTTGCCAGCGAGCGCGCGCATAGAGATCTGTGCGGCACGATGAGTTGGTGCGCTTATTGCGTCAAGGCGGAGATTTATCCTTGTGCAAAAGCAAAATTGCGGCAGGAGATGGATAAAGCGCTGGATGAGATCGTTGACGATCTGATTTCCGAAAAGAAAGACGCAGTGCCTGAAAGTTCCGAAAAGATCTTGGAAGAGATCGCCGCCGAAGAGGTGTCTGTGCAGTCGCTTGCAAGCGGAAAGGAGATTCCGGACGGATACGAAGAGGTTACGAGATATCGTCGTTCTTTTAAATCACGAATCATCCAGAGCGCTCCTTTGCAGGACCAGTATACCGAACTGAAAAACGCTATGTTGGGATATGCGGGCGTAAAGACGCGCGTTTGCCAAAGCGGAGAACATTTCCGTGTCGACGGTGTGCTTGTCGCAAAACTCGTCGTGACGGGGAAAAAACTTTCGCTCTTTCTGGCGCTTGCGCCCGAGGAATTTGAAGCGTCCGCGTATCGGTTTGAAGATGTGGGGGATAAAAAATCTCACAGAGAGACGCCCATGCGCATCAAGATCACGGGTAAACGTTCCATGAAGCAGGCAAAAGAATTGCTGGAGACGCTTATGAACAGATTAGGGCTCGCACAGGTCGGCTGTATTTACAGCGATTTCCATTATCCCTATAAATCGGACGAGGAACTTATTCGCAAAGGTCTGATCAAAACATACACTGCCGTCGTAAAAAAGAGACCGGAAAGAAAATAAGAGATTTTCTGCAACAAACAAAATGAAAAAGAGAGGACAATGAAGTGAACCCCAAAGTTTAGACAAAATTTAATTAAATTATGTGTGAATGAGTTCGGTACTGTACCGGGCTCATTCCTTTTAGTTTGAGAGATATTCTCTCATTGTTCCAATAGTCAATGTATTCTTTGAGGCGGTGGACGAATTCGTCCACCGTTTCAAACTTCTCGCCGTAGAACATTTCAACTTTCAGTCGTCCGAAGAAGTTTTCCATTGCTCCGTTATCCATGCAGTTTCCTTTTCTGGACATGCTTTGAATGATGTTGTGTTCTTTTAAGTATTTTTGGTATTCTCCGTGTTGGTACTGCCAACCTTGGTCTGAGTGAAAGATTGGTGTTGCTCCTTCGGGCAACTTTTCTGTAAGCCCTTGCAGCATTTCTCGTATCTGTGCAAGGTCGGGGCTGAGTGAAATGGAGTAGGCAACTATCTCTCTGTTGTATAAATCCATCACGGGAGAGAGGTAAACCTTGTCATTACACACTTTGAACTGAGTTACATCTGTGGTGAGTTTTTCAAACGGCTTACTTGCGGTAAAGTCTCGGTTGAGGATATTGTCTGCAATCTTCCCAACCTCACCTTTGTATGAATGATATTGCTCGTTTTTGCGCCGTTTGCCACGTATATTAAAGCTTCTCATTAACTTTAGTACCGTTTTATGGTTTAAAATTATGTTGTTTTGCCTTAATAACGCAGTAATTCGCCTATATCCATAACGCTGTTTGTTACGCTCGTACAACTCAAAAATTGCTTGCTTCTCTGCAATATATTTGTCTGTCTTACTTGTTTTGAGATAGTAGTAAAAGGTACTTCGCGGCAACGTAGATAATTTAAGCAATTCTTTAAGCGGATATTTTAGCCTTAGTTCAGAAACAATTATTGCTTTTTGTTTTTTTCTTGCTCTTCCGCAAGAACTAAGGCACTCAGTTTTTTTAAATATTCGATCCCCATTTTTAGCCGTTGATTTTCAGCGATTAAATCTTCTTCAACACATTTATCCAAAGGTTTCTTTCTCGGTCTGCCTGTGCTTTTCCTTCCTCGGCGTTCGGTCATAAGTCCCGTCGCTCCTTCTTCAAGGTATATGCGCTCCCACCTGTGCAATGTGTTTATTGCTCCTCCGCTTTGAGTAGAACCCAAACCGTATTTTCTTACCGTTTCACAATATCCTAAATGGTTCTTGCGCATATCCATTATAACAGATATTTTGAACTCTGCGCTATAATTTTTGTTCTTTGTTCCCCTTTTTCTCATAAAAATATGCACCTCCAAAAGTGTCTAACTTTTGGGGTGCATATCACAAATGTGTCCTCTCTTTTTTAAACAATTTATCTGTTTCTGTTGAATTTTCCGAACGTTTCGTTCACCGTTTCCACAAAGGCAAAGGTATCGTCGTACTTGGATAATATTTCCTTGAATTCGGTCAGCTGCCGTTTGTTGATGACGCAAACGATCATGTCTTTTTCCATTCCGGAATATGCGCCCGTTGCCTTCATGCGGGTTGCCGAATGTTTGAGCTTTTCCAAGATCTCCTTGTCGATCTCTTCCGCGTGGGAGGTGATAACGAGGAATTTCAATGCCGATTTGCTGCCGCGGATGATCGCGTTTCCGGCAAGGCTGTTCAGGAAACAATACAGCATACACAGGCAGACGGGTTTGTAATTGAAGATGAGCGCTCCGTCTTCTCCGCGTTTTGCATACACGAAAAAAGACGCGAAAGCGATTGTTGCGTTGATGGCGAAATTGATCCAGAAGAAATTGAGCACGGGGTCTTTTTTGCTGACGTATTTTGCCACGATGTCCGCGCCGCCCGTGCTGGAATTGCGGCGGAAAGTGATCCCGTAGACAAAGCCTCCGACCGATCCTGCAATGAGCACGGGATAAATGGTGTCTATTCCCTGCGCATCGTATTGGAGAAAAGAGAGGTCTTTATTTATATTACATCGGAAAAAATATGGAGAAAGAAGGCTGATTTTATGACATTCAATAAGAAAGAATCAAATATCTTATTAAAAGCAAAGAACGCTTTAGAAGAAATGTTTGACGGAAAGTTAAAGAAGTACCATGTATCGCTTTATTCAGCACATGAGATTGCGCGTTGTTACAACGAGATTGTACAGAACCGGAAAACGAGTACAATCTCACAAGAAGTAAAAGACTTCTTTGAAAAGCGAAAATTTCAGATTGTTGTTGATGGAATCGGCTGGAAAATTTCATTGTAAAGGCGGTGGAATCATGACAAGGGAACAAATTTTGATTATACATAAAGATCTTTTAAAAGATCTTTGCATGGAAATACA
>CASFBD010000086.1 GCA_949292885.1 uncultured Bacillota bacterium
TTTTTTGTTACATTTCCTTTCTTTCGACAAAAGCGCGCGAAAGAGTGACATCGTCCGTGTACTCGATCTCGCTGCCGATGGGGATGCCGTGCGCGAGGCGGGTGACCTTGACCCCCAGCGGCTTTAACAGCTTTGCGATGTACAGGGCGGTTGCATCCCCCTCCACGTCCGGATTGGTGGCGAGGATGATCTCCTCCGCCTCGCCCGCGCGGGCAAGCAGTTCGCGGATGCGGATGTCGTTGGGTCCGACGCCCGCCATCGGGTTGATGACGCCGTGCAGAACGTGGTATACGCCCTTGAATTCGTGCAGTTTTTCCAGAGCGATGACATCTTTCGGTTCCTTGACCACGCAGATGATGCTGTGGTCGCGCCTCTTGCAGATCTCACACTCCTCTTCCTCGGTGAAGTTGCCGCACACCTTGCAGTATTTCACCTTTTTTTTGACGTTGAGGATGGCTTCCGCAAATTCGCGCGCCTCCTCGTCCGTCATGTCGATGATCTTATACGCATACCTCTGCGCAGACTTTTTGCCCACGCCGGGGAGTTTGGAAAACTCGTTGATGAGCCTGCCGATCGGCTCGATATACACTTGCATGGATCTCTCCCCTTAAAAGCCCATGTTCCCCAGTCCGCCGCCGAAGGGGCCCATCTTTTCCTTGTACACCTCGTCCGCTTTTTTGTAGCCGTCGTTGATCGCCGCCATGATAAGGTCTTCCAGCATCTCCACGTCGTCCGGATCCACCACTTTCGGATCCAGCTCGATGCCGTCGATGGTTTTTTTCGCGTTCATGTACACGACCACCGCCTCGCCGCCGCTGGTGCCGACGATCTCCCAGTCCTCCAGAAGTTTTTCCGTTTCCTGCAGCTGTTCCTGCATTTTCTGCGCCTGTTTCATGAGGTTCTGCATATTGCCGCCGCCCATGCCGCCTTTGAATCCTGCCATTTTTGTCTCCTTCCTTGTCTTATTTTTGATGAACGTATGCACAATTTGCGCACACGTGTATTATTTTATACGAAATTCCGTATCGGGAAAATCGCGTTTGAGCTGTTCGATGTCCTCCTCCATGGGATCCTTTTGCTGCCCTTTGAGGACGATCTTGAAATCCGCAATTCCGATGGCTTCCAATGCCGCCTGCACCGTTTTCAGGTTTTCCGTACTGTTCAGACGCGAACAGATGACCTCGCTTTCCGTAGCAAGCACAAAGGTGTTTCCCTCGAAGGAAGGTTCCAGATCCTGACACATGGTGAACAGCACGCCGCTGCGGCTTGTCTTGCGCAGAGATCTCAGGAACAGTGCGCCCGCCTTGTCCCGGTTTACCGCCCCTACTTGTGCTTCCGTCCCGGCAGGGGCCTGGACGCGGGGAGGCTGTGCACGCACGGGTTCCGCGCGCCGCACCTGTGCGGGGCGGGCAAACGGATCCTCCTCCGTCTCCTCGCTGAATACGGGCGCCGCCGCCTGAGCGGGAACACCCTTTTCCAGCAGTTTTTCCAGCGCCTTTACGCGCAGGGAAAGGGCGAGCACGTCCGTATCCGACTGCGGCAGGCAGGCTTTGGCGACGGCCGTTTCAAACACGATGCGCGGGGAAACGGAATAACGCAGGTCTGTTTCCACCTGCGCAAAGATCTCGCAGGCGCGCAAGAGTTTTTTGCCGTCCGCCTCTTGCGCAATGCGCCCGATCTCCGAAAACATTTCTTCGGGGAGTGCAAGAAGCTCCCTGGCGTTGCAGCAGGTCTTGGCGATCACGCACTGGTTGAGAAAGGACAGAATATCCTTGGACAGCACGCCCACGCCCTTGCCCGAAGAAATGACTTTTTCCGTTTCGGAAAGCGCCGCCGCGGCGTCCTCCCGCAAGATACTTGCGCCCAGGCGCGCCACTTCGTAAAAGTCCGCCGTTCCCAGCACTTCGCACACGTCCGCATAGGTGAGTTTACCCTTGCCGTATGAGATACACATATCCGCGACGGAAAGGCTGTCGCGCATACTTCCCGCGCCCGCGCGGGCAATAGCGGCCACCGCCTCGTCCTCGTATTCTTTGCCCACGGAGGAAAAGATCTTTTTCAGATGAGCCTCGATGTCCGACTGCGGAATGAGTTTGAAGTCGAACCGCATACACCGCGACAGGATGGTAGCGGGAAGTTTGTGCGGTTCGGTGGTGGCGAGAATGAACACCGCGTGACGGGGCGGCTCTTCCAACGTCTTCAAAAGTGCGTTGAAGGCGGAATCGGAAAGCATATGCACTTCGTCGATGATGTACACCTTGTAGCGCACCGCTACGGGCGGATACTGCACCTTTTCGCGCAGATCGCGCATTTCGTTGACGCCGTTGTTGGACGCCGCGTCTATTTCGGAAATGTCGAGATTGGACGGATCGGCAAGCGCCTTGCACGCCTCGCATTTTCCGCAGGGCGAACCGTGAACGGGCGAAAGACAGTTGATCGCCTTTGCAAAGATCTTTGCCGTACTCGTCTTGCCCGTGCCGCGCGGTCCGCAAAACAGATATGCGTGCCCCACCCTGCCCGTTTCGATCTGATTGGTCAGAATTTTTACGATATGCTCCTGACGCACCAGCCCGTCCAGCGTAGACGGACGAAAGGTGCGATACAGTGCCTGATATGACATAAATTTCCCTCCTGCGGACTATCTTTCCCGATTGCGAAGCAAGGAAAGCACCTTCTTTTTTGCGCGCTGAACGGCGTTTTCCACGCTCTTTTCGCTCTTTCCGATGCGCGCAGCGGTCTCGGCGATGCTCAGTCCTTCCATGTAGGAAAAAAGCGCCGCGTACTCCGCCTCGGAAAGCTCCTGTTTCAAAAGCCGCAGGAACTCCCCTTTTTCCTCGCCGCCGATGAGAATGGTTTCCGGATTTTCCTCACTGACGATGTCCGTGCCCTGTCCGTCCGCATTGACGAGCGGGACATAGCGATTGAGCGCGAGGTGCTTTTGCCTGGACGCACTCTTGATTGCAGTCATAATGCGGCGATGGATACACAGATAGGCAAAGTTTTTAAAACTCATACCCCCTTCCCTGTAATCGGTGATGGCGGAATACAATCCGATCATCCCCTCCTGAACGAGGTCTTCCCCGTCGCCGCCTTCCAGAAAATATCCGCGCGCGATGCCGCGCACGGCGTTTTTATATTTTTCCAACAGCGTTTCGACAGCGGTCTTATCCCCGCCCTGCGCCGCAAACGCCAGCTTTTCGTCCTCGATCATCTTCTCTGACGCACCGCCTCATACGCCGCGATGCCCAGCGCCACGGACGCGTTGAGCGAATTGACATTCCCTTTAAGAGGCAGCGACAAAATTTTGTCGCACTTTTCGCGCGTCAGGCGCGAAACGCCCGCATCCTCCCCGCCGACCACAAGCGCAATGTCGCCCGTCAGGTCGCAGTCATACAGGCATTCGCCGTCCGCTTCCAATCCGTACACCCAGTAACCCGCCTTTTTCAGCTCGTCCACCGCATAGTTGACGCCCGGTACGCGCACCACCGCAATGTGATTTGCCGCGCCTTCGGAAATGCGCACCACCGCGCCCGTCACCTGCGCGCTCTTGTTTTTGGGGATGATCACCCCGTCCGCGCCCGCGCATTCCGCCACGCGCAGAATGCTGCCCAGGTTATGCACGTCCTCCACACCGTCGCACACGACGACAAAGCGGGGCGTTTCCCTCTTTTCCAGCAAAAGGGAAAGGTCTGCGTACTCGTAATCGGAAACATAGGCGATGACGCCCTGGTGCCTGCCCGTTTCGCTTTCCCTGTCCAGGGCGCGCTCTTCGGCAAACTGCACGCGGATGTTCTTCTGCCGCGCCATGGCAAAAATACGCCCCGCGGACTTTTCCGCGCCCTTCTGCATGAGTATTTTGTCCACCGTCTTTTCCGTTTTCAAAAGCTCTAAAACGGCGTTTCTTCCCTCAATTTTCATTGTCTTCTCCCGACACGAGCGCATCAATGCGCGCATAATCTCCGATCAGGTACAAATACCCGATCACCGCCTCGAATCCCGTGGAAATATTGTACTCCGCCACGGAAGCATTTTTGCTTTTGGTGGGTTTTTTGGCGTTCCTGCCGCGCAGGAACACTTCCTTTTCCGTCTCCGTCAGTTTATCGAAGATCTCCCCCGCCAGCTTTGCCTGTCCCTTTGCGGAAACGCGCTCGGAAGAGAGCTTTTGCAGCGCTCCCGACCTGTAATCGGCAGCAAACACCAGAGATTCGCGCACATACAGCGAATACACCGCGTCCCCGATAAACGCCAGCGTGACGGCGTTCATGCCCCGCGCGCGCGGCTCGGACATCCTATCGTTGAATTTGACCATAAGGACATTATAGCATACCTGCCGAAAAATTTCAATAAATCCGCCCCGTATTTTGCACGCGTTTTATAAGAATGCCCCGCGGCGCAGATGTATCTGCGCCGCGGGGCATAGATCGTTTTTTAACACAGCCAGGAAAGCACGCCCTCGAAAACCGCCCTCGCTACCTGTACACGGTATTCCTCCGTCTGCAAAAGCCGCTCTTCCTCCGCGTTGGACAAAAATCCGCACTCGACGAGCACTGCGGGCGCCTGTGCACAGTTGAGCACAAAGAAATCCCCCGCCAGTGCAGCATATTCTTTTCCGCTCAGCCCGTTCAGCCGCGACTGGATGCTGCCTGCCAGACGCTCGTCATCCTCCCTTCCCGCACAGAAAAAAACTTGCCCGCCCCGCCGCGTCGGGGATGAAGGAAAGCTGTTCTGATGCACGGAGATGACGAGATCGGGATGCTCGCCCACGATCACATCCCTCCTCTTTTCCATGTCGCGCCGCTTATACCCGGGCGTAGGAAGCCCGTACAGTCCCCCCGCGTTCTTGCGCGTAAGCACCACGCGAAAGCCCGCATCCGAAAACATTTCTTTGAGGTTTTGCACGATTTTTAAGTTGACGTCACTCTCTTTTACGTGCGAAACCGCACCGAGCACGCCGGGATCCACGCCGCCGTGTCCCGCATCCAAAACCACAGTATACAAAGCGCGCTGCGCGCTCGCTTCACCCACGGCGCACAGGGACGCACAAACAAAAAACAGCAGCACGGCCGCCAATGCCGCCGCAAGGACGGCGCTCTTTTTCCAGATAAACATACTTTATTGTATGCTTGAATACGAAAAAACAGACTTATTTTACAGAGCCGGATAAAGAATGTCGTGATCGATCGGCGTGTAAAAGAGCCGCCGCACCTCCTCCCGCTCGTGCGTGAGGGAAAGGATCCACATGAGTTTTGTGACAGCCGCTTCCAGTGTCATGTCGTACGTTTCCAGAAAACCGAACCTGTTCTTCACGCTCTTGCCCACTTCGTACACCCCCATGTCGCTGCCCTCGTTGGTCACCTGAGTACACATGACGAGGATCTTGCCCGCGCTCTGCCAGCGCTCGATGACATCGGAAAAATGATAGTAAGGAGCATCGGGAATACCGCCCGTTCCGAAACTTTCAATGACTACCGCATCGAACAGCCTGAAATAGGAGTCGAGAATATCCGAAGGCATTCCCGGGATCAGCTTGAACACCCCCACGCGGCTGTCCAGCTCATTGAAAAAGAGAGGTTTTCCCTCCTTTCTTTCTTCCTGATAACGCAGAATGTTCCCCTCACGAATGACCGCAAGACAAGGATAGTTGATGGAAGAAAAGGCATTGTAACTCTTTGTGCGCGTCTTTTTGGCGCGCGTGCCGGCGATCACCTTGCCGTCGAACACGATGACAACGCCCGACGAACGCTCGTCCGACGCATACAGCAAACTGTCCGAAAGATTTGTTTTAGCGTCCGTGATCTCCAGATCGATGGGCTTCTGCGAACCCGTCAGCACGATGGGCTTGGGGCTTTTCTGGATCATATACGAGAGCGCCGCCGCCGTAAATGCGAGAGTGTCCGTTCCGTGGCAGATGACAAATCCGTCAAAACGGTCGTAGTTTTCGCGCACCGCCTGTGCAATGAGTTCCCAGTCGCGCGGGCACATATTGGTACTGTCCAGATTCATCAGCTGCAAAGCCGTCACTTCGCAAAAACGCACTGTGTCGGGAACAAAGCGCAAAAGCTCCTCCGCGCGGATCTGCGGCGCAAGCCCGTTTTTTCCGGCGCGGCTGACAATGGTACCGCCTGTCGCGATCAATAAAATTCTTTTCATTTCTCTCTCCCTTTCGGCTTACGGACCAGGCAATATTCGCGTAGAGGCAGTTCGCCCGAAAAGCTGTCAAACAGTTCAAATCCGTAGTGGCGGTAGATGTCCAGATTGGCTGCGTTGTGCGTTTCCAGCGCGATCTGCACCCCGTTTTTATCCGCATAGTCGAGCACAGGCGAGATCAGCCTGTGCGCCAGCCCCGTGCCGTGAAATGCCTTGCGCACCGCAAAATAGACGATGTGAACGGTGTTTTTCCCCACTTTTCCCACCCAATCGGAGGACAGGAAATCTTTTGCCTTGCGGAAATGCTCCGCGATCTCCCCGCTCTCGTCGTCCTCCAGAAGGCGCTGTTCGGTGAGATAGGCAAAATAACGTTCCGCAAGGTATTTGCGCACACCCTTGTGTTCGGCGGGATCTTCCAGCATGATCAGCCCTTTCACTTCGGGAGAATCGGCATACAGGTCGCAATACTGCACCAGTTCGTTGGCGTCGCAATCGAATACCTCGGGCAGGATCTCCCTGCGCTGTGCACGCTCGGGTATGAGAACTTTGTACAGCGGGTCGTCAAAAAAACATTCCGTCAGAGTACGCACGACGGCGTCGAAATCCTCCCGTCGCAATCGGTGTAATTCGGGTAAATCCATATTATCTGTCCAGCGCCTCTACGGCGATCATCGCTCCTTGCAGTTTTTGCGTAAGTTTCTTCAGTCTCGCGGTCTCCGCTTCGATCAGATTGCGCAGGTTTTTCTTTTCCACCGCGATCTTGACCGTAAGCTCCTCTTTTTCAAAGGTAAAATCCGCATTTTCGTCCTTGCTCTTGTCCATCACGGCGCGCATGACGCCGAACAGATCGATATGTCCCGTCAGGCGCCCGCTCCCCCACGAACCAGTATCCGTCAGCGCGCGCGCCGTAAAATAAGATGTCACGCCCCGGGCAAACGCTTCCGCATAGCTGTTGTCGTCCACTTCCACCATGGCGCACTTGGCTCCGTCCGCGTCACCCTCTTCCAGCGCCGCAACCGCGCGCTGCATATATTCGATGTTCTTTTGCGCATTTTCGTGCGGGAAAATAGATTTTTCGTACCAGTCCAGAGCAACAAAACTGTCCTCGCAGTACTTAAACGCATCCAGAATGACCGCGCCCGCAACGCTTTCTCGCTCTTCCGGCTGTTTGGAATCGTTGACGGCGCAGATCATGTCGTACAACTCCTCTGCCGTCTCCTCCGCCGTTTCCCCCGCCTTAAAGAGCTCCGCCGCCTGCGGTGTTTCCGCGATCTCTCCTTTCAGACTGCGCATCAGGCGGCGCACCCTCGTGGAAAAATCCATGGGCGGAAGGGCGCAACGGTCAAACGCGAGGAGCAGACGAAGATACAACCTGTGATGGAAATAATAAATGCGCTCGTCATAAGAAGAATCGTCATCGAACTGCGAATGATAGTGCGTCTCCATAAAGCTCCCCGACGAGAACTCGTTGACAAGGGACGGGATCCCGCTCACAGACATGGAAAAATCGTCCGACCATGTCTGCACGGGGCAGACGACGTCCGCTCCCTCGGGATAATATTCGTCAAACCCTTTCGGATCTTTCAGGAAATCGCGTAAAAAGTGCTTGTATTCGTACACACTGCGGATATAGTGTTTTTTTCCGTGTGCGATAGCGGGAAGCTCGAGATTGATGTCCGCGATCATCCTGCCCCGCCAATCGTTCTGCCCCTGCGTCATTTCCGGTATCCGCTCTTCCGCAGGAGCGTCCTGATGTAAAGCCCCCTCCTGCGTACCGGCAAGCGCGCGTATCATCATCGTCCGCCAGCGTTCCCGCAAAAGGGCGGCCCGGTATGCCCATCCCTCTCCTTCCACAAATTCCAGAAAAACAGGAAAATCCCCGCTCATATTCAGGCGGGCTCCGTGCCATATTCCCCTGTCCGCCCAGTATGCGGCAATATCGCTTGTGCCGGGATTGATGCTGCCGCTTACAGGGTACAGGCGCATGAGCGCACGCAGCGTCTGGCCCTGAACCGGACGGCCCGCACAGGCAAGCGCGCCCTTGTCCAG
>CASFBD010000087.1 GCA_949292885.1 uncultured Bacillota bacterium
ATAGAGGAGCTCAACCGCGCACGGACGGTAAAGATCTGTTACGGCGTACTGGAAAACGATCTGTACCTGGATTTCTGTATCCGCTCCTTTGCTCCAAAAAATCCCAAACTCCCCGTGCGCATTCTGCTGAAAATTTCCCTGTATCTTTTGCTGTTTCTGCAAAAGCAGAAATACATGGTCACGGACAATGCCGTATCCCTTGCCAAAAAGCTGGGCAAAGGGGGTGCGGCCGGCTTTATCAATGCCTTTCTGCGCGCCTTCGACGCGCAGAAACTTCGCTTGCCGCAGGAGAAAACGGAGCGCCTCTCCTTGCTGTATTCGGTGCCCGTCTTTGCCGTAAAGCGTATCTTTGCGCAGTACGGGGAGGAGGCGGAAAGCATTCTTTCTCACGCTCCTGCGCGCACGTTTGTGCGGTTTGCAAGCGCGCAGGCGGCGGAAAAGTACGCCGAAGGCGCGGAAAAAACGCCCTTTGAAAATCTCTTTGCCTATGCGCGTTTCCGCAGGGACGAGGGGTTCGATAAAGGAGAATACACCTTCCAGTCGGTGGGCTCGGTTGCCATCTGCTCTGTCGTGGAGCCTTGCGAAAACCTGCTGGATGCCTGCGCCGCTCCGGGCGGTAAAAGCGTGCTTTTGTCACAAAAGTGTGCACACGTCACCGCGTTTGAACTGCACGAACACCGCGCGCAGCTCATCCGCGCTTATGCCAGTCGCATGGGAGCGGACGTGAAAGTTTTCTGCCGCGATTCCTCCGTGCATGAAGAAAAGTACGACGGCGCTTTCGACGCCGTTTTGGTGGACGCACCTTGTTCGGGGTACGGCGTCATCGGGGAAAATCCCGACATCAAATTTTTCCGCAAGGAAGAGAGCCTTGTTCAGCTTGCAAAGGCGCAGCGGGAAATTTTAGATGCCTGTGCGCCCTATGTAAAGGCGGGCGGCGCGCTGTACTATTCCACCTGTTCTCTGTTTGAAGAGGAAAACGACGGTACGGCGGGCGCGTTTCTCGCCGCGCATCCTCAGTTTTGTGTGCAGGAAATTTCCTCTCCGCTCGGGAATAAACGCACAAAATTCGGATTGCAGTTTCTGCCTCACATCTCCATGGGGGCGGGCTTTTATGTGTGCAAATTCAAAAAGGTGACGCCATGAAAGAGATCATCCAGGACTTGTCTGCCGAAGAGATCGCCGCGCTGGTGGCGGAATACGGCGAACAGAAATACCGCGCGGGGCAGCTGTACCGCGGCATCATGCGCGGCAAGCGCATTTCGGATATTTCCGAACTTTCCAAACCCTTCAAACAAAAACTATTAGAACGCTTTGAGGACGAGCCCGTCCGCATCCGCGAGGTGCTCACCTCCTCGGACGGCACGGAAAAATATCTGTTCGAGCTTGCGGACGGCAACATCATCGAAGGGGTGCTCATGTCCTACAAGTACGGCAGAACGCAGTGCATTTCCACGCAGGTGGGCTGCCGCATGGGCTGTGCTTTCTGCGCGTCGGGCCTGAACGGGCTGATCCGCAACCTCACCGCGGGAGAGATCCTCGCACAGATTCTGGTGGTCAACGCGCGGTTCGGCGGCACGTCGGAAAAACGCGCGGTCACAAACGTCGTTCTGATGGGCAGCGGCGAGCCGCTGGACAATTACGACTACGTCGTAAAATTTTTAAAAAACGTCACGGCGGAAGGGGGCATCTGCATCAGCGGCCGCAACATTTCCCTTTCTACCTGCGGGCTTGTCCCCAAAATGTACGATCTTGCCGAAGAGGGGATCCCCGTCAATCTCACGGTGTCCCTGCACGCCTCGACGGACGAGGAGCGCGAGCGCATCATGCCCGTCGCCAAGGCGTACAAAATTGCGGAAATTTTAAAGGCGTGCGACAATTATTTTGACAAAACGGGTCGAAGATACATCTTTGAGTATTCCCTCATCGCGGGAGAAAACGCGGATAAGGAGCACGCCGCAAGGCTTGTTTCCCTGCTGCGCGGGCGGCCCTGTCATGTCAATCTGATCCGTCTCAACGAGGTGAAGGAGCGGCATCTTTGCGGCATTTCCGAAAAGGAAGCGTACCGCTTTCTGGGCGAACTGGAAAAGGGCGGGCTTTCCGCCACTCTCCGCCGCAGAACGGGCGCGGACATCGGCGGCGCGTGCGGCCAGCTGCGCGCCTCCCGTCTGAAAGAGGAATGACTTTCCGCAAAGGACGCAGGCTGCGTCCTTGACAAAATTTTTTGCGTGTAGTATCATACTTTTGCAAAAAGCAGCCGCACGCCATGCCACTGCGGCATCGGCGTGCGTTTTTTCGGGAGAAAAACATGAACAAAATTTGTATTGCACCCTCTATCTTATCGGCGGACTTTTCGGCAATGGGCGCGGCGGTGGAACAGCTGCAGCGCTGCGGCGCCGACCTCATTCACTGCGACGTGATGGACGGCACCTTTGTGCCCAGGATCACGTTCGGGGCGGACATGGTGGCGGCGCTCAAAAAGCACACCTCTCTTCCTCTGGACGTGCACCTGATGGTGGTGGAGCCGCAAAATAAGATGGACGATTTTATCAAAGCGGGCGCGGACTACCTTACCTTCCATTACGAAGCGTGCGGCGCGCGTTCGCGCGAACTTTTGCGCGCCATCCGTTCCAACGGGGTAAAGGCGGGCATTTCCGTCAGCCCCGATACGCCCGTGGAAGAGGTATTGCCCCTGCTGGAAGATGCGGATATGCTGCTGATCATGAGCGTGTACCCCGGCAAAGGCGGGCAGAAATTCATCGAGCGTACCCTTTCCAAGGCGGAGATCGCACGCGAATTTTTTGCAAAACAGGGGTTTGCCCGCGACGTCGAGATCGACGGCGGCATCAACGAGGAAAACGCCGCCCGCGTAAAAGCGGCGGGCGTCAATATTCTGGTGGCGGGCAACACGGTGTTCCGCTCGCCCGATATGGCAAAGACCATCGCCTTTTTGCGCGATGTCAAGTGATATGCGCGGCATCATTCTTCTCAACGGCGAACCCTGGCAAGGGGAAATAGAGGACAAAGACGCCTTTGTCGTCTGCTGCGACGGCGCACTGCGCTGGGCAAAGGATAAGGTGCACATCGACGTTGCGGCAGGGGATTTCGATTCGCTGGGCTATGTTCCGCAGGGCGCGCAGGTGTTTCCCGCGGAAAAGGACTTTACGGACGGGGAGATCGCGCTGGAAATATTGCTCTCGCGCGGCTGTACGAGCATTGACATCTACGGCGGAGGCGGCGGCAGGGAAGACCACCTGTTCGGAAATTTTCAGCTTCTGGTGGCGGCGCACCGCGCGGGTGCGCACGCCGTCATGCACACAAAGTATACGGATATTTCCTGCGGGACCGGCGAGATCTGCTGGAAAGGTCAGCGCGGAAAGACGCTTTCCCTCGCACCCGTAGGGGAGAGGGCGCATATAATGGAGAGTGAAGGGCTCAGGTACCCGTTGCAGGACTTGACGCTCACGGCGGGAAGCTGCCGCGGGATCAGCAATGTCGTCCTGTCGGATGAGGCGCGCATACTCTGCGACGAGGGAACACTCTTCCTATTTCTTGTGCGGGAGGATTCAAAGTGGTAAAGATCATCTGCGTCAAACCGCCGCGGGCGATCCGCTGTGTCCTGCGCCTCGTGCGCCGCACGGCGGAAAAATGAGCTTTTCCTACAAAAGAAGACCGACCAAAGAAAAAACAAGGCGGCGCACGTTGTGCGCCGCCCGATTCATATAAAAGGAGAAAACATGATCACCTTACAGGAAATTCAGGCAAAAATAGCGGAGGCGATCCGCATGAGCGGCATGACGCAGTCCGCCCTTGCCGAAAAATTGGGCGTCAGTCAGCAGACGGTGTCGCACTACGTCAAAGGGGACAAGCTCCCCGCCCTGGATACCCTTGCCAATCTTTGCCGCATATTGGACGCGGATGCCAACGAGATCCTGTGCATCGGGTAGGGCGGCGTCTTTCAGCACAAAAAAATACCGGTTTTGCGCAAATGCGTGCGTTGAAATCCGCCTTGCGGCGTGGTATAATGGGAAAAAAGCGCAAGAGAGAGGAACTTATATGGATTATTCGGCAGAGGAACTGAAAAAACTGGCTTTGGAGGAAGGGTTTACCCATGCGGGGCAGCTGAACATCAAAGCGCTCGTGTTCATGCCCGAGGTGCGGCAGATGTGCCGCGCGGACAGATGTCATGCCTACGGTAAAAACTGGAGGTGCCCTCCTGCGTGCGGGAGCCTGGAAGAAGCTGCCGCGCTGGCCGCGCAGTATTCTTTCGGCATGATCGTGCAGACAGTGGGGCAGATGGAGGACGAGTACGACTACGAGACCATCGAGCGCGCGGGCGCGGAGCATGCGAGCAGTTTTATTTCGTTGATGAGAAAGCTCAAGGCAAAGTATCCCGACGTTCTGGGAATGGGTGCGGGGACGTGCCGCCGCTGCAAGACGTGTACATACCCGGATGCGCCCTGCCGCTTTCCGGACGAATCTTATTCGTCGATGGAGGCATACGGGCTGTGGGTCAGCAAGGTCTGCGAGCTGTCCGATATTCCGTACAATTACGGAAAAAATACCATTGCCTATACCAGCTGTTTCCTGCTGAAATAAAAGGACGCGGGCATTCTTTCATGCAAAAAAGCGCAACGCCGTCGGAAAAACCGACGGCGTTGCGCTTTTTTTCGGATATGCGAAAAAAAGCCTTCCCGTACAGGGAAGGCCTTCAAAGTTCTGCATTCGATTACGCGCGCTCTACTTTGTCGCTCTTCAGGCAACGTGCGCAAACGTAAGCGGCTTCCACCTTTCCGTCCTTGACGATCTTCACTTTCTGAACATTCGCCTTAAAAGTTCTTCTCGTCCTGCGGTTACTGTGGCTCACGTTGTTGCCGGAATTCTGCCCCTTGTTGCAGATACTGCATACTCTCGACATATTCACACCTCCACGGTCATAATCTGAAAAAAATTGAGCGCGGAAAAAAGCGCCCCGCTCAAAACGAGCATAGATACTATACCAAAACATACAAAAAAAATCAATCAATTTTGCCTCTTTTTCGGCATTTTTTCGCGTTTTTTAAAAATAATATCGGGGAAAGTAAATTTTCTCTTGCAAAAAAAGGGAAAATAGTATAGAATATAGGCGATACGGGAGTATACCTTTATGTCTGTCAATACGAGTAATGCCTACGGCAAAATCACAATTTCGGATATAGCGATCGCGAGGGTTGCGTCACAGGCGGCGATGGAATGTTACGGCATCGTCGAAACCGTTTCGCGCCGTTTTACCGACAGCCTTTCCGAATTGTTCAAAAAAGAGTCGCAGGGCAAGGGCGTAAAAGTCACCACCAACGGCGACCGCATCTATATCGACGTGTACGTCATCATCAAGTTCGGCGTTTCCATCAACGCAGTTGCGGAATCGCTGAAAGAGAGCGTAAAGTACAGGGTCGAAAAGTTTACGGGTATGATCGTGGACACGGTCAACGTGAACATTATCGGGGTCAAGCTGTAACCGCCCCGCTTAAAAGGAGCAGAAATTTCCATGCCTAAAACCATTGGCGGCACCGAATTCCGCAAGATGATCCTCTCCGGAGCGAAGGTGCTTGAAATAAACAGAACAAAAGTGGACTCGCTCAATGTGTTCCCCGTCCCGGACGGCGACACGGGCACGAATATGTCCCTTACCATACAGTCGGCAGTCAAGGAGCTGGGGCTCTGCCCGTCCAACCGTCTGTCCGAACTTTGCGACGCCGTTTCCAAGGGCGCACTCAAAGGTGCGCGCGGAAATTCGGGCGTCATTCTTTCCCAGTTGTTCCGCGGTATCTGCGCGGAGATCAAAAACGGGGAGGAAGTGACCATCAAGGGCTTTGCCAAGGCGATGGAAAACGGCACAAAAGTCGCCTATTCCGCGGTTTCCAAGCCCAAGGAAGGCACCATGCTCACCGTGGCGCGCCTGATGAGCGAATTTGCAAAACAATCGGCATCGCGCTACAAAGATTTTGCGGAATTCCTCACGGACGTCATCAAGAAAGGGGAAGAGGCACTGGCACAGACCCCCGAACTTCTGCCCGTCTTAAAAAAAGCGGGCGTGGTCGATTCGGGCGGCATGGGGCTTTTGTGCATTTATAAGGGCTTTCTTGCCGTGCTCAACGGGGAAGAGGTGGAGGAATACGTCGCGCTCGAAGCGGGCAAGAGCGAAGAAGATGTTTTCGGCGACAATTCGGACATCATCAACCTCGACCTGGGCGAGATAGAATTTGCCTATTGCACGGAATTTTTCATCATCAACCTCAAAAAGTCCACCACACTTGCGGATATTGACAAACTCAAAGAAAAACTGATGAAGATCGGCGATTCGGTCATCTGCATCGGCGATCTGGAACTGGTCAAAGTACACGTCCACACCAACACGCCCGGGCTTGCGCTCACGTATGCGGTGGAGCTGGGCGAACTGGACCGCGTGAAGATCGAAAACATGCTCGAACAGAACCGCGCCCTGCGCGCCAAGCGCGAGGCGGAGAAAAAGGAAATGGGAATGCTCGCCATCTGCACGGGCGAGGGCATCGCCGCCATTTTCAAGGATCTGCTCGTAGACCGCGTCATCGAGGGCGGCCAGACCATGAACCCCAGCGCGGAGGACATTGCCGACGCGGTGCAGAAGATCAATGCCGAACACGTTTTCGTGTTCCCCAACAACAAAAACATCATTCTGGCGGCGGAGCAGGCGAAAGCGCTCGTGCAAAACCGCACCATTCACGTCATTCCCACCAAAAACGTGCCGCAGGGCTTTGCGGCGGCGCTTGCCTTCAACAGCGAATGCAGCGCGGAAGAAAATAAGACGGACATGATCCACTCCATCGACAACGTGCGCGCAGGTCAGGTTACATACGCTGTCCGCGCCACCAGCGTCAACGGGTTTAGCCTCAAAGAGGGGGACATCATCGGTCTGGACGACAAAAAGATCCTCGCCAAGGGAAACAATGTGGACGACACCATGCTTTCGCTCATCGATCGGCTCAAGGACAGTTCGCACGAGATCATCACTCTCTATTACGGCAAGGACGTCAAGGAAGAGGATGCGCAGGCGCTCGTAGAACGTGTGTCCGAAAAATTCCCCGACTGCGACGTAGACGTTCATTTCGGCGGTCAGCCCATCTACTATTATATCGTATCCCTGGAGTGACGGGAGAAAATGAAAAAAGCGCTTGTCTGTATCTATGCGATCGTTCAGCTGGCGGCATTTGTTCTTCTTCCTGTCGGACTTTTTTTGCGCAACCCCGTCTGTCTGTATGCCGGGAGCGCGGCGGCGGGGATCGCTTTTATCTTTCTTGTGTGCTTTCTCGCCTTGAACAAGGGCAAAGAATAAGCGCACGATCCATCAATATCGGAACACAAGGGCGGATACAGTTTTGTATTCGCCTTAAAATATCTTTGCGGGAGCTTTCCTTTTTCGGAAAGACGCAAAAAAGGCGGCGCGCATGAAACTGACGCAGATACGGGGCATTTCCGAAAAGCGGGAAAAAGACCTCAACAAACTGAATATTTTCACCGCGGAAGATCTGGTGCGCTTTTTCCCGCGCGACTATCTCGACCTCACGCAGACGGTGAAGATCTCGCAGTGCTACCACAACGACGTGGTTTTGCTCGCCTGCCGCGTTTCCTCGCCGCCGCAGGCGGTGTATGCGGGGCGCCGTCCCTTTATCAAAGTCTGGTGCGACCAGGGCGGCGAACGCTTTTCCGCCATCTGGTTCAACGCTCCTTACGTGCAGAAAAGCCTGAAAGCGGGGGAGGAATATCTCTTTTACGGCAGGGTGCAGAACCGTTACGGTATGGGCGCGCCCTCCATGGTCAATCCCTCCTTTGAACTGCGCGAAAAAAATTACCGACTCAAAGGCATTGTTCCCGTGTATTCGCTGCGCGGCACGCTCACGCAGAAGGCGGTGCGCGACGCGGTGGCAGACGCGCTGAAAAAAGTACAGATCTCTACGGCGATCCCGCCCGAACTGGTCAGAAAATACGCTCTTCCCTCTCTTGCGGAGGCGTACCGCAAGGTACACGCCCCGCAAACGCTTGCCGAGCGTGAGGAAGGGGGCGCGCGCATTGCGCTGGAAGAATATTTTATCCTTATTTCCGCCTTCCGTTTTATCAAAGGGGGA
>CASFBD010000088.1 GCA_949292885.1 uncultured Bacillota bacterium
CAATACCGCCGCCGTTATCTTGCCGCGTATGTCAACACCACGTTCTTTCACGATCCCTACCGCCAGCATCGCCGCCATCCCGATCAGGGCGATGATCCATTCTTTATAGTCAAGCCCCAAGCCGAAAATCGATCCGCCGTACGGACGAAATGCCGACGAGAGTATATACAGTCCGTCGCGGAGGCTGTTTGCACCGAAAATCGTCTCGCCTATCAGAATAATCAAAATCGTACGTATGTGACGGAATATCCGCAGCCCTAAATTTTTCGGATCCACCCTTAGCTTCGCATACAGCTTTTTAAACAACGGTTCCGCAAGCATTCCCGCCACGATAATCACAAAATAATACATTCCGTAGACGATATATTTCCATTCGGGGCCGTGCCATAACCCGTTGCACAGCCACACTGCAAACAGTGCCGCCACGGTGGGGAGCATCTTTGTAAAGTGATTGCGGAACCTGCGTTTCAGCTTGCCCGCAGGCCCCGTGACGCGCGGAGAAAGAGCGACGGGGTAAAACACGTATTCTTTCAGCCACGTGCCCAAAGTAATATGCCAGCGCTGCCAGAATTCCTGCGCGCTCTTCGCAAAAAAGGGCTGACGGAAATTTTCGGGAAGGCGCACCCCGAACAGTTCTGCACTGCCCAGCGCAATGTCCACAAACCCTGAAAAATCGGCATAAAGCTGGATCGTGTAACAGACCATAAACAGTACGCTCGCGTATCCGGAAAATTGCCCCGGAGCGTCCGCGATCGTCCTGACAAGCAGATACAATCTGTCCGCCACCACCATTTTCTTGAACAGTCCCCACAAGATGCGCTGTGCCCCGAACATCATCCCTCTGTAATCGGGATCGTGCCCCTCAAAAAGTTGGGGCGCCGTCTGATCGTAGCGGCAGATCGGACCTTCGAGAATGGCAGGAAAAAAACACAGGAACAGGCAGACTTTGGCAAAATTTTTCTCTGCGGCGTACTTTTTGCGGTAGACGTCCACCATATACCCGATGGCGGTGAGCGTATAAAAGGAGATGCCCAGCGGCAATGCCAGATGCAGGGCGGGAAAGCGGAACTGCGTTCCCGTCAGCGCCAGCAGGGAATTGAACATTCCGCCGAAAAAATTTGCATATTTGAGCACGCCGATGATCGCAAGATTGAATACGATAACGAGCGCTGTGACTGTCTTGTTGCGCCGCGCATACTTTTTTTGCACCTGTTCGTCCGCGCCTTCCGGAGCGGGGCGCAGCAAAAAGCGCGCCGCCGCATACACACTTGCCGCCGTTGCAAGGAAAAACGCAAACAGATATGTACTGACGATCACGCAGAACAGAGCGCTGAAAAACAGAAGCACCGTCCAACGCAAACGCTTGGGAAAAAGATAATAGACCGCCACGGAAACCGCCAGCGTCCCGAAAAAGATCAACATTACCGTATTCATAAAAAAACCGCCGTCCTTTCGTGTTTCTACTTTGATAACACAAAAGGACGGCGGTTTGTCCACGTTTTTTAAAAACTAAATACAATTTCTTCCAGAACGGCATAGATGAGATCTTCGTCCAGCGTATGGATCTCAAAAAAATACTGATAGACGTCAAAGGCGAAATAGACGTACGTGCTTTCTGAAATATCGTCCAGCTCGATGTACAGGATAAGGTCGTCTGCGGGGTAATCGTCCTCGATCTCCTCATATCCCTCCAACGCGTCCAAAGAAAAACCGTCTATCTCGATAAACAGATCTACTATTATGCCGTACGATTCGTACTGCACATAGTACAAAACGATTTCACCTTCATATTCCTCATAATAAGGAGAATCCTCATTGAGCAGAAACTCGTCGTACTGTGTGACCGAATTTTCTTTTACAAAGGGAACAAACTCCTTTTCCGTGTATTCGGCGGAAACTTTGTCCAGCTGTGTCCAGTCGAGAGAGAGCGTCCCCGCGGAAAAGACAAACTGCGAAAGAAGATAGTAAACGAGCAGCGCCGCCGCGCAGACAACCACGGCAAGAAGCACGCCTATTTCCGCTTTGCGGCGGGGCGTAAAATGTCCCCTTCCGCCCGCCGCGACCGCAACCGGCTCTTCCGCAAATTCGGCAACAGACTGTTCTTCCAACGCCTGCTTTGCCGCCTGTATGACCTGCGGCGGCGGAGCTTCGCTCTCCCCGATATATTCCCGGAACAATGCGCCGAGTTTTTCGTCTTTACCCTTTCTCATGATACTTGCCTCTACCTTATAAACACCTTTTCTTTCAGATCTGTCCACAGTTACCGCAAAGATTTTTTCATCTGTTCTTCCGCTGCGCTGATCTGTTTTGCCACGTAAGATTTGGATTTACCCAATTCCTTCCCGATCTCCCGCACGGTCATGTCGAGAAAGTATTTCATGTACACCATCTGCCGCCGCTCTTCGGAAAGTTCCTGCATCAGCCTTTCCGCCATAAGCGCCGCTTCCGATTTTTCTTCAAAACTGCATTCCGCCGCCCTGTCGAACTCGCCCAGCTCCTGCCACCGTCTTCCGCCCGCGCTCCTCACATAGTTGAGTGCGGTATTGCGCACGATCCTGCACACCCAGGCATAGCCGTTGCTGCCGGGACGATAACTGCGGATGCCTTTGACGATCTTGACAAAACTCTCCTGCACCACGTCCTCTGCCGCATGACGGTCGTGCACCACGCCGTTTGCGACAAAGAGCATTGTCCTGCCCATCAGCAGATACAGAGATTCCACGCCCGCGTCCTGTCCGTTTCTGATCTGTCCGAGTGCATATTCTATTTTTTCACGAGCCTGTTGATCCATATTCTCTGTCTTTTGTGTTCTTTTTTCCTATTATAACATAACTTTTTGCCGCTGTAAAGCCTGAACGCCGCTTTTGCACAAAGGGACCCCCCCCGCGGATTGCAAGGGGAAGGTTTCACCTGGATCTGTTTTTGAAAATTCAAAAATGCTTTCCCCTATCTCCGCTGAACTGACTGCAATACAAAACCGCCGGCGAACCGGCGGTTTGCATATATTCTGAAAGGAATTGCAATCGGCACACCCATCAAATAGATCTAAATCTGACAGCGCACCAGCCATTATATTTGGACTGCCTTTTTTATACCTGTAAACGAGTTAGTTATGACTGCTGATGTTGCTTGAATTCAGAAACGTGCGTATCGCTCAGTACCGCAAACGCCGTAATTTCTTTACCCGGTGCTTTATACCCGCAACCTTCGGGAAGATCTAAACGGTAATATGTGCTTCCCTGCCCGTTCACGTTTTTACCGTAAAAACGGATATTGGTCGCGCCCTCGGGGATCATGACATTTTCAAGCCCGTAAAAACGCATACGGCTGCCCGTCACGCGTTGAGTCGCAATAGCGGCATACCCGGCGAGAACGCCGCTTTCGTTTGCCCAATAGGCGACCACTTCGTCCGCATTGAACTTATTCGGCGCAAACAGCAACGTCAGCCCGCCGCTTGCCGTCCCGTTTGTGAAACTGTCTGGAGCATAACTTACCGCAGAAGGCGCTTCTACTTCTGCAACCGCACCGCCTGCGACGGCAAATTTCGCTTTGGCAACAGGAGTATAACCTTCCGAAAACAAAACAAGTTCGTAATCGCCCGCATCCAAGGATTTGATGTACAGTTCCTCTTGGAGGCTGTATCCTACCCTGCAGACATATCCGCGCCAGCAACAAGTATATTTGTATGTATTATTTACGTAATCACTGCCATATGTACGGTCATCTTCACCGTTCGATTTATACAGCGCATACCACATCTTATTGCCGACCGTGACATCTGCAAAGAATCGGAATATCACGTCTTCGTTCTGCTTATATACCGTTTTGTTGGTATAGATGGCATCATCCACAACAGAAACCGAAACACAGGCACGCGGAGCCTCTGCCCCCGACGCAAAAAGAGCGATCGTATACTCACCGATCCCCAGATCGGCCGCGGGAAGCGTATATCGTACTCCCGCGTTTTCCGCCGCATAGACATTGTACTCTTTGAGGGGCATCTCATAATTCGCATCACTCTTCGCATATACCCCCACCCGGGCATCTTCGTCCTGCGCCCCTGCTGTAATATAAATCTTCTGCGTGTCGCGGCGATAAATATCGCCATCCGTACGGATATACCAGTTTTCCGCTGTGCTGACCGGCGTCTGTACATTGCCTTCGCCGGACGGAACGTCATCTGCCATATCTTCCGCCGACGGTTCGTTTTTGTCTTTAGCCGGTTGCTGCATACTCAAAAAATTTTTTTCTCCTTCACGCGCGCCCGTTGTTCCCGTCGGCGCCGCACCTGCGGAACAACCCGCAAGTACGGCAGGACATACCATTGTCAACGCCATAAACATTGAACAAACAAACTTTACAGTCTTTTTCATTTTTTCACCTGTCAGCGATCTTTTCTGCGTTTTAAAACCATAACAGTTACCGCAGCCACAAGGATCATCGCTGCCGAAATCACCGCACCGCCATACGTTACGGTACCGCTGCAACCGCCTTTATTTTCTGCCACATAATCCGGATCTTCTGCGCCGCAGACAGTACAGACGCCGTTCTCATATTTATGACCGGTTGCAGGCACGACCATACTTTCGGATGAAATTGCGTTCTGCGCGTTCTCATCCGACCAGCAGCCGCCGCATTGACCGCAGGTATAATACGCGCCGTTGCCCGATTCCGTGCAAGTCGGTGCTTTCGCGTCCACCTTTACGATGGTGTGTCCGTGTGCCGCAATCGTTTCCGTCTTTGTCTCAGTATAGTCCTGACCTCCGAACGTGACTTTCGCCATATAGGTGCGAACGCCCGTCTCCGTACAGGTTGCCTCTTTCGTCATCTCGTCCGTGACCGTTGCCGTCACTTCTTCTGCATGCGTGTATCCGCTCCTCGTGCAGGTAAATGTTGCTTTCGCGCCCTCGTATCCCGTCCAAGACCAAACGGGAGCGCCGTATTTGTGCGCCGTCATCGCGATCACTTCCGTCTTTGTGTCGGTATATTGCTCTTCGCCGAACGTGACCGTCGCCGTATAGATACGAGAACCCTCCTCATAACAGGTCGCATCTTTCACAACCTCGTTTGCGATCGTCGCAGTCACTTCTTCGGTATGCGTGCATCCGTCGTTCAGGCAGGTAAAGGTCGCTTTCGCGCCCTCGTATCCCGTCCAAGACCAAACGGGTGCGCCGTATTCGTGCGCCGTCATTGCGATCACTTCCGCCTTGGTATCGGTATATTGCTCTTCGCCGAACATAACCGTCGCCGTATAGATACGAGTGCCCTCCTCATAGCAGGTTGCCTGCTTGGTCACCTCGTTCGTGATAGATGCGCCATCAGCCTTCACCGTCTGCACATCGCCGCAAAGGCTGCACTTAAATGAAGCCGTTGCCGACGTATAGCCGTCCCACACCCACGTCAGTTCACTGTAATCATGCTCCGCCGCAGGAATCTCTTTAACGACCATGTTTCCATGCTCACAGGAATACCATCCTTCCCCGGAAACATTGCACGCAAGCGGCGTGATTGTCTCTGCCAAAGTATCATACACACAAGCATGGAACGTCATCTCTTTTACAAAATCAACGCCCAGCACCGTAACTGTATAGCGGACGACATAATCCCCTGAAGTCCCGGCAGGAACGATCTTTCCGCCTTCCACAGCGCTCAGTTCTCCGCCCAAAACACCCCATTTCACATCCGTAACGGCAACAGCTTCCGAATCAGCATAGGTCGTATATGTAAGCGTCGGAACGGTCACTTCCGTACCCGGTACAACGTCGCCGATCACCTGCATATCCGCAAACGTCGGGATCTGTTTTCCTTGCGAATAAAAGTGCGGTTCATATTCGATCGCTTCTTCCGCAACCGATACGGAATCGGGCTGCATTCCCGAATTGCTGATATTATACAACATAAATTTTGTATTGCCCGTCACGTCGACAGAGATCGTGTACCCGTGCTCAAAAGAAAGTTTAGGCAGGTTGTAATCTTTCCCGCCCTCGCCATATACAGCCGTGCTGGGTTCATACGTTTCGGGATCATCGCAGAAAGATGCAAGGATATGCCTGTTTCCGTCATCTCTCACCACAACGACGTTCAGGCTGCCGTCAAGCTGCCATTCCAAACTCAGGAGCCCGGGCGCGCGCTGATTTGAGTCGTTCCAATTATTTAAGAAAGGTTTACATTTCAAGAACCAATTGTCACCGACCTGACCCTCTTCTTTGTTATGAGAACTTCCCATTTTATAGGATGTATAGGTGCCATTGGATGCTCTCACCAACTGCTGCGCTTCCACGCCTTCCCGGCCGGGATAGTTATATTTCACGTATGCAGTTGTCTGATAAGGCCCCTGCCAAATCACCTGAAAAGAGTTTTCGGGATTTCCCAGTTCTGCAACAGTAAAAGTGACAACACCCGATACATTCCAATCTTCGCCGGGCGCTGCCCATTCCACCGCCGCAGAGCCTGTAAACGCACCTACAATAACTTTGTCTTACGAGAATGTACCGAACTTTTTCGCCCGTTCTTCTATGTACCGCTGACGGCGCTTTTCTTTATAATAGGATAGATATTCCTCTTTTGTTACCTCCATAAGCATTCCGTGCATGGAAAGAAACCGTTTCTCGCGATAACTTTCATCTGCCTGCTTTCTGCGATTGAATTCCTCATAAGTCGTTTCTATATATTTACTATCTTCTAATATAAATACTTTTTTGGGTATGTGTTTCACCGTTTTATCCTCCTGTTTCGGTTTTTGAATTTTTGGATTCAAAAACCTGACAGGAGGCGCGCGGATCGGCGCATATAAAAAAGCACACGGTTTCAAACACGGTATACCCGTTTTAATCTGTGTGCCTTTTGATTTTAATTCATATAAAACATGGGTTGTCAGTTCACTATCAAAGCGAAAAAAGGGAAAACTCGCTTTTACGATAAGCAGTCGAAAAAATTTTCTCTCTAATCCGCCCTTTCCCTCTTATCATAATTGCCGCTTATCAAAAGCAGCAAAAGAACGTTGTCCCAACGCATAAAAATTACCCCACCTCCTTAAAGCAGGAAGCGGGGTAATTCGTTTTTGTTTCTATACGGCAAGACATCCCGACATACCACTTTTTTTATTTTGGCGGGATTGTAATATGTTTTCATTTACAAATGAACTAACGGTTCATTATATTTGAATTGATGTGCCATTTTCAATATGAACTATTCGTTGTAAAATAGTATATGAGGTGAACTGATGGTACATATTAAAAATGAAATGCTTTGGAATGTCATTAAAGAAGCGCGGCAGCGTTCCGGATTGACTATGGAAGAAATCGCAGACCGCGTAGGGATCACGCCCCGGTATTTATACCGCATTGAAAACGAGGGCAAAAAACCGAGTTTCGAGATCCTCTACACATTGATCCGCGAACTGTCCATCGCTCCAGATTTAATCTTTTATCCCGAAAAACCGGCAAAAGATGCGGAAGTGGAAGAACTAATCCGTAAACTGTATAGATGCGACCGTCATTCTTTAGACGTTATACAAGCGACCGTCGATGCCTTATTGCATACCTCCAAACAATAATCAATTTTATAATCATTTTTTACAGACACATTAAACACTAATTTAAACGATCGATAGCAACTGTATTTCAGTTGCTATTTTCATGTCTTCGCCAACAAAGCAGCCCCTACTATCCCTGCCAAATTGCCCATTTTTGCAACGAGCATCTCTACAGGAGAATATATAAACTTTCCAAATGCTAAATCCCGTACTTTCCTAATGGTTCAATAAGTATTTTCCCTTCTCTACTAATGCCTCCGCCCAATAGAATTGCTTCCGGACGAAATGCATTCACGATATTTGCTATTCCTTCGGACAAATAACGGATATATGCGTTGACAACCTTTTTTGCAGTTATATCCCCTGCCCGCGAACCATCGAATGCCGTTTTGCCATTGACAAGACTACTATCCCCGTTGCATAACAGCCACAGGGTACTTTGCCTGTCCTTTTCCATTGCCCGTTTCGTCTGCCGAATAAGAGCCGTCGCCGAGGCATATGCTTCGAAACAGTCTCGCCTGTCGCAGGCGCACTTTTCCCCGCCGAAACGGATAACTTCATGCCCCAGTTCCACGCC
>CASFBD010000089.1 GCA_949292885.1 uncultured Bacillota bacterium
CGCACCCTGTTTGCCGTGAGGCTCTTGCAGGAAAGGTGAATGCGGCGCGCGTATTGGCGGTGTGCCCTTGAAAAGCGCGCCGCAGAGGAAAACCTCCGCGGTCAGCGGCATAGCCGCGTGCCCGTGGGGTTGTCCTTAGATCACGGAAATTTCTTTCATCAGCTTGAAAGAAATTTCGTGAGTTTTACAAATTCTGTTTTTCCACCGTAACCACGCAGTCGCAGGCGCCGCCGTTGAGTCGGGTAACGCCTTCGCGGATGCGACGCAGGATTTCCGTTTCGCTCAGGGCGCAGTCGAAGGGGATGGCAACCTCAAACACGAGGTTTTTGTGCTGTTCGCCGCCGACGACGCGGAAATCATGGACTTGAAAGGCAGGGTCGATGCCGCTGACGATGCTTTCCGTCTGTTCTTTCAGCAGATCGACGACGGGATCGCCGAACACGAGCGGGTCGATGTGTACGGTCAGTTCTATGCCTGTTTCGGCGGCAAAGTTTTTCTCGATGTTGTCGGCAAGGTCGTGCGCGGCGGTGATGGAAAGGTTGTCGCTTACTTCCACGTGTACGGTGGCGTACATTTTGTTCTGTCCGTAATCGTGCACGATCAGGTCGTGAACGCCCTTCACGCCGTCGAAGGCGAGAACGCGCTTTTCGATGTCAGCCACGGTCTGCGCGTCGGGGGCTCTGCCTAAAAGTCCGGAAACGGTTTCTTTGAGAATGGAAAAGCCGGTAAAGGCGATGAACAACGCCACGGCAATGCCAAGCCAGCCGTCGAGGTTGACGCCCGCAAAGCGGGAAATGACGGCGGAGATAAGGACGATGGAAGTGGCTACGGTATCGGAAATGCTGTCCGCGGCGGTGGCGAGCAATGCCTCGGAGGAGAGTTTTTTGCCCAGACTCCTGTTGAGAAAGAACATGAACAGTTTGACGGCGACGGAAAGGGCGAGAACTCCCATCAGAAGGAAGGAAAAGTCCGTTTCGGAGGGGTTTAAAAGTTTGTCGGCGGACTGCACGGCAAGTTCTACCGCCACGACGAGGATGATCACCGAAATGAGCAGGGAAGCGACCGATTCGGCGCGCCTGTGCCCGAAGGGATGTTCCTTGTCGGCGGGCTTTTCGCTCATTTTAAAGCCGATGACGGAAACGACGTTGCTGCCGCAGTCAGTCAGATTGTTCAGTCCGTCCGCAAGCACGGAGATGGCTCCCGAAACCGCCCCGATAGTGATCTTTCCTGCCGCCAGAAGTGTGTTGAGAAAGATGCCCAGAATGCCCGCGCGCCTGCCGCAGCGAGCGCGCACGGAAATATCGTTGACGTCGTCTGTTTTTTTCAGAAAAATGCTCATACGTCCCTGCCTTTTTGTGACGGAAAAACTTCCGCACAGACAAAAGAATTTACAGAAAAAGTTTGAGTTTGGAAATGTCGGTCAGCCACTCATGGCGGCTGCGTTCGGCGTGGATGCGGTTTGCTTCGCCCAGGGCGGCATGGTATTCGCTCTGGGTGGCGCCGTTTACTTTCATAAAATGCGCCTGCGCCTCCGCTTCCCGACCCAGAAGAGAGGTCCTGCCGATGTGGATGACTTCGTGGCAGGCGGGGCAGACGGCGATGATGTCCGCAAGGCTCTGGATGTGTTTTTCGTCGTCGTAATTCCACACTTCATGCGCTTCCAGCCTGCCTTCGGCACCGCAGATGCTGCATTTCCCGCCCGCACGACGGTAGGCGGCACGGCGCAGTCTGTCCCACACTTCGCGCGGCAGGGCGCTGCGCAGGTTGGTGCACCAGCATCCGTCCGGCACGAGCTGGAAATTCAGTTTGTATTTTTTTGCGTCCATATGTCCCTCGTTTGGGGTATTATATCACAAATGAGAAAAAGAGGCAACTTTTCACAAAAAAAGCTTGTTTTTTTCTTTGCCTATTGCGTGGCCGCCCGTTGTATGATATAATGATTACGGACAGGATCGTCCGCAAAGTTCAATTGACAGGGGGAATAAGGTCAGAACATGGACTATGCCAATGCGGCTCGCTTTCTCAAAAGCTATAACAAGATAGAAAGCCAGCTGAAACTTCTTTACCGCGCAAAGGCGACGCAGAATTTTACCGATCTCGTGCGGCGCTGTACCGATCTCAATCTCACCATCCGCCGCTACGAAAACGAGCTGGTGGATTACGGAAAACTGCGCAACGCCATCGTGCACAGGTCGGCAGGCGGAGAGGTTTTCATCGCCAATCCCAGCGACGATGTGGTGGAAAACATCGAATACATCGAACGCCAGCTCTGCAATCCGCCTCGGGTGACGGATGTATTCAAGGTGAAAAAGATCTCCACGGTATTTTCGGACAAACCGCTCATCACGGCGGTGCAGGCGTTTGGGGAAAGCGAAAAAAAGACGCTGGTGGTGTACGATCACGGCAAGATGGCGGGCGTGTTGAACAGCTATTTTCTGTATCGGCTGATCGCGGCAAAAGCGGCGGCAGGGGAGAGCATTACCGATTATCTCAAAAACACCAACTGCGGCGACGTGTTGGACGAAAAACTTCTGGATAAATACGTTCTGTTTGACAGGCAGGCGACGGTGTTTGACGTATTCGACGCCTTCGAGCGCCGCAAAGATATTTACGCCGTCATCGTCACGGAAAACGGCGTCGTCGGCGAAAAGGTGTTGCTTGTGCTTACGCCTTCCGATTTTCCCACCATCAACCGCTATCTCGAATCCAGCAACGCAAAGACCTTTTAAAAAATCGCCCTTCGCACAATGCGGAGGGCGATTTTTCTGTGCAATATTTGACTTTTCGCATACAAAAGTGTATGATAGAAAGAAGAATTTTTGCGGGAGGTGCACGTCTTTGACTGCGAGATCTCATGCCGGGCACATCGCTTTTTCTGCGGTGTTTGCCGCTTTGTGCTGTGTCGGAACGCTGGTTCTGGTCATTCCTCTTCCTTACGGATATTTTAACGCGGGCGATATTTTCGTTCTGCTTGCGGGCTGGTGCCTCGGCCCCTTTTACGGCAGTCTTGCGGCGGCCGTAGGAAGTATGCTTGCGGACGTGTTCAGCGGGTATGTGCTGTATGCTCCCGTCACTTTTTTCGTCAAGGGGCTGGATGCTCTTTGCGCGTATTTTGTGTGCCGTTCCCTCAAAAAAGTAATTTATCGGGAAAAGTTTGATTTTCTGCCCCGCGCCATTTCCGCCGTTGCCGCCGAAACGGTGATGGTGGGCGGATATTTCGCCTTTGAAAGCATTTTGTACGGTTTTGCGGGCGGCGCGGCGAGCCTTGGCGGAAACGCTTTGCAGGGTACGTTCTGCATTGTGTGTGCCGTCTTTCTCATGGCGGGGCTGTACAGGATCCGCTACGTGCGGCGTTTGTTCCCTTTGCTGGGCAGGGGAGAGCGGGAAAAACAATAAAAACAGGAATGCGCTCCGAAAAGAGAATTTGAAAATAAAAATTGACTTTATATATATTGGTATGTTATACTGTGTTGAGTATTGATTCAGGAGGGGGAAATTATGCCACTGGTTCCTGCCATCTGCACGCAGTGCGGGGCGCCCATCGAAGTTGACAACGCGAAAGAAGCGGGCATCTGCCCGCACTGCGGAACGGCATTCATCACGGAAAAAGCCATCACGCAGTATGTGACCAACCATGTCACCAACACCAACGTTACCCAGAACATCACAAAGATCATTCACGGCAGGGAAAAGGATGAGGCGGAAGATTTTGTTTTGCGCGGCCTTTCTTTTCTGAGTTTGGAAGACTATCTCGAAGCGGCAAAATGTTTTGAAAAGGCGGTCAAACTTTCTCCTTCCAAAGCGGAAAACCATATTTTGCTGTACAAGGCGATCACTTTCGATTTCAAATTTTATTACGGAGCGTTGACCACAAAAGATGGCGGAAGGTTTACTTTCCCGACGGACGGCAACGAATACGAAGGCATTCCCCTCAACGATGTGTTTGATAAAATTGAAAAGCTCGCAGAAAAGACGGATATTTCCGCCTTGCGGGAAAAGTACGGCTATTCTTTTTGCAGGGACAAAGAGTATTGGAAAAACTGCTTTGTCTTTGCCGAAGAGGCGCTGCACGGCAAGCATAAGGACGTGGAGGCGCTTGCAAAAAAGTATTACGGCTCGATCGGGTTCAGTAAATTCGACGACGTCGCCGCGTCGGCGTTCGATTCTCTGATGACGTTCCCCGGGGTGAGTGAAGAGGAAAAAGAGGCGTTCCGCAATCTTTATTTTGAACATGAGTATGATAAAAACAGCGATACCCTGCGCGTCATTTCCTTCCGTTGCTTTCCGGTAAAGGACGGATATTTCGACATGACGTCTGTAAAATGTCGTCTTTCTTATTATTTTCCGTACAGTTTTTCTAAAAACACTTACGCCGATGTTCTTTTAAACGATTTTCATTTAAGAGAACTCAATCGCGATCATTCCAGTCTGTTCAGGGACGTGAAACTGCGCGCGCCTTCCTCAGTTTGGGATCTGACGGGCGTCTTTCTGGAAGGACGGACGCTGACCTTTGAAGAGGGGGTTCGCGAGCTTTCAAAGGGGGACGGTGCGGGCAATATTCAGTTCAACAGGTTGGTTTTTCCCGATTCGCTTGAAAAAATCACTTCGCTTGCAAGTATATGGTTTTTTTCCGTTGGCGGGAAGTTCAGCGAGGTATCCAACAGCCTGCATTTCGGTAAAAATCTGAAATATATAGGCGACAGAGCATTTTTTTTCACGCAAAAGGCAGTTTTTTCGGGAGCCTACATACTCCCCGCAGGATTGCAGCACATCGGCACGCAGGCGTTTTACGGATCGGGCGATCTTACCAAAGCGATGTTTGTCCTGCCTGCGTCTGTCGGCTCTACGGGGGAAAAATGCTTTGATCTGGAAAAAGGGCCGCAGCTTGTCTGCGTGGGAAACACCTCTTCCTGGAACAAAAAATGGAGCGGGCATACGTTATACGACAGCGTAAGCCATACAAACAAACGTAAACCCTACCCTTGTTTTCATCTGCAGAAGAATGTTTTCATTTACGACGATACCGCTCTGTTTGTCAGTGAAACGGGGGAAGTTGTCCGCATGGATCCCGCAAAGGCAGATCCACAGGAGCGGCGCGCGTTTTTGCAAAACTTTAAACAATTCGGCGATTTTGACGAAAACAAGACAAAATTTTATCTGTCCATGTTCAGGAAGGAGGGTTGTTACATTGCCACGTCGGTCTATCAAAGTTACGACTGCCCGCAAGTGTGGACGCTGCGCCGTTACAGGGACGAAAAGCTGAAAAAATCGGCGTGCGGCAGGCTGTTTGTCAAAGTGTATTATGCCGTCAGTCCCGCACTTGTGAGGATGTTCGGAAAACAAAAGTGGTTCTGTTCATTCTGGAAAAAGGTTCTGGACGCAAAGGTGAAAAAGCTCAACGGTCAGGGATTTGAGGATACTCCGTATGACGATTGAACCGTAAGCATATGGCAGCGGGGAGCCGCCGAAAAACGGCGGCTCCCCGCTGTTTTTATTGCCGTTTGACAAAGAGTGTGAAAAGATTTATAATAGAAAATACGAAAAAAAAGGGGGAGGGAAAAGCCGTGGAACGTGTGAAAATCACGCAATATTTAAGGCCGAACGCCGTGCGCATGGCAATCGGGTTTGTCATCAAGGTGATCGGGACGATTGCGGAACTGCTGTTGCCCCTGCTCCTGGGGTATATGCTGGACGACGGCGAAAATGCGCCCGTAAAGGATCTTCCTTCCCTTCTGCTGTTCGGCGGGGGGATGCTGGCGCTGGCGCTCGTGGCGCTGTACGGCAACATCATAGCCAACCGCCTTGCCTCGCGCGTGGCGCGGGACGCCACCTTAAAGGTGCGCGGAGATTTGTTTTCCAAAACGCTTTCGCTGTCTGCGCGGCAGATCGATTCCTGTACTCTTCCCACCCTGGTTTCCAGGCTTTCCACGGATACATACAACCTGCACAATATGCTCGGCATGATGCAGCGGCTGGGAGTGCGCGTGCCCATCATGCTTTTCGGCGGATTGGCGTTTGCCTTTATGCTCGAACCCATCCTTACCCTGATCCTGGTTGCTGTCTTGCCCGTGATGCTGGTCGTTGTGCTGTTCATTGCAAGCCGCGGCATTCGTCTGTACGAGGCTTTGCAGCGATCCAACGACGCGATGGTGCGCAAGATCCGCGACGACTATGCGGGCATCCGCGTGGTGAAGGCGCTTTCGCGTACCGAATACGAATCCGCATCCTTCCGCTCGGTGGCGGGCAGGGTGGCGTCGGACGAATTGCGTGCGGGCATCTGGACGGGCGCAAGCAACCCCATCGTCAGCCTGCTTTTGAACCTCGGCATGGTGGCGGTGGTGCTGGTGGGCGCCCTGCGCGTGCAGGCGGGCGCGATGACGGCGGGCAAGATCGTCGCATTCGTTTCCTATTTTACTCTTATCCTCAATGCCGCCATGACGGTCAGCCGCCTGTTTGTCACCCTTGCCAAGGGCGGCGCTTCGGCAAAGCGTATCTGCGAGATCCTCAATCTCCCCAAAGAGCCTCTGCTCCTGCCCGCGTCTGCGGGCGGCACGGCGCGCGTGGAGTTTAAGGACGTGACCTTCTCCTATGGGGAGGGGACGGCGGTGGAACACATTTCCTTTGCGCTCAAAAAAGGGGAACGTCTGGGTATTTTGGGGGCAACGGGCAGCGGAAAAAGCACGCTGGTGCAGCTTCTTCTGCGTTTTTACGACGCAGACAGCGGCGAAATCCTGCTGGACGGACAGAACGTTGTCGGCATTCCGCCGGACACACTGCGCGAAAAGTTCGGCATTGTGTTCCAGAACGATTTCATCATGGCGGGAACGGTGGCGGACAACGTGGATTTCTGCCGCGGCATTCCCCGGGAAAAGCTGGTGCGCGCTCTGCGCGCGGCGCAGGCGGACTTCGTGTTCGAGCGCGAACAGGGGCTGGAATTTCCCCTCGCCGCCCACGGCGCCAACCTGTCGGGCGGGCAGAAACAGCGCATCCTCATCGCGCGCGCCCTGGCGGGCGATCCGGACGTGCTGATCTTGGACGATTCTTCCAGTGCGCTCGACTACCGCACGGATGCCGCCCTGCGCGCGGCGATCTCGCGCGAATATCCCGACCTGACCTGCATCTTCATTGCCCAGCGCATCAGTTCGGTGCAGGGTTGCGACAAGATCCTCGTCCTGGAAAAGGGCAGGACGGTCGGACTGGACACCCACGAACGCCTTATGGAAACGTGCGCCGTCTATCGGGACATCGCCCGTTCGCAAGGGGGTGATGTCCATGAATAAACTGGGCAAAAAGGCGGCTTTTTTCCGCCTGATGAAGTATTTTTCGCGGTACAAACGGCTTGTCGCCGCGGCGATCTTCTTTGCCGTCGTGGGCAACGTGCTGGCGTTCAGCCTGTATATGTCCGGTGTGCCGCTCATCGGCCCCCAGCGGGCCAGCCTGTACAGTTTTGCCGAGCCGGTCACCGCTGCCATCATCAGTACCCTGGTTTTGGGTTCCCCCTTTACCATGTGGGATGCACTGGGCTTTGCCTGCATCTTTGTGATGCTGGTTCTTTTGAGCTTACCGGCCCCCCACAAAGCCGCCTCGGAAGCCGTAAATTAATTTTGAAATACACCCGCACAGGTTTGACAGCATCCCCTGTGCGGGTGTATTATATTAGAGTGTGTAAAACTATATTGCTGCGCCCGCGCGCGGCGGAAATACAGGGGTTTTCCTATGTCTTTTTTTGAAAAATTGTTTGGTTCCTTCTCTGACAAGGAGCTCAAGCGCATCCAGCCTTTGGCTGACAAAGTGCTGGCCCTGGAACCGGAAATGGAGAAGCTGACCGACGAACAGCTGCAGGCCAAGACTGCCGAATTCAAGGAACGTCTGGCCAAAGGCGAAACGTTGGACGATCTGCTGCCCGAAGCCTTTGCCGTCTGCCGCGAGGCTGACTGGCGTGTACTGGGCCTGAAACCCTACCCCGTCCAGATTATCGGCGGCATTGTGCTTCACCGCGCCTGCATTGCCGAGATGCAGACCGGTGAAGGCAAAACGCTGGTTGCCACCATGCCCGTTTACCTCAATGCCCTGACCGGCAAAGGTGTGCATGTGG
>CASFBD010000090.1 GCA_949292885.1 uncultured Bacillota bacterium
GTCGTGTTCTACTGCATCGCCATGGCGGTCTGTTACCTGCTTTCCTCTGTCTTTACTTATCTGCTCACTTTCACGATGACAAAGCTCAGCCGCAACATCTCGCGCAGGATGCGCGAAGAGGTGTTCGATAAGCTCTTGTCCCTGCCCGTGTCCTTCTTCGACAAGCGCCTGGCGGGCGACGTCATCAACCGCCTCATTTACGACATCGATACGGTCAACGCCTCCCTGTCCAACGACATCGTGCAGATCTCTACGGGCGTCATCACCATCGTCGGTTCGCTGGTGAGTATGCTCCTGCTCTCGCCTTTGCTTTCCTGCGTGTTTATCGTCATCATCCCGCTCACCGTGCTTGTTACCGTGCAGCGCTCGCGCGTCATGCGCCCGCTGTTCCGCAAGCGTTCGGGCAAACTGGGCGAACTCAACGGCTATTCGGAGGAAATGCTTTCGGGCATCCGCACCATCAAGGGCTACGGCAGGGAAGAGGAGATCTCCGCCCGCTACGAGGAGCGCAACCGCATCGCCGCGGGCGCCTACTACGACGCCGACTATTACGGCAGCAAGGTGGGGCCTACCGTCAACTTTATCAACAATCTCTCCACTGTGTTCATCAGCGTTCTCGGCGGCTGGCTGTTTTTGCAGGGAACAATGCGTCTGGGCTATGTGTCCGCGTTTTTACAATACTCGCGCAAGTTCACGGGCCCGGTCAACGAGTTCGCCAACATCATTTCGGAGATCCAGTCCGCCCTCGCGGCCGCCGAACGGCTGTTCGGCATTTTGGACGAAACGCCCGAACAGGACGCGCCGCACACCCTTCCCGCTCCCGAAAACGTGAAAGGGGACGTCGTTTTTTCCCATGTTTCTTTCGGTTACGATCCCGAAAAACCCGTGCTCAGAGATGTCAGTTTTTCCGCCAAGGCGGGTAAGACCGTCGCCATCGTCGGGCCGACGGGTGCGGGAAAGACCACCATCGTCAACCTGCTCATGCGCTTTTACGACGCGGATAAGGGCGAGATCCTGCTGGACGGTGTGGAAACGCGCCGCTATTCGCGCGCCGATCTGCGCGCACAGTTCACCATGGTCTTACAGGATACCTGGCTGTTTGAAGGTACGGTGCGCGAAAATATCGCGTACGGCGCGGACGGAGCCACGCAGGAAGAGATCGAGCGCGCCGCGCGTGCCGCGGGCGTGCACGACTTTATATTAAGTCTGCCGCAAGGCTACGACACCCGCATCACCGACGGCGGCAGCAGCCTTTCCAAGGGCCAGAAACAGCTGCTCACCATCGCCCGCGCCATGGTTTCCCGCGCGCGCATCCTCATTCTCGACGAGGCAACTTCCAACGTCGACACCCGCACCGAGATCCTTGTCCAGGCGGCCACGCAAAAACTCATGCAGGGCAAGACTTGTTTTGTCATCGCCCACCGCCTTTCCACCATCGTGGGCGCGGACCTCATTCTCGTCGTGCGCGGCGGCAATATCGTCGAAAGCGGCACGCACGCTTCTCTGCTGGAACAGGGCGGGTTCTATGCCTCCCTCTACGGCGCGCAGTTTCAATAACTTGTATGTTTCTGCGGGCGCACCCACAATATCGGGTGCGCCCGCCTTCTTTGTAAGTTTATAACGCGCGCAGTGAAAACTGTTTTCAAAAAAATTTAAATTTTTTCAAAAAAGGTATTGACAAATCGGAAAAGTGTGGTATAATGATTGTACAAACAACAAAAACCCACTCTTTCCAAAGGGGTTGGCCGGACAGCAAGGCGGCGCTTTCGGACAAGGAGCGGTACGGGGAAATATCCGATCGGAAAAGGGATTCTGCAAGGCAAATCTGCGCAGGGTTTCCGCAAGGGAACAGCCGAACAGAGGATGTTTGAAGAGAGGAGAAGAGAACGGAACGCAAATTGAAAAAAGGCAAAGCGGCGTTGCCAGGTACGTCGGAACATATCACTCTGCAGACGCGGGTTTTTCTGTAAGGAAAAATTTGCGGATATGGGAAAGCGAAACCGGAACAAAGAGACGAGGTCTGTTGTAAAGTGGTTTTTACGCAATACTCTTAAAGCGCAGTCGGCGCTTTGGGCTGAACCGAAAGAAGTTGGATTTGCGGAATTTCTACAGAAAAACGCAAAAATTTGTCGAAGAACTTTTTAAGGAACGGCTTTCGAGTTGATTAAGGGGAGAAAATGGCGAGTCGGTAAAAGAAAAGAAAATTTCCGGCAGAACCAAGTATTTAACCGACAAGATGTCACAAAGGGGTTAAAAAGCGTAAGTTTGGTTCGCTAACGGATAACTTTTCAGAATATCCGATGGCAAACTGTAAAAATCACGTAAAGAAAGGCGGTGTTCCTGGCGAACACCGCCTTGATTTTCCCATCGGGCAGGGGGAGGAAAATCCTCCGTCGAGGGGGCAATACGGTCAAAGGGCGATCGTGTCGGAACTCCCGACGCGGTTCGTCTGCGTAAAAAAAGCCGGGAACGAAAGTTTTCGGCTTTTTTGCTGCGCAAAAAATGCCGGGACAGCAGTTATTAAATATAACGTTGCGTATGGCGTGCGCAAAAATATCAAAAGAGAAGGAAAAGAGGCGGCGCAGGCCAAAGAAAAATGGCAATGTGCGGAAAAATATTTTTTATCGGTTGACGGGAAGGGGTACTTTCGGTACAATAGAAGGGAAATCGGACAAGCTGGCATTTCAGCAAAACCAAAGGGGAAGTTTATGCAGGACATCATTCAGGTGGAAGGGCTGGAAAAAAGTTACGGGCAGGTGCGCGCGGTGCAGGGGATCACCTTTGCGGTGGAGCGCGGCTCGCTCTTTTCCTTTCTCGGCGTAAACGGCGCGGGGAAGAGCACTACCATCAACATTTTGTGTTCCATTCTGCGCAAGGACGCGGGCAAGGTCCGCATTTGCGGCTGCGACCTGGACACGCAGGCGGACGAGATCAAACGTCGGGTAGGCGTCGTGTTTCAGGGGAGCGTTCTGGACGATCTTCTTTCCGTGCGCGACAATCTCACCGTGCGTGCAGGCTATTATAATTTGTTCGGCGCGGAGTGGAAAAAGCGTTTGCGCGAATTGAGCGACCTGTTGGGGCTGGACGAACTTTTGTCCCGCCCGTACGGCAAACTTTCGGGCGGACAGCGCCGCCGCGCAGACATTGCGCGCGGGCTGTTGAACCGTCCCGAACTTCTCATCCTGGACGAGCCGACCACGGGGCTGGATCCGCAGACGCGCAAGACGGTGTGGAACATCGTGCGGCGCCTGCAAAGGGAGGAGGGGCTGACTGTCTTTCTCACTACCCATTACATGGAGGAGGCGGACGGATCCGACCGCGTCGTCATTCTCGACGGCGGCAAGATCGTGGCGGAGGATACGCCCGTGCGGCTGAAAAACAAGTATTCCGCCAACAGCCTGCGCCTGTACGGAGATGCCGCGGCGTTGGGCGCAGAACTGGAAAAGCTGGGCGTTGCATATGCGGAGCAGACGGGCGGCGTCAGCCTGAAAATGCCGGATGCGGCGGCGGCGCGCGCGTTTTTGCAAAAATATCCCGCATTGTGCGCCGATTTCGAGTTTGTCAAGGGAAATATGGACGACGTGTTTTTGTCAGTGACGGGCAAAAGCGCGGAAGGGGGCGGAAAATGAGGATGCTCTGGCGGCAGACGCTGCGCAATTTAAAGATCTTTGTCAAGGACAAGGCAAACATTTTCTTTGCCCTGATGGCGCCTCTCATCGTCCTGGGGCTGTACATTTTGTTTTTGGGCAAGACGCAGTCGGACGCACTTATAGAAGCGCTCAAAGGAATGGGAATTACGGGCGCGGACGGCGACATCCGCTCGTTTACCGATTGCTGGATGCTGTCCGGAGTGATGGCAAGTGCGGGTATCACGGTCCCGCTGTGCGCGTGCGGGGTGATGGTGCAGGACGAAACGCGCGGTATCCGCAACGATCTTTTGTCCTCACCCATACCGCGCTGGATGCCTTCTGCGGCATACTTTCTGGCGGTGGTGCTGTCAGGTTTTCTCATCGGATTTGCGGTGCTTGTGCTGTGTTTGGGTTGGCTCGCGCTTTCGGGCAGCTGGTTTTTGTCGGCGTGGGAAGTGCTGGGGCTGGTGGGGCTGCTCTTTTTGTCTGTGCTGTCCTCGTCCACGCTGTTGGTGTTTGTGGTAGGGTTTCTGCGTACGGAAGGGGCGTTTACAGGACTGAACGTTGTTTTGGGTACGGTCATCGGGTTTCTGATCGGCGCGTATATGCCGCTCTCCATGTTCCCCAAGGGAGTGCAGTACGTCACGCTGTTCGTGCCGGGCAGTTATTCGGCGGCGCTGTTCCGCAATCTGTTTTTAAACGGTGCGTTGGAAAACATTTCGCAAAACGTATCCGAGGCGTTTGCCGATTCCCTTGCCGAGCAGTTTACGCTCCGTCTCGACGCATTCGGGACTTCTTTGTCCGTCACGGCAATGGCTCTGATTTTGGCAGGAACGGTACTTTTGTTTGCTGCGGCAAACCTGATCAAGGCATTTTTCAAAAAGAACGCTCGCTGAATTTTTCGCCGCAAAGCATTCGCTTTGCGGCGATTTTTTAAAGAGGGCGCAAAGAAAAAACAGGGGGCGCAGTTTCACGTTAAACAGCGCCAAAAAAGGCGCTTGCATAAAAAAGAGCTTACGATGTTTACAAAACGAGAAAAAAGAGGTATAATAACAGGGAAAAAGAGCCGTTTGCGCGGCGGAGGTGAAACATGATTTATGACAGTGTAACGCAGCTGATCGGCAAAACGCCGCTCCTGCGTCTGAACGGAACGGAAAAGAAATTCGGATTGCAGGCGGAAATCGTCGCAAAGCTGGAATACTTCAATCCCACGGGGAGCGTTAAGGACAGGGCGGCGCTCGCCATCATCGAAGATCTGGAAAAATCGGGCAAGCTGAACAAGGACACGCTGCTCATCGAGCCTACAAGCGGCAACACGGGCATCGGGCTTGCGGCGGTGTGCGCGGTGCGGGGGTATTCGCTTGTTCTTACCATGCCGGAAACAATGTCCGTAGAGCGTCGCAAACTTCTTTCGGCGTTCGGGGCGAAGATCGTGCTGACGGAAGGGAAAAAGGGGATGAGCGGCGCCATCGAGCGGGCAGAGCAGCTGCACCGCGAGCACAAAAACAGCGTTATCTGCGGGCAGTTTGTCAATCCTGCAAACGCGCGGGCGCATTATCTCACCACGGGGCCGGAATTGTGGGAGGACTGCGGGGGCAGGCTGGACTTTTTTGTTTCGGGCGTGGGAACGGGCGGAACGTTCACGGGTACGGCGAAATATTTAAAAGAAAAAAATCCCGCGCTGCGCGCGGTGGCGGTGGAACCGCAAGGCAGTCCCGTGCTGGCGGGCGGCACGGCGGGCGCGCACGGATTGCAGGGCATCGGCGCGGGGTTCGTGCCGGAAATTATGGATGTTTCCCTCATTGACGAAATCATCGGAGTGCGAGAAGCGGACGCATACGAAACGGGCAGGCTTCTTGCCACAAGCGACGGAGTGTTCTGCGGTATTTCCGCGGGCGCGGCGGTGTGGGCGGCTGTGCAGATCGCGCGGCGCGCGGAAAATGCTGGCAAGCGGATCGCGGTGATCGTTCCGGACACGGGCGCAAGGTATCTGTCCGTCGAAAATTATTTCGGCTGATGGACGGCGAGTCTTTTTTTGAAGAGGAGAGTGCCCGACTGGAAAGGGAGGGGTATCAAAGCCGTGCGTTTGTGCTGAGCAGGAAAAAGGCGAACGGGCTGGGATTCTTGTGTGCTTTGGTGCCGATCGCGGCACTTTCGGCGTGGTTTTTCTGCCTTGCGCCGCGGTTTTTGTGGGCGGAACGCTGGCAGGATTTTGTGCTTTTTTGCGCATTGCTCTTGACGGCGGTGCCCCTGCACGAATGCCTGCACGCTCTGGCGTGGGGGCTGTGCTGCGGGTTCGGCAGAGTTCGGATGCGCTTTTCGCCGCCTGCTTGCGTTTGCCGTGCGCGGATGGGCAGGGTAAAGTATTTTATCGGTGCCGCCGCGCCCTTTTTGGTATGGGGATTGGGATTTTCCGTTGCCGCGCTGTGTACGGGCGGCTGGGTATTTTATGCCGCGGCGGCGTTTCACATTCTGTGCGCGGGGGCAGACCTTCTCGTCTGCGCGTGTCTGCCTTTTGCAAAGGGGATCGTCCTCGATCATCCGTTCGAGTGCGGGTTCGTTTGCTTTTTTCGCTGAAAGCGGAACAAAATCCGCTCGGTATTTTGCTTTTGAGGGCGGCAAAAGATGTGGTATAATTTTCCTGAAAGGAAATTTGTTTTATGCAGTTAAAAAAATTGGAGCGGGACAAAATTTCGTCTTTGCTCGCTTACTTTAAAAACCAAAACACGCACATCTGCAATTATTCGGCAGGTGCGCTGTTCATGTGGGGGAAATATAATTCCACGCACTATGCGGAAGAGGACGGCTGTCTGGTGCTCTGCGACAGATATGTAGGCAACCGCTATTTTTACTGGCCTCTTTCGGCGACGGGTGATGCGGCCGCGGAAGAGCGCGTGGCGGAAAAGATCGAAAAATTCTGCCGCGAAAACTATATCCGTCTGCATTTTACCGCCGTTCCGCGCGAAAGGCTGGCATCGCTCGTGCTGCGGTACGGTTCGGATGTGCACGTTTCCAACATCCGCCGCTGGCGCGATTATCTGTACAATGCTTCCGACTTTATCAATTATCCGGGCGGAAAGTACAGCGGTCAGCGCAATCATGTCAACAAATTCAAAAAGAATCATCCCGATCATAGTTTTTCCGTGTACACGCCCGCCGATTATGCCGAAGTGGAGAGCTTCCTGCGCGAGGTGTCCGTGTATCAGCTGGACAAGGAAGAGGCGCTTGCCGCGGAAGAAATGAACGGTGTGTTCGACATTTTGCCGCGCCTGGAAGAGTACGGCATGAAGGCGGGGATCCTGCGTGCAGGCGGAAAGATCGTCGCTTTTTCCGCGGGCGAGGTCTGCGGGGATACCATGTACGTGCACATCGAAAAGGCGCTGCGCGGCGTGCAGGGGGCGTATCCTGCCATTGCTCAGATGTTTGCGCAGACGTTCGCGAGGGATGTGAGATACATCAACCGCGAGGACGATTCTGGCGATGCGGGGCTGCGCAAATCCAAAATGCAGTATTCGCCCGTGCAGCTGGTGGATAAGTACAATCTCGCCATTCACCGCTCGTTTGACGCGCTGTCTGCATATCCGGAGATCACTTCTGCACGGCTTGTTTTGCGTGCGATCGCGGACGAGGACGCGCAGGAGTTTGCGCGGCTTGCCGCGGACGACGAGCTCAACCGCTATTGGGGGTACGACTGGCGGGAAAACGCAACGCAGAAAGATCCTCCCGCGTCCTGGTTTTTAGAGGACGTTCGCAAAGATTTCAAACAGAAAAACGAACTTCCGCTGGGCGTGTATTTTGAAAACAGACTGGTTGGCGAAGTGGTTTTGCACAATTTCGGGTATCAGTCGGAGGCAGAGATCGGAATGCGCATTCTGCCCGAATGGCAGGGCAGGGGCTTTGCCCGAGAGGCGCTGATCGCATTGATGGATTACGGGTTTATCAAGCTGAACCTGGAAAAGATCGAGGCAAAATGTTTCCGCGAGAATGCGGCGTCCGCTTATACGCTGAAAGCGGCGGGGATGCGTCCCTGCGGCGAGGATGAAAAATACTTTTATTTTTACAAGACGGCGGCAATGTGATAAAAATGAAAAAAGCGGGGAGTTTTTCGGAAAACTCCCCGCTTTTTTGTCGGTTATCTTCGTATGTGCTTGTATTTGAAATAAAATTGTGATAGAATATTTTCGTAAAAGAAAGGGATAAAGCCGGCTTTATTTTTTTGCAAAGCAAAAAAATATTTCATTTACGGCAAAACTTTTCCGAATAAAACAAGGAGGCAAAAAAATGGCA
>CASFBD010000091.1 GCA_949292885.1 uncultured Bacillota bacterium
TTTCGGAAATATTGTCCGATGCATCCCCGTCGGTGAAGATCACAAGCCAGGGCTGGTAATAGTCCACGCCGTTCTTCTTGTATTCTTTTTTTCTCTTTTCCAAAAGCTGCAGTGCCAGGCTGACGCCCTCTCCGAGAGCGGTATTGTCCCCCGTCTGATCGATTTGCGGAGGTTGTTTTGACAGGACAGATCCGAAATCTTCTACCACGCGTGCGCTGTCGTCAAACGCGACGACGGCAAGTTCGCAGGAAAGTTTTGCCTGCTCGTGATTGTTGACGGCTTTGTAAAACGCACGGATCCCCTCGTTCATGTTGTCGAGAAGCGTCTTGCCGCCTTCTACGATCGACCACTCCCTTCCGTCAACGAACACCGTTTCGCCCGTCGCCCGCCCCGTGCCTTCGATGACCCGCCGCATGGAAGCGGATGTATCGATGCAAAGGCAGACGGGGATCCTGGAAGATGTGTTGATAACCAGATCGTCTTCACCAAAATATTTATCCATTGTATAATCTCCTCTGTTTTAAATTTCTTCCCAATCCGTAAGATCTGCAAAGTCAAGTTCGACGTCCGTATCCTCCGTGAACATAACCACGCTTTTGCCCAGCCATTCAAAGAATTGGCTGAATTTTGCGCCCGAACTCAGCTGCAGGGGCGTGTTTTTCTTGGAAAATCCGGAAAGATATTTGTCTGCTTTGGAATCGATCTCGCTCAGTTCGGAATTTTCCTCCGCCCTGCCGATAAAGACCGGGATAACGGTGAGTTTTTTGTTCGACTCCATTTCGATCGTCTTTTGCTGCGCCTGCCGAAGATCTGAAATCGTATTTTCATCCCCCGTCGGCCGCCCGTCTGTCATGATGATCAGCCACGGCTGATAATAGTCGATACCATTCCTTTTATAGGATTCTTTGCGGGCCTGCAGCAATTCTATCGCCTTTAAGACGCCTTTCCCCAGATCCCCTTTCCCGTGCGGAACAAGCTCGACCGAATCGGGATCGACAAGATCGATCGTTCTGAAATCCTGCACGACATACGGCTTTGTGCTGAACGCCACGATCGCCACTTCGGCAGAATATTTCGTAAGATCGCTTTCCCGCAACTCCCTATAAAACTGAATGATCCCCTTCTTTACGCGACTGATACGGCTCTCCGTCGTATCGTCGTATTGTTCCATGGATCCGCTTGTGTCGATACACAGGCAGATGGGAACTCTCGAAGAAGTGTTGAAGATCAGATCGTCATCGCCAAAATATTTGTTGTTCATAGATCCCTCCCTTAAAAATCAAATTCGTCGTCCAAAGAATCTTCTTCCGCGGTCTGCCCTTCCTCCGCATCGGCAGATGTCTGCTTTTCTGCGGGCGACTGCTCCTCTGCGGGTGTCTGTTCCGCTGCGGGCGGCTGTTCCTCTGCGGGTTTCTGTTCCGCTGCGGGCGGCTGTTCCTCTGCGGACGGCTGTTCCTCTGTGGACACCTGTTCCTCTGCGCGAGGCTGCTCCCCTGCGGGTTTCTGCTTCTCGCAGGTCGTTTCCTGCCTTGCGGACAGCTTTGCAAGGGCGTCCCCGCGCCCTTTAAACTCGTATTCGGTGACAGAGTCTGTCAGAGAAACAACTTTCAGAGTATGGCCGAACGCCTCAAACACGGGGACAAGCGGCAAAAACAGTTCTGCTTTCTGCGCGTTGTTGGAAACGATCAGAACGTTTTGCAGGTAATACTTTTTGACCAGGATCTCCAAAAGGTGATACTCCGTTTTCTGCTCGTTTTCGCCGCCCAGCGACTTGAGTTTGTTTTCCGTGATCAGCCGATTCAGAAAATCGACCCTGGTCTTTTTGAAATTCTGTTTGGCGGCGGCATCTGAGATGCTCTTGTAATGATCGTTGAACGCCGAAATTTCCGGAGTGAGGATCCTTACTTTGGCTCTTTCATAATCGATGTTGTCAAAAAAGGAAAAATCACCTTCCGCAAGAGCTCTGTAATCGACAAAAAAGATCAGATCGAATTGAATATCTTTTTGTTCCATAAGACTATCTCCTGTATTTCACCTTTGCTTTTTTTACGCCGATGCCGAAGACCCCCTTGTTCAGATGGTTCCACTTGGGGGAGAACGACTCTTCCTGCGCCTTGTCCGCAATTTCTATCAAAAGCCCTTTTCCGCAATGGAAAAACGCAAAATTTTCCACTTCCCTGACCGAATCCGAAAGGGTTACCTTTTTAAGAGAGGTGCACTGTTTGAAAGCTCCCGTTCTGACGGACCTGGTCGGCCCGGGGAGCGTGACCGCCTCCAGCCTGTCACACATGGAAAAGGTACCGTCAATGACCGTTTGCCCCAATAATGTTACATCCCTGAGCAACGGGGGAAAACACTTTTCTACCGCGAGCGAGAGAGACTTCTCTGTACCGTACTCCTCCGGATCGGCATTGAACAGGTAGAGAAGATGCTTGCCGCACGATTTGGAAGGACCCGAATAAGGAATTTCCAGGGAAGCGAGCGCCTGGCATCCGCTCAGCACCCCTTTCCCCATTTTTTCGCAATTTTTCACCGAGAAATGTCTGAGATTGACGCATCCTTCAAAAGCAAGATCGCCGATCTCGCGAAGAATACCTATCCTTACCTCCGTCAGAAGTGTACAATTCCTGAACGCAGACTTGCGGATGGTAAGCACATCCCCGATTTGGACCGCGCCTTTGAGATCTTTTTCCGCATACAAAAGATTTTTTCTTGCATCGGTAAGCAGCCCGTGTTCGCAGGAATAACTGTCGTTTTTCTCGACGATGAGATGCCTTACGTCTGTTCCGTCAAAGGATTCCGGCGCGATCTTCCGAATGGTCTGCGGGATCTGCAGAAGTTTGATTTCCGAAAGCCCGTCAAAAGCGCCCTTTTCTATGCTTTCCAGACTGCGGAAGGAAGTAAGGTCCTGCAGATTATCGCAGCCGCTGAAAAAGCCTTTCTGCAAAACTCTGACGCCGGGAAGAAGAAGTTCTTTCAGCGATGTCAGCCCGGCAAACATATCTATGCAGGAATTGCTCCCGGAATAACAGATCTTTACCAGATTTTTTGCGTATTTTCCGAACAGTTTGCGCATGGGAACGGAAACGTCTGCCGAGATCTCCAGCTCCGAAACGCCTTCCAGCCCGCCTATAAGGGCAATGTTGGAACCCGTTAAAAGTTCCTCATCGGAAACGGAAAGCTGTTCGGCGCGGGAACAAAGGTCAAACGCGTCTTGGCAGATGACTTTCGTGCCGCGGGCAATTTTCAAAGCGCCGCCGTCCCTGAACCTGTAAATGAGGGCATTCCCGGAATAAATGCAGCCTTCCGTGACCGATACCCCGTCTGCCTTCTCCTCCTCGAAAAGAACCGTCACGCGGTCTATCCTGCACCGTCGGAAGGAGCCGGGCTGCACACTTTTCAGCTGTTCGGGCAGGATCAGTTCCTGTATTTCCGCGTTGACAAAGCAATCCCTGTCCAGAATTTTACAGTCTGTCCGCGCAAGGTCGATCTTTCCGTATCTGCGTTTCGCGTCCGAACAGAAGACACCTTCCGCCAGTTTTCCGCCCTTGACGACGATGTCCGCCTGTTTTTTGGGTTCCGCATCCCCCCACACGTATCCGATTGCGGAAGGCGCGTCGGCGCGCTCTCCCAGAAAAGGAAGTTCGAGGTATAAAATGTTTTCGCAGCCGCGGCAGATCTCGCCGCCGATCCGTTCCGCCTTTTCCGAAAGGACGACAGAAAGAAGCGATGTACAGTTTTCAAAGGCTCTTTCTCCGACCCTGCGGACATCGACGGCCTTTACGGAAGTGATGTTTTTACAATCGGCAAAAGCATACGGCTCTATTTCCGTCACCCTGCCGTCCAGGAAAATCTCCCCCGAGATGCCCTTGCCCGCATAGAGAAGTTTTCCGCTGTTTTTGTCCGTCACCAGCGAATTTTCCGCCGCGTAAACCGATCCGCCGCCGATGCGCACTTCGCGGATTTCCGCGTGCAGAAAGGCGTTGTCACCGATCTCCCGCAGATTTTTCCCCAGCGTAAGCAGGCAAAGCTGCGCGCCGGCAAAAGCGCCTGCACCGACCGAAACGATTTCCGGCAGTTCCAGCGCAGGTTCGTCCGATTTCAAGTTTTCAAAAGCGCCGACGCCCAGTCTGACGACCTGCGAAACATCCATCCGCAGCTTGCCCCTGAACCCAGCAAACGCATGATCCGGTATCTCCCGCGGCGCAAAGCGTATATCCACTTCGCAACCGAGCCCGCTGAACATTCCCTCGGAAAGACAGCCTCCCGTGATCACCGCTTTGCGCAGGGAACGGGGAAGATAGTATTTTTTATCCCTGCCCGAACACTTTTGCACAACTTCTTCCGTTCCCTGTTCCTTTTTCCAGTCGAACAGACTGCCGAAACAGCGGAAGCACGCGGGCATTTCCAAATCTCTCAACGCCCGGCATCCGGCAAAGACGCCCACGCCGATCCCTTTCAGCGTGTCTGAAAAACGGATCTCTTCGATCCCGCTGTACGCAAAGGCATAGCGGCCTACGTATTCGGCACTTTGAAACGAGAACCCGCCTTTCAGGGACTGCGTGCCGTAAAAGGCACTGTCCCCGATGTGCACGATCTCCTTGCAGAACTTTACTTCTTCCAGGGAACTCATTCCGTTAAAGAAGTTGTCCGCTATGTAATCGGAAGTGTATTCCACCGATCTGATCTCCTGACAGGAATCCCCGAACAGGAAAGAAAGGCGTTCCCCTTTCACGCATCCGATGCAGAGATGAGAGATCTTCCCGCAGCCGAAAAAAGCATCTTCGCCGATCTGCCCGACTTCCCGCATTTCGGGAAGGACAGAAAGAGACGCGCACTGCGCAAAACACCTTGCGGGAACGACCTTCCCCGCAAAATTCATCTGAACGGCAGTCAGACTGCCGCAGCTTGCAAACGCCTCTTCGCCCAGCGTGTACACGGGCGACAAAAATTTTATTTCCGTGAGCTTTTCACAGTTTCTGAACGCCGATATGCCTATCTCGCTGACCTTTTCAAAGGACATCGGGGAGGAAAGGCTGCGGCAGTCCTCAAAGCAATGCGCAGGCAGCTGCGTGCCCGCAAAGTCCCAAACCAAGGTTTCAAGCCCGAAACAGCCTCGGAACACTCCCTCGCCCGCTTTTTCCACCCTGTCTGCGCATACGATCTCTTTGAGATTTCCGCAGCCCGCAAGCAGGCCGGACGGCAATGCGTTTGTGTTGACAAGTTCCGCCCGCTTCAGGTTCGGATAGCGGCTGCCGAACGTTTCTTCCTCCGAAAAGGCGGAACAGATCTTTCCGCTGCCGCCGTCCAGACGAACTTTGATCCTTTCCGTCCCGTCACAGCCGCTGAAAGCGCCTTCCGAAACGCTGCTCAGCACAAAAGAGATCTCCCGTACGGATGCGCAGTTTTCAAAAGCGTTTCTGCCTATGCTTCCGACCTTTTGCAGAGAAAGATCACAGTCCTCCGTCCCCCTCGTTTTAAAACGTTTCAGAGAGATACAGTTCCTGAACGCAAATTCTCCTATGCTCCGCACCGTCCCCGCGACCTTGATGCCTTCCAGGCTCTCGCAGCCGTCAAAGCATGAGGCGGGGATGCTGACTTCGTCGCCCGCGCTGATCAACACCTTGCGGATCTTTTTCCAGCCGCAAAATTCCTCCGCCACAAGTCCCTTTTCTACCCTGACGTTGGCAAGCAGAAAATATTTTTCGTTGAAACTTTCCAACGACTGCGCAAAAAGTCTATACAGGGGGATTTCTTTGTCCTCACGGTCTTTGACGCATTCCCCTTCCAGGACAAGCGTTTTGAAATCGCAGATGTCTTCCAGCGCCCCCTCCTCAAAGCGGACTCCGGCAGGGATGGTCACCGTATCGCCGAGGTTTGCGTTTTTAAACGCGCCGCGCGCCGCAAAACGGATAGTTTCGGGAATGCGGCCGATAGAAGTGTTTTCAAAGGCGAACTCCCGTACATCGGTGACATCGGAGAGAAAGCCGAAATTTCCCAGCTTTTTACAGCCGGAAAATGCGTACGCCCCCACCCACTTGCCGCTGAAATTCCCGCCGAACTCGGTGAGGGAGGCACAGCCGCAGAACGCAAAATCCCCGATTTCTACGACCGTTCCGAAAAAAACGGAACACAACGAGGAACAGCCCTGGAACGCGCGGGGCTGTATTTTCCCCACGTTTTTCATGCTGAAAATTTCCGAAAGGCTTGCGCAGTTTTCAAAAACGGATTCCGGCAAAATGTCCCCGACATAGCTTCCGGACACCTTTTCCAGCGCGGGAAGATTGGCAAAGGCCGCCCTTCCTATCTTTTCGATCTCGCCGTCGAACACGATTTCGCGAATGTTTTCGTACCCGTCAAAGAATGCGTCCGGAACGGCGCGCAATCTGCGGAAAACCACCTTGGTGCAGGCGGAGAAACGCGCATTAAATTCTTCTTTGCTCTCCGCAAAGGGCGCAAAGATCTGCGGCGGAGCCGCCTGCGCATTGCAATAAAATACGATCTCTTTTAATTTTCCGCAAGAAGCAAACGCCCCGTTTTCCGTCTTGCAGGTAAAAGGAAGGGAAATCTTTTCAAAAGAACAGCCTTCAAACGCCGCAAAACCGACGGACAGCACGCCGAACAGGTTCACGTCTTCGTCCGGGACGCTTTGGGAGGAGGTTTTGAACCGCTGCAGGGACGTACAGTCCGCAAAAGCAGACTCTCCTATCTGCACCCGGTCGGAATCGATCTTTACGCCTTCCAATGACGTACAGCCCCTGAAAGCGTTTTTGCCGATACTGCCCAACGGAGATGCGATCAGTACCTTTTTGATATTCGCCCAGCCTTCAAACGCCCCTTCAACGACGTTGTCGGCCAGAATTTTTATATTTTTCAGCCCCGCAAAGGAACTTGCGAGTTGTTCCGCGTTTTCCGCAAACAATTCGCAGAGAGGGAAGGCGTTTCCCGCGCTGTCGCGCACGGACGTGGAATACAAAACCAGATCGCGCACCCCTTTGATGCCCTCAAACACCCGTTTGCCGAAGGCAATGCCCGCAGGCACGGTCAGCGTCCCGCCGATCTCCGCACCGCGAAAAGCGGCTTCCTCGATGACCAGCGTCGCCTCTGTCAGGTGCAGTCCTTTCAAAAACTTGCAGCCGACAAATGCCTCACGCCCGATCAGCCGTACCTGATCCACGGCAATATCTTTCAGCGAGGAACATCCTTTAAAGCATTCGGACGCGATCTCTGCCCGTTCAAAAGACAGGTTCAGGCTCTGCAGATTTGCGCAGCCGGAAAAGGCTCCCTTGCCCAGCACAGAGAGAACTTTTTTGAAGTTCAGGCTCTTCAGTTGCGTGCAACCGGAAAACGCGTACTCGCCTATCCGCTCGACCTGAGAAAATTCGGGGAGGCAAACAAGCCCCTCGCACCCTCGGAACGCAGAGTCGGGAAGATCCTGCCCGACATATTCCATAGAGAGTTCGGTCAATGCGGAACAGCCTGCAAAGGCCCTTTCCCCCAGCTTCCTCACCTCTCCCAGAACGGTGATCTTTTTTACGGAAGAACAATCCGCGAAAAATCCGGGAGGGATCTCGCCCTTGTCGCAACGGTAGATCACTTCTTCCAGCAAATACCCGGACGAACGGTACGCATCCGCATTTTTGGAAAAGAGAGAGAGCAGGTTCTGTTCGTCTATCCGCACGCCGTCGGTCAATGTGAGCGTCCTGATCCCCGTGCATTCCGCAAAGGCGCCGCGGGAAACGGATTTACATTCGCTCAGATCGAGCTTTGTCAGTTTTTTGCACCTGGAAAAGGCAAACGCCCCTATCTTTTCAAGCCGTCCGTTCCCGATCCTTCTGAAATTTGAAAGGTTGGTCATGCAGAACGCCTTTTGCCCCACTTCCCTG